>CAIKHZ010000222.1 GCA_903827375.1 Akkermansiaceae bacterium
AGACGGCATACGAGATCGAGTAATGTGACTGGAGTTCAGACGTGTGCTCTTCCGATCTCCCCCACTGCCAATACCCCCCCCATTTCCCACCGACAAAGCGGCGTCCCCCACCCCGCCCAACGAGCCATCCATCCCCGTCCCCCAAGCACCGTACGACGACTTCGGATTCCTCCCTCCCTCCGACGACGACTTCGGATTCCTCCCTCCAGCCGAGGACGATTTCGGGTTTCTCCCTGCGCCTAACGGCCAAGCCGCGCTCCAGCCCCCCCTCCCGGTCAGAGCCAGCAACGCGGCCGACGATCTCCGCTCCGCCCTCCTCTAGCAGCTAGCCCGGCTGCCATACGCCCGCCTGCCAACATTCCCATGCCAGCTAACAATCCCTTCCGCTTTTCAACAATCCCCTTGATCCAAGGAATGAGGCGGCCTTGGCTTTCCGCCCCTTGCATTCTGGCAGGTTTGGCGCTGCTGCTCATTGGCATCGGCCATGCGTCTAACTGGCCCCAATTTCGCGGACCGACAGCCGATGGCTGCGCGGTGGGAGGGGATTTGCCGCTAACGTGGAGCGAGACCGAAAACATGCGTTGGAAGACGCTCATCCATGACCTCGGCCACTCTTCGCCCGTGATTTGGGGTGAGCAAGTCTGGGTGACGACAGGCACCGAGGACGGCAAGCGCCTCTTCGCGGTTTGCTGCGACAGGGCCAGCGGACGAATCATTCACGACGTCTTGGTTTTCGAAGTGGACAAGCCGGAGGCGATCAACTCGCTCAATACTTATGCCACTCCCACGGCGGTGATCGAGGATGGCCGCATCTATGTGCACTTCGGCACCTACGGCACCGCCTGCCTCGATACGGCCAACGGACGAAAACTCTGGGAACACACCGACCTGCATTGCAAGCACATGCAAGGCCCGGCGTCATCTCCCATTCTATTTGGGAATTTACTCATCCTCGACTTCGCAGGCGGGGACGTCCAGTTTCTTGTGGCCTTGGACAAAACCACCGGCAAGACCGTCTGGACGAGCAATCGCTCTCAGGACTTGAGCGGCCTGCCCACTCCCTTGATGCGCAAAGGCCATTGCACTCCCATCATCATCGATGTGGCGGGCCAACCCCAATTGTTCAGCCCTGCATCCCACGCCGCCTACGCCTACAACCCGAACACCGGCGAAGAACTCTGGAAGGTCCTCCATGAAGGCGACTCAGCAGTCTTCCGCCCGCTCCAGGGCGAAGGTCTCGTGTTTTTTAGCACCGGTTTCAGCCAAACCGAGGTCTGGGCGATGCGCCCAAACGGCCATGGCGACGTATCCCAATCCCACATCGCTTGGAAACACACGGAAGATGTGCCGCGAAAAACATCCCCGGTCCTTGTCGCTGCCTGCCTCTACCTCCTGCAAGACGACGGTGCATTCACCTGCCTCGATGCCGCCAGCGGCAAAACCGCTTGGCAACAGCACCTCGGCGGACAATTTGCTGCCTCACCCGTCGTCTCCGCCGGACGAATCTACTGCTTTGACCAACGCGGCAAGACAACCATTCTAGCCGCTGGCCACACCGCAAAACCCCTCGCCGTCAACCGCCTCGATGAAGGCTGCGTCGCTTCGCCCGCCGCCGTCGATGGCTCCTTGTTCCTTCGCGGCAACTCCCACCTGTACCACATCGCCAAGTAATCTCTCTCGCTCACAAACCCGCCAACCACAAGGCCGCACATATCTTGAAATCAATGACCTGGCCCTCGGCCTCCCGGCAGGCCAGCCACGGGCGAAGCCCGGCAAGGGGTACCAGGTGGACGATGATGTCTTCCCCTGCTGTGCCGCCGCCAGCATGCTCCCGGCTCAGCCCGGTGGCATGAAATAAGTGCAAAAACTCAGACGTCATCCCCGCTGAAGTCGGTGTGCTCAGCAATTCCGTGACCGACTCCGCCCGGTAGCCGGTTTCCTCCAGCAACTCGCGCCGCGCCGTCTCAGCCAATGATTCACCGCAAAATTCGGGCTCGTCGCCGACCAGGCCCGCTGGTATCTCGATGACCCGCCGCTGCACTGGAATGCGAAATTGCTCGACCAACACAATTTCATGCTCCGGGGTGATGGCCAGGATGCCCACAGCGGCATCCGACTGGGGGCGGCACACGTAATCCCAGCGACCTCTCCGATAGAGGGCCAGCCAACGAGTTTCGAATAGTTTCTCTGGATCTGACATAATTTCGGTAAAATGGCTCAAAGAAACAATGGCGCAATGCCGCAAACATCGTTACCTCTGTCCCGCGCTGATGTCCCGCTATAATTTCGAAATCCCCGTCGTTTTCACCCACCGCATCGTTTTCACGCGAAATGCCTTCGCCCCCGAAAACCCCTTGCTCGCCGACATCCTCCACGAAGGCGGTGGCCGCCGCGCCTGCGCCTTCATCGAGCATGCCGTCGCCGCCGCCTGGCCCGGCCTCACCGCCGCTGTGGAAACCTACTTCGCAGGACTCCCACTGAATTTTCGTGGCACCACAGTCCTCCCCGGAGGCGAGGCGGCCAAGGCCGATGAATCATTGGTGCGCCGAGTCTGGGAAACACTGGACCAAGCCCACATCGACCGCCATTCCTACGCTCTGGCCATTGGCGGCGGCGCGTTCCTCGACGCCGTCGGCTTTGCCGCAGCCACCGCCCACCGCGGCGTGCGACTGTTGCGTTTCCCCACCACCACCTTGTCCCAAGACGATAGTGGTGTCGGGGTGAAATGCGCCATCAATGGTTATGGCAAAAAAAACTGGATTGGCAGCTTTGCGGTGCCGTTTGCGGTTATCAATGATTTCGAGTTCCTCAGCAGCCAAGATCCGGCCAACTGCCGCGCCGGTTTCATCGAGGCTCTCAAGGTTGCCTTGGTCAAAGATCCGGACTTCTTCTCTTGGATCGAATCCCATTTGCCCGCACTCGCCGCGCTCGAGCCAACTTGCCTCGAAACCTGCGTCGAACGCTCCGCCCTGCTTCATGCACGCCATATCGCCAGCAGTGGCGACGCCTTCGAATCCGGCTCGAGCCGCCCCCTGGATTTCGGCCACTGGGCAGCCCACAAACTCGAGAGCCTCACCGGTTACCAACTGCCGCACGCCCCCGCCGTGGCGATAGGTCTGGCCCTCGACACCCTCTATTCCCTCCGCGCCGGCCACCTCAGCGCCACCGCCGCAGAGCGCATCCTTCGGGTGCTCGATGCGCTCCAACTCACGACTTATCACCCGGCCCTCGAGTGGCGCGACGAGTCCGGCCGCCGCTTGGTCCACGCGGGCCTAGATGAATTCCGCGAACATCTCGGCGGCCAACTCACCATCCTTCTCTTGCAGGACATCGGGGTCGGCATCAACGTCCACCACATCGACGAAGCCCTCCTCGACCAGTGCATCGATGATCTCCACCAGCGCTTCGCCTAATACCGTTGGCTCCCAAAAGTCCAATTTCCCGCTTGCCTAGGCATTAGAGCTCTTTTATCCTCCCGCCATGCTCACGAAGTTACCGTTGTTGTCGTTTTGCTCCATCCTCCTAGCCGCACAGCTCCCAGCTGCCGTATCCCTCCCGGCTGGAGGCACCGAGGCGCTCTCCAACGAAGCTGATAGCCCAGCCAAGGAAGCCCTCACTGCCTTTCGTGAAGGCCGCCTCGCCAAGGCCATCGAACTCGCCAAGCCCCTCGCTGAGAAAGGCAACGCCGATGCAATCTATCTGATGGGCTATGCCTATGAAACCGGCCAGGGCCTTGAAGCATCCCGCGAATTGGCCGTAGAGAACTACCGCAAAGCCGCAGCCACCGGCCACAAGGATTCCATCTACCGCCTCTCGTTCATCCTCCTGGCCTCCGAGGACGAAGCCGAACGCAGCCAAGCCCGAGAAGCCCTCGAAAAAGCCTCCAAGGACGATCCAGCAGTGGCCGGACGCATCCTCGGCGAGGCCTATCTGCGCGGCCGCCTCTCCAAAGAGCCCGACTTCGATAAAACCGTCACTTGGTGGACCTCTGCCGCCACCGCCGGGGACATCCCATCCCTGCTGCTGCTGGCCCGCCTGCATGAAGGCGTATTCGGCTTCACCGATAAAAAAGACCCAAAGAAAGCCCTTGGTTACTACACCAAGGCCGCCGGTCTGGGCGATGCTCCCTCCATGGCAGCCCTTGGCTCCCGCCTTCTCAACGGCGACAAAGACAACCGCAACGAAAAAGAGGGCCGTGATTGGCTGAAAAAGGCTATCGACGCCAAAGAATATTCCGCCTTCCTCGCCCTCGGCGACTTCGAGGAAAACGTCAAGAAGGATCCCAAAGCCGCCCTCGTCCTCTACGAACGCGGCAAAGACGCCGGCCAAGTCGATTGCATCCTCCGGGCCGCCGACGCCTACACCGAAGGCAAGGGCACTGACAAGGATCCCGCGCGTGGTGCCAGTTTACTCGAAAACGCCGCCAAAGCCGGCAACCCCACTGCCCACTACCGACTGGCCGTCAAGGGCCTATCAGCTGAAAAACCCGACATGCTACTCGGCTATGGCCACCTGCTCGCCGCCGCCACCGGCGGCCTGCCTGAGGCCCAAAATGAACTCGGCCTGCTCTATCTCTCCGGCAAACTCGCCACCGCCGACGCCCCTGCCGGCGTCGCTTGGCTCACCCGCGCCGCCCAAGGCGGCATGGCTCTCGCCCAAAACAACCTCGGAGCTCTCTTCGAACAAGGTGCCGGCGTCCCCCAAAATATCGCCAATGCCGGCCAACTCTACTCTCTCGCCGCCAACCAAGGCCATGCCGGCGCCACCCTCGCCCTCGCTCGCCTTCTCTCCAAGGGCAGCGGCGTGACCGCCGACTTACCCAAGGCATGGGCTCTGGCCACTCTCGCCGCAGAACGCGGCGAAGAAACCGCTAAAAAATTCGCAAGCGACCTCGCTGCAAAATTCGACGACAAACAACGCGCCAAAGGCCAGCAAGACCTGGAGGCCATCAAATCAGGCAAGCCGACCGACCCCAAGCCCGAAGGGTCCAAGCCTACCGATTCCAAGCCTACCGATTCCAAACCCACTAAACCGGCCGATACCAAGCCCAGCACCACCGCTCCCAAACCGCCAAAAACTACCAAGTAGCAGTGATCGTTTGCCTCGTCAGGTGCGAGGCAAACGACTCTTGACGGCCTTCAGCGGCATCTCTGCACCACCAAGCCAAACTCGCCCGTGCTCCCATCTGAGGAGTACGGGCAATTTTTTGTCACGTATGAGATCAAGCATGGAATAACCGTTGACCCGCCCAAGACTGTCAATTTAGCGGAAGGATAGCGGCGAGGTGGTTGCCGGTGCTGTCCACACCCAGTCCACACCGGCACGCCTTATGCAAAGGCGGCGGCGAGTTTTTCTAACCAGTCAGCATCGGGCATGGCGTAGGGGCGGAATGTTTCGAGGGTGCCGTAATGCTCGTTGTGGAAAAGCGCGCGGTGCATGCCGAGAGTGGAGGCGGCAGGCGAATCGATCAGATTGGAGGAGTCGTTGATGCTCATTTGGAAGAGAACCCGCATCTCAAATTCACCTAACAATTTCCTTGGGATCCAGCGACTGACGTTGTTCCAAGTGTCGATGGCGGCGATGACGTGGATACCGGTCGGGCCGCCTTCGTTCAAGAGATTGGCGAACGCTTGGGCGGGGTTGATGCTGGTGCTGGCGTCGTCGTCGAGGGAGAAGCGGAAGTCGTCGTCTGGGCGCAGTGCCTTAAAGCGTTGGAGGTCGTGGATGATGAGGAAGACTTCCGGGGCGTCGCGGCCGGAGGTGGCGGCGCGGGCGTCGAGGGTGGCCGCCAGTTCGGATAGGAGTGCGGGGGCCTCGGCCGGGCTGGCGATGCGGATGCTGTGGGGCAGGATGGCGGCGAGGCGTTGGAAGAGACTGGCGGTGTCCGAGGCCGGGTCGTGGGGGTCGAGGATGACAAATTCTGCGGCGTCAGGCGGGTATTGGGCGGCGAGCGAAAGCAGGGCGATGCCGGCCAGAGTGATGGTACGCTCGGTCGATTGGCCGGTGATGAGCAGGTGGCTGCCGCTCTGGCGTTGGAACAGCGCAGCGGTGGGTCCCTTGATAGAATTGGGCGCGCCAAGCCATGCACGGGCGGTGGCCGGGCGGGTGGTGGGGCGCTGCTGGCTCAAGGCGGCGGCGAGTTCGGCGTTGTCGCGCACTTCAGCCGGCGCGTTGCCTTCAAACACAATCGGGGTGGGCACCGGCTCGCCGCTGCGGGTGGCGAAGGCGTTGATTTGATCCAACCTGGCATCGCGCTCGGCCTCCGGCAGCCAGACGATTTGGAACGGGCTGTTGGCGGCAAGCGAGCCGGATTGGTCGTTATAGATGCCCTCACCGGGCCGCGTCAACAAGCGGGGTGCCGGGTTATCGTCGTCCATGATGAGGTGGGCGTCGGCCTCGTTGCATTGCAGGGCGACGCGGATGACCATTTGTCCGAGGGTGGCGCGAGCGAGGGTGTATGCGCCGCCGAGGGTTTGCGAACCGAGAATGACGTGAATGCCAAAGGCGCGGCCTTGACGGACGATTCGATCTAACAATAGCGATGCCTCCTGAGCCACCGCGTCGTCTTCGGTGAAGAATTCCTGAAACTCGTCGATGAGCAACAACGTGCGGGGCATCGGTTGTGAGCCGACGGTCAATTTATAACCCGACAGGTCCTGAGCACCGGCGCGGCGGAACAATTCGCCGCGGTGCTTCAACTCGGAATCGACGCGCTGCAACACGCTGAGGGCAAATTCGCGGTCGCTCTCGATGGCGACGACGCGGGCATGCGGCAGGTGTTTTGAGGCATAACACTTGAACTCGACGCCCTTTTTAAAATCGACCAGATAGAATTCGACCTGTTCGGGGCTGCACCACAGGGCGAGGTTTGTGATGATGACGTGAAAGAGGGTGGACTTGCCGGAGCCGGTTTTGCCGGCCACCAGCATGTGTTGGCGGGTGCCCTTGCCGATGGCTAGCAGTTGGAGTTTTTTAGCACCGGTGCGGCCGATGGGCACGCGCAGTTCGGCGGTGGTGTCGGACTGCCAAAATTCGCTGGTGGTGGGAGCGATGTGGGCGAAGGGGACCTCGACGCGGTTAGAGTCGATGCTGGCGCGGCCGATGCGGTGGATGAGGGTGGTGGCGTCCTGGTCGGTGGGTGGCGCGTCAAAGACGACGGTGTTGGCACCGGGCGGCCAATCCAACAATTTGGCCGAGTGGCCATCAAGGGCGACGCGCAGGCAGGCCCGGCGCAACTCGTCGTCCAGCGCTGGGTCTGGCGCGGGTTGGCGAAGGTCGCGGTGAATGAGCAGGTGGACACCGCAGCGGGCACCGCTGGAGGCGATGGCTAACAGGCGTTTGGCGGCGGTTTCACTGAAGGCGGCGGGAAAGTTAGCGACGACGAGGAAGCGGTATTTTTCGGCGATGGTACCGGCGTGTTCGTTATATTCGGCGATGGTGGCGAACTCGTTGCGAAGATACATCTGAATGACCTTTTCGATGTGTTCGTTGAGTTCTGAGAGACGCTCCTCAATCTGGGTGGTCTGGGTCCAAATCCGGTGGGCAATCATCGTTTCCTCATAATCCGCCAAGTGCATCAGGCCGGCAAAGTCGCGGCCCAACCCCACCGGATCAATGAACACAAACGAGGCTCGGCCCGGCGGCAAACTTGCTAACAGCCGAAGTGCGATCGAGTTGATCACGCTGGTGGCAGCGGCCCCCGCATCCCCAGCCGTTTCTATCAAAATTGAGCCATCATTGGGAAAACCCAGTGTAAAGGGCACGGCAAAGGTCGCCGATCCCGTTAGAGAGAGTGGCGCTGCTGTCGGCAAGCGCTCGGCGATTTTTGCGAGGTCGATGTGGATTGAGCCGATGCGCACGGCGGCAGGAGCTGAGGCGGGCGGGCTCCAGTTGGCACAGGTGTCAGCAGACCATAGGGGGAAGGTGCGGTGCGAGTTATTTTCTAACACTGATAACTCATCGCATGTCTCCAACACGTCGTGCTGCCAGCGGGGTGCCAAGGTCTGGATGGTGGCGTTGAACTCGGCATCGATGGAGGCGGTGGCTTCGGCGAAGGCGAGCTTGCGCTCGTCGGTGAGAGCGGCGGCTTGGTCACTGGCGAGTTGGGAGGCGAGTTGGTGAGAGTGATTGAGCTTGGCAAGTTTGCGTTGGTGGAGTTGCTGGAGTTTGGCGGGAAGGCGGGCGACCTTGCGCTCGAGCTTCAGTTGGCCGTCGCGCAAGCTTGAGCGCCACTCAGTGCCGGATTCACGGAACGTTTCACTGAGGTCCTCGCCCTGTTGTTTTTCCTTGTCCTCAATATCTGCTGCCAGCGCCATGACGCGGGCGGCGGAGGCTTTTTCCGCCGCGATCGCCAGTGAGCGTGCCGCCGCTAACAGACGAGCGGCGCGGCGTGCCGGGACGATCGCCATGGCCAGGGCTAACAGCCAGAAGGCGAGCAGCCCACCCTCGGTGACGAGCAGCTGCGATTGGATGCTGCTCATTTCGGCAGCGGCACGCCAGACGGGCCAGATTTGGATGGCGGCGGCAGTTATGGCCAGCACACCCAGCGGAACCCAGCGGAAAAACCGGGTCAGGGGCTGGCGGGCGATGGCGGCGAGTGCACCACGCAATGCCTCGAGTTGTTCGAGGGACTGGGCATGCAGGGCCGATGCCTCGGTGGTCGAGATTGTCTCGTTCGGTGGCCCCTTGCGGCTGCGAAAAAGTGGCCCCAGATAGAGCCGAAATGAGCGCAGCAATCGCAGGGCGGAGTCCCGCAATTGGTGGCGCAAAAAGCGGTCAGCCACTAGCAATTCTTGAAATTTCCGGTGAGCCTCGGTGGCTTGAGCGAGTTCTTCTTTGCGCGATTTGCGGTTTTGGAAAATCCGCCCTTGGACGTGACCGATGCGGCGGTCCTTGCGGTCCTGCAGCCGCTCGGCGAGGGAATTGCGGCTATTGTGATAGGCGTTCTGGATCCAGGCGGAGCGGGCGTCCAGAGATGCTTGGGCGCGCTCCAATGCCTGCCGATGGGCACCGGCAAGCTCACTGAGCCGGGTGGCGGTTTTGGCACTCTCCATTTCCTCGCGCTGGTTATTGGCGCGCCTGATAACCGTCATGCGTGCGGCACGGGCCTGTGCCAGTTCATTCTCGCTGGCAAGGGTGGTGGCAATGCCGGATTTTACCGACTGGAGCTGGGCCAATACCCGGCCCGGTGTCATGGGGTCATTCACAGTCGGCATGGATTTTTTGGAGCAATTGGTCAAGTTCGTCGATGACCCGAAGCGCGGTGTTGACGGCGGTCGAGAGGTCGGTTAGATAGAGTTCCTCAAATTGGGTGGCCTTGTGGTCGCGCCACGCATTGCGGGTATCCGACCAACGGGTCTGGAGTTGGCGGGTAGCGTCGGTTAGGAGGCCCTTGCTGCCTGATAGACTCATGGTGGGGATACGGGTGAGGGGATATCGCTTGGTGGTGGTGCCTGGCGGGGCTGTGGGCGGCCGGCCTCGGCATAGGCCTGGAGGGCTTTGATGGACTCGCCGAGCGAGTGAACGGCTTTGGGGAGTTGCTGACCGACGCGGAAGAACATGGGTTCGAGTTGGCGAAGCAGGGGGCCGCTGCGGTTATCGTAAACTTGCCGCCAGTGTTTGGTGACGCGCATTTTGGCTTCGGCCTCGTCGAGTTTGAGGCGGATTCTGGCGACGGCCATTTTTTGGATGGCGTTGGCGGCGCGAGGGTTTGTCAGATTGGCGCTATAGAGTTCCTCTTCGGCTTGATGGAGAAGCTTGGTGAGTTTTTTCATTTGGCCGCCCCAATGCTGGGTGCGATCGACATCGAGCCAAGTGCGGGTACGGCGGGCCTCGCCGGTCATGTCTTCGAGGGCGACGCGGGCTTTTTCGATATAATGGATCAACTCGGCGCGAAAGGCTTCAAGCGCATCGATTGAGGAAACCTTGGCTTGGTTTGACATGGCGGACGGTGCTTAGCGCTGGTCGAGGTATTGTTGGATACGTTCGGCTTTGCGGAGCAGATAGGGTGTGTGGCGTTCGGAGAGTTCGAGGAATGCCTTGAGCGTTTTCATCAGTTGGATGAATTCGCCGGAAAATTTCTCCTGTTCCTGGTCCTGCCAGGAATCACCCAGAGCGGTGAAGCGGGCCATCAGCGAAGCGCTGCGTTCGCGCAGATCGCCATTGAATCGTTTGAGTTCTGCGGCGAAGCGGCGGACTTCCTCGGGATCGATGACGGCTTGGGACATGGCTGGAAGGGCGGAGTGGAATTCCTTGCAGCGGGATTCAAGCGGGTTTGAGCCGCCCTGCCAATGGCATTTTTTCAAGTGTGCCCGAAACTCCGTGTCCGACCTTCGGTCTGGAAGCGACAACGATCTCCAGTCCTCCCAATCTCCGAGCAGAAGCCGACATCCCAAAGATCCCGCCAACTTTCCCTTCATCCCACATTTTTCCTTGTCGGACGCTCTCTTTCACACCAACCAACTCCAACCACGAATCAACCGCCGCGCCTTCAATGCCGTGTGCCACACCTTGACGTTCGGTCAGAAAAGAAATCCCATGAAACCATCAAATATCCAAATTGCAATTTTTGGGGCCATTATAAAGTGAATAGGCATCTATCAACTTGTTCAAATCGCCTACGACATCTGTTCCATATTTCTAATTAGGATGAATTTCGCTCACAAATCGGTCAGGAGTTTTGATCCAGGAAAGGAATCGGAACTGTAAGCTTGGGCGCTTTTTCACTTTGGACTGGCCATGGTTCTCATCCTCTGCACAGGTCTCAGTTCTCAGTGTTCGCGGCAGAATTGCTCGAAGCGGGTGAGGCCTTCGTTAAGCACGTCCAGCGTCGTGCAATAACTCAGGCGGATGCCCTCGTCATAACCAAAGGCAACGCCCGGCACTGCAGCCACCTTGTAACGGGACAGCAATTTATCGCAGAGGTTGAGGGATTTGAGGCCCATGTTGCCGGTATAAACAAAGAAATAGAACGCGCCCTGAGGCTCGACGACCCGGATGTTAGGGATGGCCTTGAGCCGGGCAAACATGAATTGGCGCTTCACGTCATATTCCCCGCGCAAATCCTCAATAAACGTCTGATCGCCTTGCAGCGCAGCCAGCGCCCCGTATTGCGCAAAACTCGTCGCATTGGAGACCGTGTGATTCTGAATCTTGTCAATCGCATCCGCCAGAGCCTTGGGTGCCGCCGTGTATCCCAGCCGCCAGCCGGTCATCGAATAGCATTTGGAAAACCCGTTCACTGTGATGGTCAGGTCGCGGATGGCATCGCTCAGGGTGGCGATGGAGACGTGCTTGGCCTCGCCGTAGATGAGTTTTTCGTAGATCTCATCGGAGAGGATGACGATATCTTCTCCTACCGCAATTTCACCAATTTCGCGGAGTTCCTGCGCAGTGTAAACCGCTCCGGTCGGATTGCCCGGCGAATTGAGAATAACCATCTTGGTCGCAGGGGTCATCGCCTCCTCGAATTGCTGCGCCGTCATCTTCCAGCCCGTCGATTCCTGGGTCTCAACAATGATCGGCTCGCCGCCCGCCAGACGCACCATCTCCGGATAGGAAACCCAGTACGGCGAGGGAATAATCACCTCGTCCCCTTCTTCCACCACCGCCAAAATCGCATTGAAACACGCCATCTTCGCTCCAGCCGTCAGGCAAATCTGCTTCGGGTCAAACTCCAGATTGTTGTCCACGAGCAATTTTGCGGCGATGGCCTCGCGCAATTCCGGGATCCCACTAGAGGGTGTGTATTTCGTGCGTCCTTCGTGAATGGCCTGGATGGCGGCGGCCTTGATGAAGTCGGGGGTATCAACCTCCGGTTCGCCACCGGCGAGGGCATAAACTTCCTCGCCTTTGGCAATCATGGCCTTGGCCTGATTGGTGACGGCAAGGGTGAGAGACGGATTAACCTTGGCGATGCGCGATGAGATGCTTTCCATGGGGGGCGTGCGTGGGGGGATGAGGTTCGACGCGCCGGGCGCTGCGGCTGAAGTGCGCAACCCCAAACGGGCGGAACGGGTTTGTGAACGATCCGCCCATCACTGGCAAGCGAAAAGCAATCCAAAAATTTCTCGCATTTCCAACTTGACACCGTGAAGATCGGTGAGAGCGCCTTCGCAAAGCCCATCCATTTCGCCCAATATTGGCTGGAACTTCTAGCAAAAATGAAAGGTTCTGAACCGGCCGCAGGTAGTAGCCCGGTCACCCGCATCACCGCATTTTGAAAATTCACCCTTTGCAAGCAGCCTGGTTCGTTTTCGGGATTTGGTGGTGCACGTCGCCAGGAGGCGTGTGTGCCGAGCCAGCGCCCACTCCCCTGCCGAATATCGTGTACGTCCTGTGTGACGACCTCGGTTATGGCGACGTGCAGTGCCTCAATCCGCAACGCGGAAAGATTGCCACTCCCAACATGGATCGGCTGGCAGGGCAAGGGATGGCTTTCGCCGATGCCCACTCCAGCTCAGCCGTGTGCACGCCGACGCGCTACGGCATTCTCACAGGTCGCTACAATTGGCGCTCGCGGCTCCAGACTGGCGTTTTGGATGGGTACAGCCCGCCACTTATTGCCAACGGGCGCCTGACAGTACCTGCACTGCTCAAGCAACACGGATATGTGAGTGACTGCATTGGCAAGTGGCACCTCGGCCTGACGTTTGCCAAGCAAGGCCAGCAACCGGATTTGAGCCAGGCGCTGGATGACGGCCCGCTGTGCCGCGGATTTGATTCATTTTTCGGGATCAGTGCCTCGTTGGACATGCCGCCATTTGCCTTTATCGAAGACGATCATTTCACGCAGGAACCCACCGCCACCAAAACCTGGGGCCGGCGAGGGGCGGCCGCGCCGGACTTTGAGGCAATCGATGTGCTGCCGGTGATCACCCGCAAGGCCAGCGAATCCATCACCCGGCGCAGCGCCGCCAAGCAGCCGTTTTTCCTCTATCTGGCGCTCACATCGCCCCACACGCCACTGGTGCCAACCAAGGAATGGCAGGGAAAGTCGGGACTGGGCAACTACGGCGATTTTGTGATGGAGACCGACTGGGCGCTGGGCGAAGTGCTCGCAGCCATCGACAAAAATGGGATTGCCGACAACACATTGGTTATGTTCACCAGCGACAACGGTTGTGCTCCGTACATCGGTGTGGACAAGCTTGAGAAGCAGGGGCACTACCCGAGCGCGGACCGCCGGGGCTACAAGGCCGACATCTGGGATGGTGGCCACCATATCCCATTCATCGCACGTTGGCCGGGCAAGATCCAACCTGCCACCCGCAGTGATCATTCCATCTGTCTGACGGACCTGATGGCCACTTGCGCGGAGATTGTGGGCACCCAGCTGCCGGATACTGCCGGCGAAGATAGCGTGAGCATCCTTCCAGTGCTGCTAGGAAAAAGCCCGCTGCCGCCGCGAGAGGCCATCGTTTACCACTCCATCAACGGTGCCTTCGCCATCCGCCAAGGCCCATGGAAACTCGAATTGTGCGCCGGTTCAGGCGGCTGGTCCAAAGGTGGCAATCCCGCCGAAACCACCCAGCTCTATGACATGTCCGGCGACGTCGGAGAACTCACCAACCAAGCCGCCGCACACCCGGACGTCGTCGAACGATTGACAAAATTGTTGGAAAAATACGTGGCAGATGGCCGCAGCACGCCAGGCCCGGCGCAGACGAATGACGTCGCCATCGTGCTCCGCAAGGACCACGGCAAGCCCGCCAAGTGAGAGCGTCGGTATTTTTTTCTCGCAAAGGAAAGATTGCAGGGTTTTTCGGGTAAACAGAACGTTCGTGATTCGCCGTGCGAATCGCAAACCGAGCCACCATTCAACCACCACCATGCACACATCCCTACTGAACCACCCGTCTAGGCGCAGCTTCCTCAAGCATTCCGCCGCCGCACTCGCCGCGCCCTTCGTCGCACCGCTCATCCTCGCCAAATCCGTCGCCGGAGCCAACGCCAAACTCAACCTCGCGTGGGTCGGCTTCGGCAACCAAGGCGGAGGTGACTTGGGTGCCTGCGCCGGCGGCAACAACATCGTCGCCCTCTGCGATTGCGACCAAAATATCCTGGACCGCGGGAAACAGAATTTCCCCGGCGCAAAACTTTATACGGATTTCCGCAAGATGCTCGCCGAAATGGGCGACAAAATCGACGGCGTGGGCGTCGGCACCCCCGATCACACCCACTTCGCCGTCGCTTACATGGCGATGAGCATGGGCAAGCACGTGTTCGTCGAAAAACCCTTGGTCCACACACTCTGGCAGGCACGCACTCTCCGCGAACTCGCCGCTAAAAAGGACCTCGTCACCCAAATGGGCAACCAAGGCCACGCCTCCGAAGGTGCCCTGCTCATCAAGGAATGGTATCAGGCAGGCTTGATCGGCAACGTCAAGGAAGTCATCGTCTGGACCGATCGTCCAAAGTCCGGCTGGGGCTTCAATGGCAACGTGATGACCGCCTATCCCAAGGCCGAAGCCCCGCCAAAGGGCATGGACTGGAACCTGTGGCTTGGGCCCTCCACCCAGAAAGTGGGCTTCAGCCCGGCATTTTCTCCAACGACTTGGCGCCCATGGTGGGAATTCGGCTGCGGCGGCCTCGGCGACATCGGCTGCCACACAATCGATACCCCGTATTGGGCGATGGACCTCGGCGCACCCGAAAGCGTGGAAGTGGAAATGCACGGCGACGTCAATCCAATCCACACACCTAACGGATCAGTCGTCACCTTCAACTTCCCCGCCCGCGGCAACAAGCCACCGGTCAAAGTGAAATGGTACGAAGGCCCCAGTCTGCCAGCAGCCCCGGCGGGTTATGATGGTGCCGCACCTGGTGGCGAAGGCGGCATGATCATGGTCGGCGAAAACGGCGGCATCTTCCACGGCGGCATGCGCCCGGACAGCCCGGTGCTCTACCCGAAGGCAAAATGGGAAGCCTATCGGGCGAGTGGCGACAAGCAGGTACCCAAGACCATTCCGCGCACTCAGGGCATCCACCGCGACTGGGTGGAAGCCATCAGGAATGGCAAAAAATCCTGTTCGGACTTTAGCTACTCAGCCCCGCTCACCGAGGCCATCTTGCTCGGCACGCTCGCGATCCGCACCGGCAAGACGGTCAAATGGAATGCTGAAAAGTTGGAAATCATCGGCAATCCGGAAGCTGCCAAGCTGATCAATCCGGAAGCCCGCGAAGGCTGGCGGCCCAAGGATCTCGTGTGAGTTGCCACTCATGCAGTTGAGCCACAGCGGCAGCGTTGCTACCGCACACCATGCATGGGCCGCCCTAGGGCCGCTCATGCATGGATTGGCTTTGCACAGGGCGCGATAAGTGGCTAGAATCCGCCAGCAACATGGCAACCTCCCCCACCCGCCCGACGCTTCGCGGAATCACCCCGCACCAATGGCGCTCCGGCATTGCCGCTTGGCTAGGCTGGTTTTTTGACGGCTTAGACATGCATTTGTACACGCTGGTGGCAGCTCCATTTGTGGCGCATTTGTTGCATGTAGTGGATCTGGCCGACCCGGCGGTGAAGGAGAAAAGTTCGTGGATTCAAGCGGCATTCATGGTTGGCTGGGCTCTGGGTGGCGGATTTTTCGGCCGTCTCGGTGATTTGCTTGGTCGCTCGCGCTGCCTCGCACTGACGATCCTCACCTACGCGACGTTTACCGGCATGGCCTGCTTGGCGACCCAATGGTGGCACCTGCTCATTTTCCGTTTTGTGGCGGCTTTGGGCATCGGCGGCGAATGGGCGATCGGTTCTTCCCTGCTGGCAGAAACCTGGCCAAAGTGCTGGCGTGCATGGATTGCTGCGGTGCTGCAAATGGGCGTCAACCTCGGAATTCTCATCGCCTGTGCCACTCGCGCGGCAATGGCCGCATTTCCAGAACGTTACGTATTTCTGGTCGGCGTGCTACCCGCTCTCATGGTCTATTGGATTCGCCGCAAAGTGCCAGAAACCGAGGAATGGCAAAACGCGCGCACTGCCGCCGGCAGCAATATGCCGGGCATCCGCGACCTGTTCCGCTGCGAAGTCCGCCGCACCACGCTGGTGACTATTGTCGTGTGCGCCTGCTCACTGACCGGCTGGTGGGCTTTCATTTTCTGGAACCCACAGCATTTCCGAAACCTGTCAGAATTGCGCGGGTGGCCTGTGGCGGATCGCGAGCGGCTCGTTGCCGGGGTGTTTTTCCTAGTCGTTGGCGTGTCGATCATCGGCAACTTCTGCGCCGCTTGGCTGGCCCGGCGCATCGGCTACCGGAATGCCATCCTCATCTTTTTCGGGGGCTTCCTCGGCTGCTTCATCGGTGCTTACGGCGTGCCGCGCGGCTATCAGGAGCTACTGCTGTGGGTGCCCTGGATCGGATTCTTCTCAGGCGTCTTCGCCTTGTTCACCATGTATCTGCCGCCCCTTTTTCCGGTTCTGCTCCGCACCACCGGTGCCGGCTTTTGCTACAACATCGGCCGCATCGCTGCCGCCGTTGGCACCATCGTCTTCGGACTGCTGGCGGTGGTCGGCGACTTCCGGTTGGCTCTGTTGTGCGACGGACTCCTGTTCATTCCCGCTATCATCGCCGCCTTCTGGTTGCCCAACGTCCGAGACGAATCCTGCTCCGCCTGCCAGTCCGACTGATCCAACACAGCCATCCACAAACCCCAAACCAACCGTCAACATCTTTTGTGATTAGAGGATTCGCCTCCAATTCATGGACTCTCACACTTCCTGACCTCGGCGGAAAATGGTTTGGCAC
>CAIKHZ010000223.1 GCA_903827375.1 Akkermansiaceae bacterium
AACGCGAGGCGGTCTTCAAGGAGCGCATGCAAGAGATGAACAAGAAGTTTGAGGCCATTCGGAAAGTGTTGGTGATGCAAGCCCACCAAGTTGAAATTATTCCGGATTAAAGCAAGTATCTGGCGAAGACGAAACATGTCCTGCCAAGCGAAAATTCAAAAAAATATGAAAATCACAAATTTGTGCGGGATGGCCGCGTTGTTCATGGCGGCGCTGACCGCCGTGTGTTCGGCACAGGACAATCCGGTGGTGAGCAAGCTCTTCAGCGACCACATGGTGCTCCAGCGCGAGATGCCGGTGCCGGTATGGGGGACGGCCAAGTCGGGCACGAGGGTCACCGTCAAGTTCGGGCCACAGGAGAAGACGGCCGAAGCGGACAAGGATGGCAAGTGGATTATTAGGTTAGACACCCTGAAGGCTTCGTCGGCACCTGCGGAATTGCTCATTTCATCGGCAACTGGCAACCAACCGGTGAAGATTGCCGATGTCGTTGTGGGTGACGTTTACCTATGTTCCGGGCAGTCCAATATGGCATTCACGATGAATGAACTCAGGGCGGCTGAAGATATGGCAAAGGCGAATTTTCCCGTCATCCGCCATTCCCGCTGCGGCGATGGCTGGGCCGTTTGTTCTCCGGCAACCATCGGCGAATTTTCCGGCGTGGGCTTCTACTTCGCACGCAAACTCGTTCAGGAGACTGGCATCCCAATCGGTCTGTTGAACAATGCTGTGAGCGGGAGCCCGATTGAGCAGTGGATAGAATCAGAAGGCTTCAAGGGCGCGCCGACATTGAGGAACCTTGAGCTTAAGCGGATGGCAACATACCGTAAAGCCATTGCCAGTCAGCTCGCCGACGTGGACACATGGCTCGCCGCGGCGCGGGAAGCCACTGCCACAGGCAAGGATTTTCCGGCTCAGCCGAAGCCGCCGGATAACAACAATCCCAATTACGGCGGCCTCTACGGCTACACCGAGCGCCTTATCCCCTTTGCCATCAGGAGCATGCTCTGGTACCAAGGTGAATCCAACGGTGACGACAGCGATGCCCTGTATCTGGAGAAGTTGAAGGCCCTCATCAACGGCTGGCGCAAAGTCTGGAATCAAGGTGACTTTCCGGTTTGCATTGTGCAGCTTGCGAGCTATATGAATTCTAACCCGAATCCGGAAGGCGATGACGGTTGGGCGGGAGTTCGTATGGCTCAGCTCAAGTGCCTTGGTAGTATCAAAAACACGGGCCTGGCAGTGATTATTGACATCGGTGAACCTGGCAACATTCATCCACCTAACAAGCTTGATACGGGAACTCGTCTGGCCTTGTGGGCATTGGCCACGAATTACGGGCGGAAGGACATGGCCTACAGCGGCCCGCTTTACAAGGGCATGAAAGTGGAGGGCAACAAGATCCGCATCACGCTTGACCATGTGGGCAAGGGGTTGATGGTCGGCAGCAAGAAAGACCAGGCTCCGGTCCAGGAAGTTCCCGGCGGCAAGCTCAAGCAATTCGCCCTCGCCTCGTCCGATCCGGCTGCGCCGAAAGGATTGAAATGGTTCTGGGCCGAGGCGCTCATCGACGGCGAAACCGTCGTGATTTCAAGTTCGTCAGTTGCAAATCCGGTTGCCGTTCACTACGCATATAGTAGGAATCCCGAGGGCTGCAACCTATACAACAAGGACGGTTTGCCAGCATCTCCATTCCGCACGGAGGACTGATGAATACAAACTGCAGGCAATTGAGAAAAGCACTTGCCCCAATATGTCTTATCACAACAAGAAACACGAAATTCACAAATCCCAATCCCTATAACTCAATGAAACCTTACATGAAATCACTCGTCCACACCACTCTCTGTGCCGCCGCTCTGAGCATCGCCAACGCGAACGAAATTGCTTTGACGCCTGATTCAACAAACGAATCCTTGACGGCGGACGGTCGGAAGATCATTCGATTCGCTCATCCAGTGCCATCGGGAAGTGAAGGTGATGGGGTCACTAGCCAGTATTTCTTTGTGACGCTTTCAAAGACGAACACGGCCCCATTGCGTCCGCTCATCGTTTATCTGCATAGTGCGGGAGGGCATGCGGAATCTGGCGCTGATGTCGCCAGAGGGCAGGGTTTCCTTTCGACAGCGGGCCCGGAATTTATGTTGTTGGAACCCAATTGTGCGTCCACAGATGGCGCGGGTGGCTGGTGGGGGTGGCGACAAGCCGAAAAAAATGGCGCGGCTGGAAAAGCGTTAGAGACGCCGGTTGAACAGCGTGTGCTCGCTACCATCGAATGGGTTGTTCAAAAGTACAATGTTGACCGGAACCGAATTTACTTGTGCGGCATTTCAATGGGAGGCTGCGGTTCTCTTGGAATCGGCATGCATCATGGCGATATCTTTGCCGCTATCAATGTGCATGTGCCCGCAGGGTCCGGATTCGGCATGCTTCGGATGCAGCTTCCTGATCCGGTTCCACCCACGGCAACGTCTGACGAAAAAGCGATATATCTGCGCAAGGTATCCGGTGCAGGATTGCCCGATGCCCCACCGATTGTTGATTTTTCCTCCAGCGATGATGGTTGGTCCGGCGACCAGCCTCGCCTGTTTCAGGCGGCCCACGATGGCCGCCATGCCTTGGTTTTGGGCTGGGGGCCCCATGGGCATGAGGGGTTTCAGGCGGTTACCGATCCTATGAACTATTCGGAATCGTGGAGGGCGACTCTGGAGTATCCATGGCTGAGCATCCGCAAGAATGAGGCATATCCCGTTTTCACCGATGCTTCAACAGACAAGCGGTGGAAAGTTGCACCGGAGACCTGCGGCCAGATCAACGCCTTTACCCGCTGGAAAAACATCAAGGATACACCCGGTGAGTTCGGCATCCAACTCCGGCTGGTTGACAGTTCTGAACTTTCCGCTCAGGCCTTTATTCCACCGCAGGTTGTTGCCAATGTCACGCCCCGGCGGTTGCAGCAATTCAAAGTTGTAGCCAATAGTGAGTACGCATGGACCTATAAGTCGGACAATGTATCGCTTGCTGGAACATTGAAGCCCGATGCCGCAAACCTGTTGACATTCCCGCAGTTGCCCATCACCCGCCTTTCAGCGCTACTTTCCATAAAATCTGTTCCAGCGAAGCCGATCGTCCCTTGATTGTGCAAAGATACCTTTCCACAGATGCCTATGAACCGATTCTTGCTGATGACATGGTGAGGCCGTTAAACGGATTATTCCATGCCTCCACGCTGTCGCTCACTCGGACGAATAGACCCCGAAGCCAGCTAGGGCATCTTCCCTCGGATGTGCGGATAGCGGTCTGTAACCGAGTTGCTTTTTTGCCATCGGGGGTGCGCCGAATCACGCGGCCGATGGACAGGACGACATCCACCTGGGAATTCCGTGGGGTGAGGAAGAACACGGCATCAAGGGCGGGCACATCGACGCCTTTAGACAGGCGCGGACGTTGCTGAGAATGCGGCAGGTGTTGGGCGGGGGCTCTGCCTTGATTCAAGCGCTGAGGCGGAATGCTCAAAACTCGTGTAGTTCAAAGCTGCCAAATCCTCGCTTTCGGAAAAAAAGACAATTAAATACCTAGTCAAATCGTTGCGCAGTGAGTATAATACTCATGTTGTTGCCCTTGCACGCGGCGGGGTGGCGGGGTGGGATGCCTATCTGATGATTTCACAGCCGCCTCAATCATCATCCATCGCCTTAGACACAAATTCCTTCAGCCAGCCTCATTTTCAAGATCCAAACCATGTTACGCAACTCCCTCCATACGCAGCTGAGTGCCGTGCCAGAACCGGCCAGCGCGCGATCTTTCGTCGGCTTGCTAGGCTCCGCCCGGCTTCTGCGCAGCCGCAGCAACAACACCCCAATAGGCACATGAGCGACCCCAGCGACGAAACAGGGTATTTCAGCGACGATCCGCACTTGCGTGGAGGGCTGCTCATCGGAACTTGGTGGATCCCCACGTGGCTGATTATCTTGCTCGCTAGCATCGTCGTGGTAGGGATTTCGGCCAAGCCCGCCTACCGGGCTTGGCGCAACGACGGGACGGATGGCTGTCTGGCTGCAGCGCAACAAGCGGCGGCCAGCAATAAATGGGCCATCGTTCGCGACCAGGCTCACAGGGTCCTGCTGGCGCGGCCGGGTGACATCGTCGCCTACCGGCTGTGGGCGAGGGCGCTGGCCACGCTGGGAGACGCCCGCACCTATTTGGCTGCCGGGGGTCTGCTCAGTTCTCCGCATGCCAGCCGCGAGGACCGACTGGAAGCCTTGCAGATGATGGTGGCCCAAGCACCCCAAAGCCTTGCCCTCAGCGCTTTTGCCAGTCTGCCGGTAGCCCTGCGCGACGATGCGGAATTCCGCGCCGCGCTCACCCCCCTGCTCCTCCAACTCGGCGAAAATGAACTCGCCGAAACGCGGCTCCGCGAGGTCATCCAATCCACCGCATCCCCCACCGTCCACCTCGAACTGCTGCGCACCCTGTGCCAACACCCAAGCCCTGACCGGCT
>CAIKHZ010000224.1 GCA_903827375.1 Akkermansiaceae bacterium
ACCCAGGGCCGCGGAAAACTCGAAAAGAACCACCGGCGAGTCCTCCCCCTCAAGAGCGTCCTGGTTTACCCTCTCCAAAAGAACTTCCGCGCCATCCTCGCCCCCTGAGCCCTGACCCAGAGGGGCACCGAATATTTACCCAAAAATCATCTCGGAGCCTGAGAATTTTTCAGGTTCACAGTTCCTGATCTCAGTGGAAAATGATTTGGCACATTTTTCCAGAATTTCGGGCCACTTCCCCGTCAATTCAAAGCCGGGGTCATGAAGTCTGAGGTTGAGCAGGTCAGCGGAGGAGTTCGCCTCACAATCCGCGGTAGGCGGCGGCGAGTTTCTTCGCAGTGGCAATGGTATTGCGGTGAAGCTTGGCAGTAAACTCGGGTTGGCGGTTGTAGCCGCCGCCGTAAAGCACGGCCACCGGAATGCGGTTTTTGATGAAGGCCCCGAGGAGGACCTCGTCGCGCCGCTGAATGTCCTTGAGCGCCAAATACATCTGCCCCACCCGGTCGTTTCGGTGGTTGTCCACCCCGGAAATCCAAATTACCAAGTCCGGAGCAAAGGCATCCAGCGCTCCTGCCAAGGTTGAAAACAGTTGCTTCAAATACATCTCGCCCTCGACGTAACGGCTCGTTTCCACGTCGAGCGAGCCATGGGACAGGCGCGCCAGAGAACTCATCGAGTAGCCCGGTACATGGATCGAATAGGTGAACACCCGCGGGTCGCCGGCCAGCAGCGTATTGGTGCCCTCGCCTTGGTCGGCAGCAGTATCCACCACCATGATTTTGATGGCTGGCTGCTGGTCCTGCAAATCCCGGATGGCCACCGCGACGTCATTGAAGACACTGTAGCCCTCGCCGTGCTCGCGAAACGCCTGATGCGTGCCGCCCGCAAGACACACGCCTACGCCTTCGGCAAGCGCCGCCCGACAGGCCAAACGGGTCGCCTCCACCTCGGCCGCGCTGCGGGTAAACAAGCGCGGCGAGGCAGGCAGGCCCAGCACAATCTGCTCTTTGCGGTCGAGCGCGCCAGCGGCGATTTTTTCGATATAGCTGGAGTCGTGGACGCGCCGCAGATGGTGTTGGGCGACTGGGCGCACATCGATAATTTCCTCGGGCCGGAGGATGCCGCCATCCAGCAGCATATCCTTGGACACGCGGAACTTGTCCATCGGAAACGGATGTCCCGGGGGCAGTTCGAGCTCCAATTCCTGCGAATAAAAACAGCGCATGGGGTGACGACAAGGAACAGGAAAACCCGGGCGATTCCAAATGGAAAGTGCGCCACGGGCATGGAATGAGGGCGGCTGGCGGGAAATTTTCGCTTTACGCATTGCAGGGACGCGTGGAATTCGTAGGGTAGCGGGGTGTTACAGATCGTTTTCAATGAAATCAGTGCTGCGGAAATCTCCCGCCTGGATATCCTCGAGCAGCTCGATCTGCTCGATTCGTTCCAAGTGTCCGAGACCGATCTGGATAACCTCGACGGCGAACGCTTTGGCAAAATCACCCGCGATGGCAAAGTGCTTTACCGGTTCCGGGCCAAGGATTACCGGTTCTATTTCGAGGTCAAAGACGCTGCGGTGGTGGTCCACCGATTGCTCCACAAAGGGACGTTTTCTGATTTTCTGTTTCGCTCGAAGATGCCACTGGCCGAAGACGAGGCGCTGGCCCAATCCAAACACTTTTGGAAACTCATTGATGAGGGCCGTAACGCAAGGCGTTTGTAATTTCGGCGATTTTACTTTTGCGATCTGTCTAACTTGTTGCAAACTCCCCTTCCCAGATGAAATGGCTTCCCTACATTATTCTCATAGCCCTCGCTGCTAGTGGCTTTGCATACTACACGTTCTCGCGTGTTGAGCAGTCCCGCATCACCGATAAGATCACCCATCTCCGGAATCTCCCGGAACGCGACGAGGACAACGAACGAGAAATCGCCAGATTGGAGGACAAACTCGATGGCAAGAAAAGCGGCTCGATTTTCGGCGGAATATTGCTGACGTTTTTGGGGGCCGGTTTGGTGGGCATCATGTTTGTGACGCTGGTACTGCCGATGCTGGCCCACCGCGTCGCCCATTTGGTGTACGACAGCGGGGAAATGCTTGAGAAGGACGTCATGCACGACGCCCGCTCGTTAGTGGCGCAAGGGGAATATGAAAAGGCGATCGAGGCGTTCCGGGTGGCCGCCGCCGTTGAACCGCTAAACCGCCTGCCATGGGTGGAAATCGCCCGTATTCAGCGCAGCCATCTGGAAGATGCTGGAGCGGCGATTCAGACGCTGCGCCAGGCCTTGGAAGGGCAGGAGTGGCAGATCAACGATGCGTCCTACTTCCTGTTCCGGCTGGCTGAACTCTACGATGAAGACCACCACGACCGGGTCACCGCAGCGGCAATCATGCACCAAGTGATCGCCGAGTTTCCGGAAACCCGACACTCGGCCAACGCCCGCCACAAACTTCACGGGTGGGGGCTGGTCTAATCCATACGTGCGGCACTTACCGCGTTTTTTGCCAGGCATCCCATGTTGGCCGCCGCGCTCGTCATAGCCGGCTGCATCGCACTGGCCGACCGTTCGCTCATCGCCGGCTGCCTCGCGGCAGGAGGGCTCGGGGGGCTCGGTGCCTGGTTCGGCAATTGGCGCCGCGGCTTGGCATGGGCGCTTTGTGGCCTCTTGGCGCTGGGGATTTTCAGCTGGCGCAACCACCGGCGGGGTGCAGCTGCGGCGGGATTGTTAGAGCCAGTGGGAGGCTGGGTGGAGGGGCGTGCCCTCAAGGATGGCAAGGGCGAGCGCGGCTCGTGGGTGGCTCCGGTGCGGCTGCGCGGCGGTCGCTATGACGGCACCCAGGTTTGGTGGGAAGGCCGCGGCGAAAGCCCGGTGGCCGGATCACTGGTGCGAGCTAGGGGAAATTTCCGGCCGCTGCCGATTCCGCGCAATCCGGGGGAGTTCGATCAAGGGGCCTGGTTGCGCCGCCTGGGAGTGGCCGCAGTGTTTCGCTCGTCTTGGAGCAATGGGCAGGTGGAAACAAGCCAGCTAGCGGCTTGGGGCGCTCAGGTGCGACTGGGTTTCCGCAACGCGGTGACCGCCGGTTTGGCGGAGGATAGCCAGGCGGCAATCGTCATCCGCGCAGTGGTCATAGGAGACGTGCAGCCGGATGCCGACGAGTTGATCGCTGACTTTCGCAATAGTGGCACCCTGCATATCTTTTCGGTTAGTGGCACCCACGTGGCGATGGTCGCAAGTATCCTTTGGGTGTTGCTGCGGGTGGCTGGCGTGCCGCGCCGCTGGGCAATTCTGGCGTTGTTGCCGGCTATCTTCGGCTACACGTGGATCTCGGGCAACAGTCCGCCAGCGCTGCGATCGGCCTGGATGGCCTCGGTGTTTTTGGGGGCTTTTGTCTTCAGACGACGTCCCGATTTACTCAACTCCCTCGGCTTGGTCTTGTTCATCATGCTCATGTGGGATGGCAATTTGTTGTTCCAGCCCGGCGTCCAATTGTCCTACGGCGTCGTGGTCGCCATCGCTCTGGGCACCGACTGGGCGTCGCGTGCTTTCGCGTGGTTGGCCCAATCACCACTCTATCAGCCCACCACGCTGCTGACCCGCTTCCAAAACCTTTGGCTTAAGAGTCGCCGCTATCTGGCCCAATCCCTCACCGTCTCCCTCGCCGCCCTGGTCGGCTCCACCCCGTTGACGATCTATCACTTCGGCCTGGTCACTCCCATCGCCTTGCTGGCAAATTTGGTGCTGATGCCATTGGTGTTCGTGCTGCTGGCGGTGGCCATGCTGGCGGCAGCCTTGTACCCGATCTCGCCAAAGGCCGCCTGCTTGGTCAACCGCGCCAATGCCGTCGTCGCCAATGCCTGTGCCTCCAGCGCCGCCATCATGGCCGCCATTCCCGGCGGCCATTTCAATGTCCGCCACTCCAAGCAACCCTTCCTGCTGGTTTATGCCCTCGACCGCGGGGCTGCGGCCGCTTGCTTCGCCACCTCCGATAGCGGCGCAGTTTTGCTAGATTGTGGCGACCCCTTCGGCTTCAAGCGGCGGTTGCTGCCTTCGTTGCGGCAGCTCGGGGTGGCCCCGGATTCGGTGGTGTTGAGTCATCCCGACGGCCGACACCTCGGCGGCGGCGCTCAGGTCTGGGCGGCTTTTCCCATCCGGCAGGTATTGTTACCGGTGGGCCGCGCCCGCAGCCCGGCCTATCAGGCATGGCTGAATGACGCGCCGAAGGACGGCATCCACACCCTGCAAGCGGCGGCCACTGCGGCGCTGCCCCTGCCTGACGGTGCCACCCTCGAAATCCTCTACGCCCCGGATCCCGCAAGCACCGTCACTCGTGCCGACGAACGCGTCGCCATCTATCGGCTCCACTGGCATGGCTGGAAAATCCTCTTCACAAGCGACGCCGGCATGGGCACCGAAACAAAGATGTTAGCCCAGGGCGGCGACCTCTCAGCTGACGTGATCATCGCAGGCCGCCATCAAAGCGACTTGTCATTGAGCGACGCATTTTTGGAAAATGTCCATCCTGCGGCCATCATCGCCTCCAACGCCGAGTTTCCCATAGAGGAACGCTTGCCGCCCCAGCAAGCAGCCTTCTGGAGGGCCAGTGGCATCCATGTCTTCGATCAGGAAGCATCCGGCGCGGTCACCCTCACGGTCGATGCCGCAGGCGATCTGCTGCTGGATGGGTTTATCGACCATTCATCGCTGCGCCTCAAGCACCGCTAAGCCAGCGGCTTGCGGTAGCGCAGCCGCCACATCGTCTTGCCCTCAGCTTCCCACTGCCGCTGGAAATCCGTCTTCGGATAGAAAAACGCATCTTCCGGCCACTCCAGCAACTCGAATCCGCCGCACTCCGCTACCTTGTCGCCTACCCACCCGAAGTATTCCTCATGATCGGTCATGAATAAGAATTCCCCGCCTGGCACCAACGCCCGCCGCAGCGCCTCCACAAATTCCACCTGCACCAGCCGCCGCCGGTGGTGCCGCACCTTCGGCCACGGGTCCGGGCAGAGCAGGTGCAAACGCGCCAAGCTCGCCTCAGGCAGCAACCACTCAACCGTGTAGCGGCTCTCCAAGCGCAGAACCCGACCGTTCGACAGGTGTTGGCGCGTAAGTTTTTTACATACCTTGCGCACCCTGCCCAACAAGCGCTCCACACCCAGAAAATCCCTCTCTGGAAATTGTCGTGCCATTTCCAACAAAAACGCGCCATCGCCACAGCCCAAATCGACCTCTAGCGGCCGCCCGTCATGGCACAATTCCATGCGCTCCAGCCGCCGGAAATAATCCGCCGGTACCAATTCCCCCGCCATGGCTGGCCGGGGCAACACATTGTGGGGCTGCGTGCTCACCCCATCATTCTCATTTCCCCCCGCGCCTTTCTCAATCAAAAAAGTTCGATAGCCGTGGATCCCGAAATTCATGGCCTGGTCACACGCAAGCGAACAAACCGGCGGTCACCCGAACCCATCGGAATGCTAGCCGTGATCCGTTCTGAGATGCCTTGATCCACCGTCGCCTGAACCACCACCCCGCTAGAACTCCATGTTCCTTCAGCCAGTGAGTCACTCCATTCAAGGGCAAATTCAATGCCGTCCGCCACGGCGTTCTTGGCGCGTGCATAGCTGAAGGTAAAGCCACCACCACCACCATCATTGCCAATGCTCACCGGCTGCGTGCCCGGTGTGCCTGGGGTGCCAAGCGATATGGCAGTGGCGAACTTGATTAGATTCGGGATGCCGTCGTTAGCTGGCGTAGCGAGGTCAGCGCCGTCACCAGTGTTGTTAGCGCTGCCATAATGAGCCATTCTCCATGCTTCAAGATGGCTCAGACAGTTGCCATTCAAAAGTATATTGAATGGATTGTTTGCTGAGTCGCTGCTCGCGATATGAATCGCAGCACCGCGCGGGCCAATCGCTTGAGGGGTGAAAGTGACCACCATATCGCTAGTGGCGGCGGCGCTCACCGAGGTGGCGGGTGCCGTGGAGATGGCGAAATCAGCGGCATTGGGACCCGACGGGTCGATGGTGACGCTTAGGCCTGTTAGCGTTTGATTGCCGGAGTTGCGGATGGTGAATGTGAGGGGATTCGACGTGTTCACTTCCGTATTGCCGAAGTTCACGCTGGCACCATTGCTTAGGGAACCGTTTTGTTCCACTGCGATCACCGCGGTCCCTGACGTATAGGTTACGGCGGTGTCTGCATAAGGAGGCGCGGGTTCAACCGTGCCATTGCTGTCAGTGGCCACACTGTAGAACTCATAATGTCCGTCGCCGTTAGGATAACTGAAGGTCGCGTTCCACGGTGACCCACTCACCGTCTGGAACGGACTCCAAGCCGTCCACGTCGCATTGTCTGCCGAGTATCGATAAAAGAACCGGACCTGTGTCACAGTAACCGGCGTGCCCGCGAACGGCGTGGTGACCTGCAAATATGGATGATTGGAGGCGTATTCCTTTGAGTCGAACCCATAACTTGGTGATGTTGCGTCGGTGGAATTCTCGGTAACCGGTTTTACTAACAGCGATACCAACTTGTTGCCGGCGAGTTTGCTCTGGGCAAAGGCGGTGGCATCCCAACTGTAATAGAGGTTAGTCACGCCGGAGACGAGCGTCTGTGTGTCCAGCACGCTGCCAAATGTCGGCTGATTGTTCCAAGTGATGGCTGTTTCGCCCCATGTGTCGTCATTTCCACCGCGCACTTCGGCATCAAGTGACGCGCCAGTGGCCTTCCAACAGGACATGTTCAGTGTGGCGCTGGTAATCGTGGACCCGGCCGGCAGGCTGGAGAGGTCAAAGCGCAACCATGCACGCTCATTTTGGAATGATCCTGCAGCGGCGCTTTGAATGTATAGGTTCGTGGTGTTGAAGTTGCTTCCGGGGACACCGCTTTCCACCTGTACATCGGCCACTGGCTCCAACGAGTAAAATGTTTGATTCGATCCCGGGGCGGCGTTGGCGGTAGCGGTGAGTGCCAGTGGGCTGCTTGTTTGGTTGGGTGCCACTGAGTTGACCTGCGAGTCTGGCGGGAAATTCGGCGTGGAGGCAGGCGTTACGTTATCAGCGCGGAAGCGCAAGCCATAGCTCTCGCTGGTGGGAACGCCAGTGATAACGAGATAGTCGCCGGTGTTGCCGGGGAGGGTCTTGGTGGCATAGCCGGTGGCGTCTTGGATGGTGATGGTCGTACCGCTCTTGTCCGTCACGGAACTTGTGCCGCTCTTTCTTGCCACAAACTTCACATAGTGGTTTTTGTATGTCTGATTCCAAAATCCGCTGATTGCGCTGAAGTACGTCGGCTGAGCCAGACTCGGATCGTGACCGACGATTTTGAATTCCACGCCATCCGACTGGACGCCTTCCTGATCGACGAACTCAGGGTTGCCCCCATAGAACGCCCCTTTGCCCCAGACTTCGACGATGTCACCTGGTTTAAGAGCCCCGCTGCGGAACCCCAGATAGCTGCGATACCATTCATTCTCGGATAGGCGGTTGGCGCGATTGATGGAACCATCCGCGTTGACAAGATCCGTAGGCACCTGCTGCGTGCCGCGGTGGGCCAGTGTCTCGGGTGTGGCGCTGAGAAAACGGATGAATCCGTCCTTGAATGCCTCGCGTGAGTCATTGTCATTCATCATTGTCACCACCACACGATAGCCACCGGAAAACTCAGTGTTGAGAGAGTAGCGCGACGGGCCTGCCTGATAGGGGTTGGCTTGGTCGAAAGTCGCCGTGTAATCCATAAGAGCTGTGCGGGCGAGATAAGTCGATGTCTGCGGAGCCGGGTCAATGGTCGCGAAATTCGACGCGTCATGCAAATACATGTAGTTGTTGATCGCCACCTTGTAAGTGTGGCCGAGATCGATCGGGCTGCCGTTGATAGAAATTGCTGTTGGCACGCCGTCGTAGGCCGTCACAAGCCAGCCAGCGGACATGGCGGCGTCACAATTATGATCCTTGAAAAAATTCCAAATTTGCTGGCCGGTCATGTTCACGACGTAGATGGTGTCGTCCGCCCATGGGAAGGTTTCATAGATATGGGTGTATTTCACCGGACCAGCGATAATGTCGGATCGGACGCCGCCGCCGGCTTCGAGCGAGAGGTCGCAACGGCCGAACAACGATGTCGCTTTCCGTTGCACGGCGTCGCAAATCCAGTTGCCAGCCGTGTTGTTGCCACTCCACGGGTATTCATCTGCAGACCACCATTTCATGTAGTTGTCCAACAATAGGTTGTCAGATGTGTAGCCAACAACCTGGTCCACTCCGTAAGGTGGATTCGTGGCGGCATACTGGTCCTTGCGTGTTTGAAGGTAACTCGCAATATCAGAATCAGGCGTGATGTCGCTATTGCGCAGCGGATAGTAGTTCGAACTGACGAGTCTTCCGAGGCCATTGATCTTGAGTTCGCCGACGTAGTGCTGGAAGCTGCCGGCTTCAGTAAAGATTGTCTTGTAGTTGAGAGATGTAGGCTGCCAGACTGTATCGCAATAGGTGTGCCAGTGGCCGCTGACGACCACTTCCGGCAGCTTGGCCACGGCATTGTCCACAAGAATGGGTGTCGGGTTGGCACCAGTAACTGTGCAAAGGCCGCTATGGCCCATGTGGGTGAGCAGGATGACCATGTTGCAGCCCTGGTTGTTGCGCAGGTCATTCACAACATCCGCGAAATGAATCTTCGTGCTGTCCGAGCTGGACCAATCGCATTTCACAACATCAATCAGGTTATTCACATCGGTCTCGGGTGAGTCGGCTGACTCAGTGGTGTAGCCGACGACGCCGATTTTATTGCCGTTGATGTTGAGGATGGTAGATGCGCTGTAATAGGGTGTGTGAGTTCCCTTGTTGCAGATGTTCATGGAAATGACCGGGAACTGGGCAGAGGCGGCCTTCATGTTGTTCATATACGAAATGTCACGGATATCATGATTGCCGACGACCATTGCGTCCAGTCCTCGACCGCCACGACCTGAAATGAGCTTGAGTTTTGCATCCAGCATCTTGTAGTAATCCACGATGGTTCCATTGCCGAAGGATCCCGGCATAAAACCCGGACCATTCCAGTCGCCGATAGGGTTGCCTTCGGAGATGTCGCCGCCGTCGAGCACCAATGCGTCCGGCGTAACTGCCGTTAGTGAGAGCACCTTGCTGCCCATGTACGAGATGCCGCCAACATCTTCAAACTGGGTAGCCGTGCTGAACGTGTGCTGCGGCACAATCCACTTGTGCGGTGTGACGCGGGCATGGGTGTCGTTGGTGTGAAAGATGGTTAGAGCGCCACGAAGATTGAGGGTGAGCGAGGCGGCTGCCGAGCGGCCTTGTTCATCGGAAACCGTGAAATTCAGCAACTTGGATCCGCCAGCTAGATTTGCGGGGACCGTTGCAACGTAAGTAAACGTGTTGCCCACTCCCGAGGTGAATGATTGGGTACTGGAGCCACCGATAGAGCTGAGGTCGCCAGTAACGGTAATGCCGCTGCTGTTGGGATTGGCACCCGGAGTTACGGACACGGTCAGCGTTACATTCTGGCTGTTAAGAATCTCAGTGGCACTAGCAGAAGCCACCGCGGAAGGGTTGATGGGGCCTGCTGTGGCCGCAATAACGCCTGAGTCCACTGAATTGAGCCCGCTAATCGATGCGTGAATCACTGCGGAACCCGAAGCATGGGGAGTGAAAACTGCGCTTTTCCCGTCACCGGCGGGAACGAGATCGGCAGCGACAACGCCACCACTTAGGCTTGTGAGAGACCAAGTAGCAGCGGCATTGGCGATGAAGGAATTGCCTGATGAACGGCTATTAGAGAAAACAGTGACGGAACTTCCAGCGCTGATGGATTGCGCGGCAACCACAGACCCTGAACCATCAGCTAGGGTCTCGACCCGAACTTGGGATGCGACCGGTCCGGGCATGTAGATGGGTGTTGAGGCGTTGTGAGGAACTACGGCTCCCGCAGTGAAATCCGAAGCGTTCTGGTCTGTGTCCGTCGATCCGCTGTCTTTGCGGGTCACGGAGGTGGCGTTGCTCGGCGCGGGTGTCGGGCCGGTGCCTTCATAGCTGCTAGCCGTCAAGCCGAAGCCTACGAAATCCACGATTGAGCCGCCGCTGGAGGCGGTTCCTGAGAGTGCGGTGGCAGTGTTGCAAAGGGCGACTTTGCCAGCCGTCCCGCTCAAATTGAGGGATCCCGTGGCATCAGGCGCCGGTAGGGAGGTCGTTCCGCCGGCACCCGCACCTTCTTGCACGAGGTAATAACCGCCTGCTGGAATACTGCCTGTGAGGCTCGTTAGAGCCCATGTCGAACCGGTGGCGGAAGCATATTGGACGGACCACCCGGCGACGCTCACCGGAGAGGAGGAGATATTATGAAGTTCGATAAAATCGTTTTTGTAGGTGGCACCCGAGTTACCACCGCCGCCATAGACTTGGCTGATGACGATATTGGTTGAGGGTGCTGCCTTGAGAACAGCCGGTAAGCCGACTGCTAGTGAGACCAGAATAGCCATGCCCGATGTTATAGATGTTCTAATCATTTTCATTGAGTGATGTTGACGGTTGTTGATTCGAATTGCATTTAAATTGTGAGAGATTGAAACTGGGTATCAATGGATGCGGCAATTGTCACTGCGCATACCGCGCTCCTCGTGGGCACATTGTTGGATGACTGCCTGTTCCCAGCGCGGCCAGTCCTGATGATGGTCAAGATTGAGGGTCGTGCGGAGGTCTGCCAGGGCTCGATCTGCGAGGGGATGCCCGTCAATCTCCGCGATAATGAACAGCATTCTAAGCTTGATCGGATTGGGGCGACGCAGCAAATCATCGTACAGAACATGCATCGACTCCGACGGAGTTTTTGGATCAACCACCTTGGGCAATGCGGTGGACACATAACAGTCGTCCGGCAAGGTGCCCAGAGCTATAACCAGCCCCTCGGCATCCGGGTTGCTTTCCCCGCCCAGCCCGGGCAGGCAACGCGGGCTGCTTTCGCCGTCGCAGCAATGGGCGCAGCGGTACCTATTTTGAATGGTAAATGCCATCTGCCGGGCTTCTGGCGAGAGTGACTCCGGTAACACGGTCGCTTGTTTCCGGGCAAAGCGTGGGTCAGATGTGACAACATTCGCAGTTGCCTGAGTGCTTAGCACAGGCAGCATGCCGTCCACCTCCTCAGGTTGCGGTGATCGCCAGCCTGCCAGATGAATTGTCGATCCTTCAGGAGATCTGAGAGCCAGCCATGCGAGAATTGCCATGCTCCCTGTTAGAATAAGATTCATGGCTAGCAATCCCTGCGACCGTGAGAGACTTGTGTTTGTGAACTTTGACATGCATCTGGTATATGGTCAAATCAGCCGAATTGTGAACTGAGAAATCGTGACAACTTTGCCACATGATTCCATCCATATAACTTCGGGAAGATATGGCTCCTCACCTTTATCTTTTGAAAACTGCAGGTTTGAACTTCTAAGATATTTGGTGCGACCTCAATGAACAAGAATGGGGCCGCCGGCTTTCACCAGCGGCCCTCCTCCCAAGAGAACCCTAAACCCGTGAGATACTTGTTCCCGCATCAGGGAATGACAACCTTGAGCCGCATCACGCGGCGCGGGTGCCCGGCGTCTGCCGGAACCAAGTCCCCAATCTTGACCGTCACCGGCCCGCTGCCGGAAGTAACAACGTGGGATGCTCCGCCACCGAGCCACTGCCAGTCGTCGGCACCTGTCTTCGATGCCACGTCCGTCCATGTCGCCAGATCGTCGGACGCCTGCACGATATAGGTGATGTCCGTTGGATTCGGGCTGGGCAGCGAGAAGCTTATGGCCAAGCGGTCACTGAGCAATGGATTCGCATCGCCCCTGAGCGCCGTTGGCAGCGCGGCCGCTCCAGAAGCCACAGTGGGATTGAGGCCAAGCGCGTATTCCAGCAAATTTACTATACCATCGTGGTCGAAGTCACCTGTATTGGCTGTGTCGCCCGTGTCAGCAGACGTCCCGAAGTTCGCCAGGCGCCAAGCCTCAAGCGGGCTCGGCAGCACGGTGATGGTGAACGTCGAACTTTGCACACTGCCGAAGCTATCCGAATAGGCGTAGGTGATGCTGTGCACGCCAGACGCAACCGCCGAAGGGTCAAACACCCCACCGGTCACGCCCGGGCCGGAGAAGCTGCCGCCCGCCGGGGAAGCACCGGAAGCGCTCACAAGATCCATTGTCGCTCCGTGGCTCTGTGCGGTCAGACCGGCGCTGGCCACCAGATTGAAATAGGGCTTCAGGACAAGGGCGAACTCGCTGACGACTGCCGGCGTGCGTGCTGTGACGGACGCGGAATCGGCATCAAGTTGGGCCTTGTTGTATGGTGCGATGCCCCAGGTTTTGACATTCAGTTCCTGTGTTACAGCGTCGATGGTGAACTCGGTCCAGCCGTAGCTGTTGCTAGCTGTGTAGAGACCACCGATCAGATGGCACATCGGCAGCGGGTTCGTGGCGAGGGCAATCTGATTGTAACCGAGGGAGGCAAGGCTTGGATTGATGATATTGTTCATTACCAAGGCTTCCTTGCCAGGTGCGCTCAGCGACTGATAGTAAGCGTCCGTGCCGGGTGCCGCGAGCCCTGCAGCTATGGCGAGATCAACGATGGTAGGCCCGAACGGTTTGTCATAGGCGATAGGACCCGTGATCACCTCGATGGAGTTGGTCTGAATCTGCGGACCGAACGGCGCAAGCTGATAGGACAAGCGATTGATCACTGTGCCATGAAAATCAGCGGTGACAAAGACAACATTGGAGATGTGTTGATCGTCGATGAACTTCAACAGTTCACTGCGCTCGGCGGCATAGCCTTCATAGCGGTCTTCGGCACCCAGCGGCCCGAAGTTTTGGATCGGCTCCGGGACACAGACAAACTTCCAAACGATACCGGCTGCTTGCGCGGCGAGCAGGTCGGCTTTGAAGTCGGCCTTCTGCTGCGCCCCGAGCAGCGTGCGTCCCGGGGTGAACGAAGTGGCAAGGAAGGTGCCGACCTCGAGCTGGTTTGTGATATCTGCAACCGGTGTCAACGGCGCACTTCTGAATGAGCGCGTGTCGAGCACAAAAGTGGCTGCCGTCTTGCCCTGTGTTGAGTAGCGATAGAGTTTGGTGTGGTTGGCGGTAATAGGATCGCCGGTCGCCCCGTAACTCTGATCGAGGAGCGGATGATACTCGCTAAATGCTTGAACGCCGTTGGCGAAGGTCTCCGTCTGATTGATATAGGTGCCGGTATCGGAACTGAAGCGTGCATCACTGGTGCGGAGGGCACCACCTGAGAAATTGTTCGTTACTTCGTGGTCATCGATCACCGCGAAGACGCCCGTGGAAGCCCGCAGATCGCCGAGGGTGTTGAGGCCGTAGCGGGGGACATACACTTCATTGAACTTGGCCCGAAAATCTCCGAGCGTGCGGGCCTGTGCAGCAGGCACGTCAGGCGAAGATACGTCAGCGTATATGTTGTCGCCGAACAACAAGAAGAAATCGAGGTTTTTGCCAGCGGCATTTTTCACCGACGGATAGGGTGCCAGATCACCGCGCTGGTCGCCGCCGATGCCGAAGTGAAGACCACCGAGGGCGCCAGCTGCTGCCGACGTTCTGAAGGTGCCGCTCGCGTTGTTGTTCAAGTTCTTAGCCCGGTAGTAATACTGCGTGCCAGCCGTTAGACCGGTGATGGATGACTTAACTGGCAAGGTCGTATCTGTGATCGCAAGCGTCGTGCTGGTCACGCCAAAGGCGAAAGTGGCACTGGTGGAATAGTCGAGAGTGATGGGGCCATTACTAAGACTGTGAGCCCACAGAACCGCGCTGGTGCTGGTGACGTCTCCGGCGGCTACGGTGAGGACTGCGGGTTTGACAAAGCCCGGTGAGCCAATTTCTCTGGCATCGCCCACGGCAGCGAAGGCACCGTTCATACCGATGACACTCGGGGTCGCAATGATGGGTAGTGGCAGTGTCCTGCCACCTAAACCGGCCTTGTTATCGAAGGTGGCGAAAGGAGCCGTTGCAGGCGAGACACCAAAGCCGACCCCAGTAACGATGGCTCCGCTGGCGTCGAAGAGAACGACTTCATCAGCGGCGCTGCTGAGGCCGACGCCGCTGCCAGAGTAACCGCCGATTTGCAGACTGGCGGGAGGATTGCTGCCAAACCAAGTGCTGCGGAACGCTGCGGCCTTAGTCGCGAGGTCGGCAGGATTCGTCGTGGCGATTTCCATGAAGATCACAGCCTCACCAGGAGCGATGCTGGTGACTCCGAACATCGGGACTGCGGAGGCGATGGCGTGTGAGTTATCATCCATCTTCCAACCGGTGATGTTCGCGGTCGTGGTGCCGATGTTAGTCACTTCGAACCAATCCGCTCCGATACCGTTGCTATTGCCTGCGGTGCTGGACCACGGAGCGACTTCGGAGATGATGATGCTGCCTGGTACCACGGCGGCCGCGACGGCCAGCGTGAAGGTGGTGCTGGCATCTGGAGTGGTGCCGACGGTTACGTCATCGACGGTCACCGTCACACTGTAGCTGGGCTTGTTAGCATTGCTTAGTGATGTGCCGGACTTGAGATACAACGAGTTGCCGACGACGGTGAAGAACGCAGCGTCGGTGCCGCTTACACCAAGCGTGTTAGTGCCTTGGCCATCATCGGTGACGGTGATATCTGCGACGCGGATGTTGGAGGCCGTGTTGGCAGCTTCGGAAATCGTCGCCAGCGTGTTGGTCAGGGCGATGGAGGTCGCTGCCATATTTAGTACATCGTTGTCCAAGATGGTGATGGTTGCCGTGCCCGGGGTGCCCACATCGTAGCTTCCGGTATCCGTGATGCTAAGGGTCAATGTCTCGGGGCCTTCGCCGAGCAGGTCGTCCACCGGGGTAATGGTGATATCCACAAATACCTGACCAACGGCAAACGTCACCGATCCGGTGAGCGTTGGCGTATAATCCGGAGGGGTGGCTTGTCCTACTCCAGTGGCGATGGTATAAATCGCGGTGAGCGTGGATGCTGTGCTGCCGGTTCGGCTGATGCGGAAAGTGCCAGGATCGGGGCCGGTTTCGGACGCGCTGGCGTCGATGGCGACGATGCTCACAAGCGGGGTGGCTCCTGCGCCAACGGTGCCAGGAGAGCCGATTTCATTAGGGTCATTGGCGGCAACGAAGGCACCGCTAACTCCCACAACACTTCGATTGGAGATGGTGGCGTTGTTCAAACCCGTCGAGTTGTCGAAGCTGTAGAATTTGCCAGCAGTGCCCGTGTTAGCACCAAAGTCCACGTGCGCCTGCAAGTTTCCGCCGATGTCGAAGAGGTTCACTGCGTCACCCGCCGTGCTGAGGCCGACACCGGAACCAGAGTAACCGCAGAAGTGAAGGTTGGCGGGAGGATTGTTGCCGAACCAAAGCGTCTTGAACGCAGCTGCTTTGAGATCGAGTTCCGCTTGGGAGTCGATGCCGGTCTCGATAAAGATGACGGACTCACCCGGATCGATGCTGCTGGCACCAAAGACGGGCAGCGAGACCGAGTAGGAGTTGGAATTGTCATCCACGGTCCAGCCTGTGAGGTCCACGGCGGCAATGCCGTAGTTGGTCACTTCGAACCAGTCGGCGGCGAGCGCTGCGCCGCTATTGCTGCTAGACCAAGGAGCCACCTCAGTGATGACGAGGTTCGGGGTGGCACCTGCGCCGGTAACGACGGTCAGATTGTATGTCGTGCTGGCATCAGGGCTGGTGCCGACTGTGGCATCATCTACATTGACGTTGACCGTGTAGGTGGGCTTTGTCGTCGCATTGAGCGATGAGCCGGCTTTGAGGAACAAGGCCGTACCAATGATCTTGAACGAGGCGGCGTCTGCGCCGGATACGGACAAGGTGTTAGGACCGATGCCATCATCGACGACGAGGATGTCAGCGACGCGAATGTCGTTAGCAACGCTCGGAAGCTCTGGCAGTGAACTAACGACGGAGGTCAGCGTCACAGCGGTGGGCGGAAGGTTTGCCTCAGTGGAGAGCGCATAAACCCAGAGTTGTGGATGATCGAAATCGCCACCGCCATCTTCGTTCGTAACGTAGAGGTTGCCGCTGCGGTCCATGCAAACGCCTTCCATCGTCATGGCAGGCACACTCAAAGGACTGCCTGGGTCAGCAACGATGGTCAGACGGCTGTAAACGTTGCCGTTGCGGTCGCAGTTGATGATTTGACCCGACTCCTGGCTGATGACGAGGAGATGGCTGGCTTCCGGTGTGCCGGTGAGCGCGGGCAGATTCGACAAGGCGAAGATGTCGGAGAGATCGAGCGTGTTGAGCAGATCGGGGTTGAAGAGATCCGTCGAATTAGCGGTGGTGGGCGAGCCATTCGTCGCGGTGAGCGTGTTCCAGTCAATGTTGGTTTGGAAGATGCCCTTGGGCTGCTTTTCCTTCACGAGAATGAAGCCGCCGGTGAGCGGGTCCCAAGTCACACCTTCGAGGCCGATGTTTCCGATGGTGGTGCCGAGCTTCATGGTCTTGGTCGCAGAGCGTTGAAGCGTGGTGTTTGGCACATAGGTGAACTTCACCAGGGTGCGATCGCGTTCCTCGGTCATCACGAACTCGCCATTTCCTATGTAAGCGAGGGCTTCAGTGTCATCGAACTCGGTGCCTGCACGGCGCGCCGGATTGAGAGCAAGGGTCATCGAGTCGATGAGCTCCCCGGTCTTCGTCACTTGCACAACAGAAGTGCCGCCATCGCCGGTTAGGAAGAGCGTGTCCGTGTCCCAGTTATAGGTCACGTTCGATGCTTCCTGGCAAAGCAAGCTGCCGGTCGGCGGCGTGGTGCGCGTCGGCTCCGGCAAATCATAGCGACCCACGCGAACGTAGCGAGAGAGGTCCACTGTGGTGATTGCGCTGTTCACGGTGATGTTACCAGCCATATATGTGAGCGAATAGTTCGTTGCGGTGAAGGTGCCACCCGTCGCAGCGGATGCGACCACCGAGCCTGGATAGTTGCCAGCAGGATCTGCCGCTGCCGCGCCGGAACCGTAAGTGATCGTGACCGAGCCTATCGTTTCGCTGTTCGCCAAACCGCTACTCGTGAACGCCGTCGAACCCGCACCACCCGTGAGCGTGGCATTGAAATTTTTTGTCACGTTGTCCGCAGTGACGATTAATGCCTTGGCGGAGACCGTGTTGCCACTTGCTGCGGTGGTGATGCTTGCTGTCGTCGCTCCGCTCGCGAGACCAATGCTCAAACCATTGTAGCTGCCGGAGACAGGAGCCGTCGCCGAGAGTCGAATCGAAAGCGTGCCGCCCGCGGCTGCGAAGCTTGCCGATGCACCAAACGTCGCGCCATCGCTGGCGACTTCAAAACCCACAGGTGCCGTGGCGATGATGCTGGCAGGCAAGTTGCTGCCCGTGATCGGGAAGGTCTGCGGGGTGGATGCCGTGCCGTAAGTCGTCGTGAACGCAGTGGCAGTGGCTGCGCCCGTGATCGAGGTCGGGGAAAGCGGTGCGAAGGCAATCCCACGGAAGGCGGTGTTAGCTGCCGCTGTGGCCAGCAATGTGGGAACGGAGGTGAGGGATCCGCTGTAACCCGAGCTATCCACTAGGCTGGCAATCTCACCGCCTCCAACAGCTGCTGAGCCACCTTTGCGTGTGACATATAGCGTGACAGTTGAGCCCGAAACCGTGCCCGTGATCCCCCGATAGGCGTCGGTACCCGTGCCAACAGTTCCCTTGGCAGTCCAGGTTGTTCCATCAAATGAAAACTTCTGAATGCCCGCAGCATCATCACATACATACAGCGTGTCCACGCCAGCGACCGATGGACTGAGGTCAGCGAAAAAGAATGAATACGGACTGCCGGTGATCGCAAACCCCGGCAGATTGATCATCGTCTGGCCTGCGGTAGTAGGCAGTCCGACGCCAACGCTGGCAAGCCGGAGTGCCGAGCCCGAGCTGTCGGAACTGTAGAGTTGATTGTCAAATATATTCACTTGCCGGTTATTGACCAGCGTCGTGCTGAGCTGGGTCGAGGTGCTCGCTCCAAGGGTGGCGTAACGAATGCCACCAGCAGCGCCCGCAAACCAGAAGGCGCTACCGTCCACTGATACCGCACTGCGTCCATTGTTGCCTGTGGAGGCGTCGCTGAGCCCAGTTGTGGTGTCAATGTTGCCTGAACTGTCCACCCGGCCTATCACCCGGTTGACCGTGGCAGAAGCCGTGCTTGTTAGGCTAGTCGTCGGTATCGCCGCGTCATAACCGGTTACAATCAGATAGCGGCCGTCGATAGATCGAGACAACATGCCCTCGGAGGTGGCGGTACCACTGGCAATCAGCCGCTTATTGGAACCGCTGACCACTGTGGGCATGGCAATCGACTGCACCAAAGTACCAGTCGGTGAATATTCGTCGATAAAGACCGGGCTGCCGGTGGACACCAGTGAACCGCTGCCGCTGCCAGCCCTGTACACCGCCAGGTTGCCTGGGGTGAACGGTGCAGCGTTGGCACTTGGAAACAGGAACGAAGTGCCGCAGGCGACGAGCGCCAGCAAGCGTGAAGAGAGCGACTTGGCTCTGCTGATAGAAGTCAGATTGGTTGGATTCATGGGAACAGTACAGTGTCAGTTAGGGGAGATTGGATTGGCAAATGCCGGGGTTTTTAAATATGGATCGTTAGGCGGCCAGCCGAGGCAGCTACAGTAAGAATTTAGTCTGACGGGGGGGCGGGCTGTTTCATATAATTAGTATCTTGAGATACAGTTTCGCCGGACGCACGTGCCGGAACTGCTCAAATTATTCATGCAACCCAATCCCTCAACCGCCGAATTGCAACGATTGTGTCACAATCGGCCATCCGTGACAGAAAAGAACCCCGCCCGGCCAAGGCCGGACGGGGTTGACATGACACCATCGCTACAACCATGCAGCAATTCCAAGAAGCTCAACAAGACTCTATACTCTGGCATTTTGCCATCATCGTTTTGTTACATTTCCGTCACTTGTTGAACTTGCCAAAGATCATAGCAGACCAAAATGGCGATAGTATCTCACGCTGGCTTTGCAAGAAGAACCCACAACCAATGACATGCTTCAGTTAGGATAGTGGGGCGGTACGAAGGAGATACCCGTTACCGCGGGCAGTTTCAAGGCGCTCGGCATGAAGCCCGAGTTTGACGCGCAGGCGTTTGATGTGTGTGTCGAGGGTGCGGGAATGGGTGTCATCACTATGAGCCCAGACCGAACGGAGAAGTTCGTTCCGCTCGCAGATTTGGTCGGCATGCTCGCAAAGGTGACGGAGGAGTTTGCACTCGGTACGAATTACAACGCCAACGAATCGATGTGACTTGGCGTAGGCAGCCAGCGCTCAAGCATGTGAGCCAACGACTCCGGCGCAACGGGCTTGACGAGATAGTCATCCATGCCCGCCTCAAGGCATTTTTCCCTGTCCTTCTGCATGGCATTGGCAGTCATGGCGATGATAGGAAGTCTGAGGTGACTGGCTCCAGTGTGGGCAGCCCGGATCAAACGCGTGGCCTCCAGTCCGTCCATCCCAGGCATTTGCATATCCATGAGCACGAGGTCATAGGCGGTCGTGGCGATGGCATCAACGGCCTTTCGGCCATCGGCCACCACATCCACCGGCAGCCCCATATTGCGTAAGAAGCCAGCAGCCACTTTTTGGTTAATCAGGTTGTCCTCGGCCAGCAGCACCCGCAGGCTCGGCCAGTGACCCGGTATGGGTGCCGAAGGCGCAGGTTGCGGCACCGGCGCTGACAGCGCTGCCGGTACGGACCTCAGGGCAGTGGCAAAACAAGCGGTAAACCAAAACTCAGACCCTTGACCAACCACACTTGAGACACCAATCTCACCCTCCATGAGGCCGATGAGTTGTTTGGAGATGGCCAATCCCAAACCCGATCCACCGTAATGCCGGGTCGTCGATGCGTCCACCTGGCTAAACTTTTCAAACAATAAGACCTGTTTGTCCGCCTGAATGCCGATACCCGTATCGCGCACCGAAAAGCGCAAAACTGTGCCGTTGGCACTGGCCGTGATTCGACTGACGTGTACGATTACCTCTCCGATCGCTGTGAACTTGATGCCATTGCCGACCAAATTAAGGAGCACCTGGCGTAAGCGTGCGGGGTCGCCATGCAATAAATCAGGGGTGCCCGAGGCGATCGTGCAACTGAATTGGAGACCCTTGGCTCGGGCGGAGATTGTTAGCAAATCAGCGATTTCATCCAGCAGGCCGTGCAGGCTGAAGTCCAACATTTCCAAGTCGAGTTTGCCGGCCTCGATCTTTGAAAAGTCAAGGATGTCGTTGATGAGTTTGAGGAGGATCTTCCCGCTGGTATGGGCAATTTTGGCATGCTCACGCTGTTCGTCGCCGAGCGTGCTTGCCAATAGCAAACGAGTCATCCCGATGACTCCGTTCAAGGGCGTGCGGATTTCGTGGCTCATGTTCGTTAGGAACTGGCTCTTGAGTTGAGATGATTCGATGGCGATGTCACGGGCGATCATCAACTCCTGGTTCGACGCCTCGATACTCGCATAACCGGCTTTGATTTGGGCGGCCATGCTGTTGAGAGCGAGTTGCAAATTGCGAATCTCGAGGATGCAGCCCTCCTTGATTCTGATTTCCAAATCGCCATTGGCGATGCAGTGCGCTTGGTGGATCGCGGCATTGACCGGCTTGGTGATCCATTTGGACATGGCTAACAAAAGCACAAGCATGGCTGCGCCGACGGCCCCAGCGGCGTACCAGTTCGACGAACGCTCCTTCTGCGCCAATTCGGTGTTAGTCCGTAGAATGGTTTGGGTCCTTTCCTCGGCAACCAGATCCAGGATGGCATCAAACAGATCGGTCGGCTTCCGATCCTGGCCTCGCACCAATCCGTCAGCTCGCTGGTAGGCTTGGTCCGTGCCGTCATTGAATGCCACCAACGCGATCCGATACCTGTCCCCCAATTTCCGGTGCTCCTCCAGAAACCCGCTGGCAAGCACACCAATTCTCGACGACTGAGAGAAACCTCGAGCAATTTCCTCAACCAATCCGCGTGTTCTCGCCTCTTCCTGCAAGAACGATTGCCAATACTTCGCACGGTCGTCCGGATTGTGGCCGCGGATCAGCACGTTCTTCCACTCTTGGACCTGCTTCTTGAATGCCACCTGTGCCCGCAAGGCCGTCACTTCATATTTGGATACCCGCAGGATTGCCCTGATGCTTTCTTGGTGCATCCGCATCACAAGCTCGCGCTGAAACCACCCGATTCCTAGCAGAACGGCAAAGAATATGCCGGTGAGCAGCAGGACAATATGGCGGAGATTCATGAAACTAGTGAGGTTCTTCCTCAAGCACAAGGCACTAGACTTCATGACGCAACATAATGAGGTGCCCTAACGGCATCATCTTTTGCTTTTCAAGAAGCAAGGCTGGGTCAAGCCTACCCTCGACAAGGACTCAAATTGAACCGCAAATTGTGACAATTTCGTCACATAAAGCGCGAAACCGCGCGACGGATCGAACATCGCGCAGTTATAGGCACCGGAACCGCTAGAATACTTGAAAGCCGAAGGCTTGTTCAGTAAGATGGCAACCCACGTTTCTGTTCTCAAGCCTCGCTATCTCAAGGCAGAGCGACACCGGTGATCACTCGTTCAGAATAGGTGATTGCAACTCTCGATGGGTTCGAAAACTGAAGGACCACCGGGAGTGATGAGCCGGGCTACAGAGTTGCAGCGTTGGCGACTGCCACCACATAGGGACTGCCCGTCGGCGATGTGTTGGTGGTTGTGCCGCCAGCACCGGCAAGCGTGGCGTTAGAACTCAGGTTGTCGAGCGCCAGATATACCGGCCCGGTAATGACCGATGATGAGTCATTGGTAAGAGTCATCTGTTGCACGAATTTACCTGCACGCCGGTCAAAGGTGAAGCCACCCCGCGAAACACTGACGCGGCCCGGAATGAACGCAATACCTCGCAACACTTCAGCATACTGTGCCGTCTTGATGACAGTCAACACCTCGCCGGCGGCCTGCGCCGCACTCGTGAAGGCGAGGTTGTCAGTGACCTCGACCAGTTGATTGGGATCTGCCCCTACATCGACCAACGAGCTGATCGTCGAAGTCACCGCGAAGATGGTGACCGTGCCGTCGCCGTTTACTCGACCAGAGATATTGCGCAAACCGACCGCGCTGGGTGTCACCGAATGGGTGCCATCAGTAACGGTATAAGGTGTTCCACCGCTCGTGTTATTTGCAAGCGTGCTGCCTGTTAGCGCACCGTTCGTTAGTGTATAGCGGAGGTATGTACGCACCGATAACCGTTCACGCAATGAAAGTAACTTCCTGCCCGTCGTTCGCAACAGATCGCATGCAACAATATTGACACAATGTTTACCGGTTTCCCCGATCACGTTTGCAAATCACTTGTAGATGCACTGCTTTATCAAGGAGTTTACGTGGATGCCAAAGAAGCCAGCCCCGTTACCAGGGCTGGCTTGTTGTTGGTTGGTTATGCGGCGGTTGCCCGCCGTGGACAGACAGTTAGGCAAGGCGGCGACGGCGGATCACGGTTGCACCGCAGGCCAGAAGAGCGCAAAGGGCTGTCGTGGGCTCAGGCACCGCCGTAACACTGACACTGGCAAAATCCCCGGTACCGGATGCAAGATTGAGTTGCCCGATACTCAGTGGGTTGGTGGTATCAAAATTCGCCATAAGCAATGTGTTACCCAGACCATTGGTCGGAATGTTAGCCAGTGTGCCATCTAGAATGGCTATCGAGAAGCTCTCCGGTGTGAGACCCGCTCCGACCACCTGGGTCAGAGACAGATCAAATGAAAGAGAAGTCCCGGCACCGAATGCTTGATAGAACTCGTTGAACTGGCTGCTGTCGATCATGGTGACCACTGAAGCGATGTCACCAGTGGCTCCGCCCAACCCATTGGCCAAGCCAATGGCTCCGCTGCCACCGCCGAATGTGAAATTACTAACGACGGCTGTGTTGTTGTTGAGGGTGTCACCAGCGTTCAATTGGAGGTCCAACGAATAGGGTGCGGAGCCCAAATTGGCCGGCAACGTGAACGCCGTGGTGTCTATGGAGATATGATAGACCGCGGCCTGGCTGGCTGCGGAGGCGAGCAGGAGACCGGCACATGCCAGCAAGCTAACGGATCTAATTGATTTTGATGCGATGATTTTCATTGGTTCGATAAGACTATGGTTTATATTTGATTGGAGAGTTGTAAAATATTCCGGGCGGTGGATGGAACGCCGCCCGGAATATTTGGATTCGATTAGGGATTAACTGTTGCGGTGATGACGCGGGCACCGTAGCTTATTCCGCCGTTGGCCGGCCGGGTGAACTGGAGCACCGCACTGACTGAGGCACCCGGGGCCAAATCGGCACCGGTCAGCGATATATACGGGCTGCCCAACGGAACGCCATTGGCAGTGGTGCCGCTGGCATTTGATAGTGTGGTTGTGGCAGACAGGTTATCGAAGGCGACGGCAATGGGGCCAACCAGAGGAGTGCCACCGTTGTTTGTCACCGTGATCTGTTGCACCATTTTGCCACTACGCCGGTCATAGGTGAAGCCGCTGCGGGTCACCTGTGTGGTTGTGAAGATACCGGCCAGGCTGTTAACACCCGCATCAGTGGAGTTCAACGACGGCAAGCCAAAGCGCTGTTCGATCGTCTTAAGCACCGAGGACGTGTCATACTCCGTGTGATCGACATAGGCCTGTTTGGCCAGCGGCGAAATCACGATGGCAGGCACCCGAACGCCCGGTCCCCAGATGTCGCGCTGCGGAGGTGTGACGTGATCCCAACGACCACCGTGCTCGTCATAGGTGACGATGATGGCGGTGTGCGCCCAGAGTGCCGGATTGGCTTGGACTTTTGCGACGAGGTCGGCGACGTGCTGCTGCCCCTGTTGGAGCGACGCGTAGCCGGGGTGTTCATTGTCCGGGCCGAGGAACTTCACAAACGATACCGCCGGAAGCGTGCTGCTGGCGATGTCGGTATAGAGAACCGTTTCGTCCTGCAAGTGAGCGCTGGCATAAGGGTTGCGGCCGTTAGGCTGGGATGCGTCGAACGGCTTGGATTTCTCGAAGAATGCGAACGCCTGATGATGCCATTGGAACAGGTTGGGAGCGGCTGGTGCACCCTGCGTGATAGGATTGTTAGGCGAACTTTGCAACGCTTGCTCCCAACCGCCGGAATACCACTTCCACGAAACACTGGCGGCATCGAGCAGGTCGCCGATGTTGATGTGATAGTCGGGACCGGCCGGGTTCGTGTTATTTTGGGATGGCAGCAAGTTGAGTGAACTCAGGCTCGACCCGTGAGACTGGAGGTTGGCGGAGAAGATGGTATTTACCGCGTAGTGCTTGTCGAAGGTGTTGCCGATATTGCCTGCAAACACCTGGGCGTTCGCTGCACCGAGCGTGACAGGCGTATTGGCGACTCCGTTGAGCGTCACGCTGATTTGGTCACCAGCCACCGGGGTGATGTTGCCATCTCGGACGATCTTGCCGGCACTGGTGCCACTTGAGTTTAGCACGAACACGCCATTGCCGTCGAGATAGGCAATGTTGCCATTGTTGCCTGTGGGCATATTGGTATATACCGGAGGTGCCGCTGCGATGAGGAACTGGTGGTTGAGGAATGAGCCACCAAACGCCGAGTGGAAGAAATTGTCGCACATTGTGTACTGCTGTGCGAGCAAACCTTCCGGCAGGTTTGAGGCATCGTAATAACTCATGACCAGGCCTGGATTATCGCTCCAGCTCATGAAGCCGCTGTTATTGCCAGCCTCGGCATCCACGCCCGGTGCCGTCTGCACGACACCATAGGTCTGGAATTGTTCCTGCCAATAGCGATGGAAAATATCTCCGGTGGTCGCGGTTGGGGCAATATAACTCCCGGCATTGAAGGGCAGCAGCGTATTGAGACCTGCCGGGAATGTGGTGTCGATGGCACCGCCAGCATTGAATGGCTGTGGCGGCGTGTTCTGCAACGGCGAGGTCTTCGACGGATTGTTGTAGTTATTGGTTCCCAACTCGTTGGCGAGAAGATTGCCGTTGAGCCGGTCAATTTGATTGAGGGAGGCCGCGCTGGCACTGGCCCTGCCGTTGGCACCGGGGAAACTGCCGTAGAGACCGTCAAAGCTCCAGTTTTCCTGATAGACAACGATGATATGGTCGATGCCGGCGAGGGGATTGGCGGCATCGACCTGGAAGCTGAAGATCTCCCGTGCCGGGTTGCTAACGACATTGTATTCCGAGGCACTGTTTTGGGCCGTGGAGTTGATACCGATGCTCTTCACTGTCAGGGTTCTACCATCGGCGCTGACGTCCAGGAGGTTATAGTTGAACGTGTCAGGGCTGTAGAAATCCACGGGTTGCGGATTGGTCGCTGCGTTGGGATCGCCTTCGCGAACGACATTGTGCAGGCCGGGGTACCCCTGCAGACCGATCGAGTTCACTCCGGCGGCGACCTGGGCGTTGGCGATCATGTCGGTAGCACCTTTGATATGTGCAAAGTCATGGTTGAGGAACAGATCGGGGCCGGTAGCACCGAGAGGGCCGCAAACAATTTCGAAGCAATAAGGGACTTTCTTATAGTCGGCCTGCGAGAACCCGGGGGTTCCGGGTCCGGTCCGACCGCTCGGCGAGTAGAGCAATTCGTTAATCCGGTTCTGATGGTCATCGGTCGATAGAAACACGACGTTGGTGATCTGGTGCTCGGCGATGAATTTGAGCAAGGCGTTGCGCTCGGCGCGGTAGCCGCCGACCCATGCCTTGCCGCCGTCCGAAGCCACCGGGCCGTAAGCGGCGTTGCCGCTGTAGGAAGCCATGGCGGCGGCTGTGACGCCACTCAATGCACCACCGATCGGGCCGATTTGATCGATGGGGTTAGAGACGGCGATGAACTTCCAGGGCGTGCCGGCATTCTGTGCGGCAAGCAGCGTCTGTTGGAGCCAAGCCAACTGCGTCGCACCAAGATAGCTGCGGTTTGGATTGTCCGCGCGGCTGCCAGTGTCGTCGGCGCTGCCGTCGGCGGTCTTGATGCGGATATCACGATACGTGCGGTCGTCCACATTGATGAAGACGGCGTTCTTTCCCCAGGATTGGGCAAAGTACAATTGTTTGGTACCGTGTGATCGCGGGTCTGAAGGGGAGTTGACACTGCCGCGTTCGGAGATTGGCTGATAGTTCAAATATGCCTGCTGGAGTGTTTGAAAGCCTGCGGAGCGGTTCATATAGTCGCTGGCCGAGGAGTTGGCATCATTGATATTGCCGACATTGCCAGTCCCATTGGCGCGGGCATCGACGCCGCGTCCAGTGGGCATATCGTTTCCTGCTGCACCACCCACCGAGCCACCGGCAGGCGCGCCGCCGTTGATATACTGGCGGTTGCCAAGTTCGTGGTTGTCTAGCAGCGTGTAGTTGCCCTGCCCGGCGTAAAAGTCTTTCAGGCATGACTGCCCACCACTATTTACCGGAAGAAATTGCTCGCGATACTTTTTCGAGTAGTCGGCAAACAACTGCGCTTGCGTTGCAAAGGTGGTCCCGGCCGCCGGCACCCCGTTTAGACTTGCAGAAGAGCCCGAGAGCGTCACCGATGGCGAATTCAAATACGAAGTAGCAGCATTGCCAGCCACGTTGCTCGCATTCTCATAGATTGTGTCACCGAGGTTCACATAGAAGTCGAGCGCTTGGCCTGGCAGTGTGCTGGCCAATGCATATGGACGCATCAGACCGTCAAGATCACCGCTGAATCCGAAGTGAACCGGCACCGCAGCACCTGCGGCCGGTGCGGTCTTGAATCTACCAACGTTGCTGGTGCTGGCACCTGACTGGAATTGATAATAGTACACGGTGGATGGTTGCAGCCCGCTCATGCTGAATTTGAGCGTGTAGTCGTTGGAGGCAGCTGTCGTGCCGCTGGTGGTGGCGACGATGTTAGTCATCGTGTTGTCGGTGGCCAGCGACAGTGTCACCGTGGCAGTGACCGGCGACGCGTCATCGGCGGCACGAGTCCAAACGGTCGCGCTGTCACTCGTTGCGTCACCAGCGGCGACGCCGGTGAAGCCGAATGCGGCATGCGCCATGGGCGTGCATAGTCCGGTGATACTTGCAAGGCTGGCATTGAAGAGGGCAGAGCGGAGCCAGTGATATTTGTGGTGTTGTTTCATATTTTGGTTGTGTATGTTGGGTTAAACGGTGAGTTGCGGATCAGATGCACCATGCGTTTGCATCCACAAGTATGTGGGAGCAATCGGCAATGAAAAGTGATCGCGCAAGCAACTGTTCACCCGGTCAATCTACTATCTAGCATAGTTGAATGACAACTGGCTGATTGCGACAATTTCGACACATTGTCTGTCTTATCAGCCGGGTCGAAAGCAAGGGGCACTGTGTGGATCAGCGGCATTTGCCGACGTAAAGAAGATAGCGCCACAATGTGGCATAACCCCGCTGAATCTGGCAGAGGTGGCCATCGAAATGGCGATTGAGTTCCGCCAACAGGTGTCCGTCCATGCGCACATGATTGACGCCCATCCAGCGCCGGAACCATGTCCAACGCGAATCGTGAAAGTCCACCACCGCGACGACGCCTATTGGGCTCAAGTCAGTTTTGCAAATTCGCAAGACATCGTCGAATCCCGGGTTGATCATCGAAAGTGAATAGCTGAAGATCATGATATCAAACTTGGCGTCGGTCGCAACCGGTGCATCATAAGCCCGATGCAGCAGGACCATCCTCGAGCCGTAACATTCCACTTTGGATTTGGCGCGTTCGAGCATATCCGAGGATAGGTCCAGACCGGTGATCTGCGCATGAGGGAAGCGCTCGGCCAAGGCAGCCAGATTGCGCCCGGTGCCACAGCCGATTTCAAGAATGCGAGCGGGAGAGATTACGTGATCGGAAACACGCTGGATGAGACGGGCTCTGCCGAAGAGAAATGCCCAGCGGGTTAGATCGTAGATACGGGCATGCCAACGATAATAGTCTTTGAGGGATGCATAACTTGTGCTAGGCGTACTCATGGCATGATGTGAGCAAGTAGTGTGCAACCATAGGTTCCTACGCGGTCTTGTGAATGCAGTCTCGCGGCCATGAGTGGATTGAGAAGCAGGCGCCTCCGCGCAAACTCCGGGATGAAGTTGATCTCAGGGCCGGCCGAGCGCATCAGAATACAGGTTCCAGGTTCGCTGTTCGCCAAAATCAAACGCCATTCCTCGTCCAGCGCCTTGGGCTGGTTCGCGGCTAGCCAGTCCTGATGGTCCAGCAATGCATAGTGGGTATAGCGGCCGGGCTGCTCTCGCAAGAAATTCGCTATGCTTGTATTGTGGGTGGTCAGGCGGCTAACAGACGCCTGCAGTGCCGGTTGGTATCGTTCCCGAAGATAGTTGGGACAGCAGTTGCGTGTGTAGCGTCCCGTCAGATAGACCCGCCAGAAATAGTTATCTGAATAGAGGATCTTGGTAAGCACATATTCCAATTTTGATTGAAGATAACCCGTGATACCACCCTCAAATTGCGATTCAATCAAGTGGAGTTGGGATTGCGGCACGCCCAGCATGGTCATTGCCATCGGTTGGCGCAGCAACCAGGTGACCACTCCGTTCCATAACGCCGGACGAACGGCCTCATAGAGGACGCCCTGGTCTTGAAGACTGGTGACGTGCTGAAGATCGGTCAGATAGTCGCGCACCCTGCTGCTTGTGCTCTTGAACGCCTGCAGCGCAAGCCATGCCATTTGACCGGCTGTACCCCGATAATAGAACGATGGATTCATCGGGGTGCTGCGGAAGTAATGGCTTTTCGATTCCCAATAGCGCCGCGCATCCGGGCTTAGGCTGCCGTTCATTCCCTCCAATAGGGTGGCAAATTCGGGATGGGAGCCATGACCGAAGAGTCGGAACAAGTCGTCGAAATCATCCCGAAGGATCATAGCGATTTTTAGCTCTAGCAGGGCGTTTTACCGGGGATTAACATCCACGGCATGGATCTCCGCCGGTTCATCCAGCAAATAATCCAGGGCATTGCAACCGGCGCTGGTGATCATAACTAGGCGGCTGTCGGGCTGGAGGTTGAGCATTTGCCGATCCAGGCGAGGATCTTCCCAGCACGTGTTATAGACAAGGTTCGACCCGTGGACGCGCTTGAAGATAGCGTCGTGAATCGCGTGGGTCGAGGGGGGCGTCGATTGGGCAAACATCAGCATCGCGGCCCTATGAAAGCCGCAAATTGAGCCAATGCCACGTGGCAATATGTGACGAATTCGCCATGTGACAAAATTGTAACAGTCCGATGATCATCGCCGCCTCCGCTTACCCGATCAGAAAGCCGATCGACAAGAGCAGCGGTCTGTTCAAAGGTACCCGCCGGGCCACCCCGGCGACCACCGGCCTAACCCCATAACTCAGTGCTCGACCTGACTTTCGACAACGGAGCGAACAAGTCGGATTCCCTAACTGTCGGCTGTGGGCGGATGCGCTTTGCCTCAAACAAATGTTGAGATTGCTCGATCCCGAGCTTGACTGAGGGCGCGAATGCCTCCTCAATGTGACGCGTTAGCCGAGCGCTTTCCTGCAAGCATATGATAGAAGAAAGTTGCAACCTAGGGGCCCGCCTCTGGATCCATGTCCTTGGACTGTTGCTGTGGGCCGCTGGGGCATGCGGCGCGGCAACTCCGCCATGCCTGCATGTGTTCGACGCGCGGCCGATGAGGAATTGGGACCTGAGCCAGCCGGAAAAAGCGGCTGAGGTGTGGGACACGATGCATGTGTTGACGGCCCTGCAAGGCATCGTCAACCGCGAGACTCCACAGTTATATCTTCTTTATTGCGCCGAATTCGGTGTGGAGACCGATCAGTTCTGGCTCGATTGGTTGCGTGGGGAAGACGGCTGGTTGCGCCAAACCCAGATCCTCCCGATCGCATCCCTCGAGCAGGCCGTGGGCATTTTCCGCCATCACATCAAAGGCCTGGTGGTTTACGACCCCGCCGTGCCGGCCACCGCATGCCTGGCATCCACCGCCGCGGGTTGCGACGACTTGCTGCCCGTGCGCTTCAGCGCGGGTGCTAGCTCGATATATGAGTTGCTCACCAAGCGTCTGGGTTTGCCTGTCCGCTTATGGTTGGTCAATCCCGATGGAACTGCAAAGTTCACTGGCCGAGGCAACCTCCCTGATTCCAGTGAGCCGAGTTCGGGCAGCGCCAAAGTGGACGCCTACCGCTGGGGCTTGCACCGCTTCATGGACACCGGCAACTGCGATGCCCGCTTCGCCGCATATTACCTCGATTCCTTCTGGCTGCAACGCCCCCGCAATGGTCCGCCGGATCTACACACGCTCACCAACCATGATTATTTCATCGCTAAGCGTGCCTTCTTTTTTGACCTGTCGCCGTGGGCTGACGAAGCACCGGTGGACGACCCGCAGCAAGCCCTTGGCTTGGACCGCCAAACGTTGCTGCAGATATTGCAAGCCCTGCAACATCGCGTGCCTAACGATATCATTAAAATCGGCGGATTCCCGCCCTGGCCTTACAAATACACCACCCACGGCGGAGCTGGGAAACACGAGGGCGTGCCCACCGAGTGGGAGTTTACCCGCCTCATCTCGCAGTTCAATGCCTATCACGAAGCCGACGCCGCCAGCCCAGGCGCCATGGCCAATGCTTCGGTCTTTTGCCACTACCCGCTACAGACCCGCTACCCGCAACCCAACCCAAAACCCACCCGCCAAGCATGGCAGGCCGCCGCTCTCGTCAACCCAACCGGCAAAATCGCCGCTAAATTGTTCGTCGGCCACTACGTCGGCGATTACGATTCACCCTCATGGCTGTACAAGGCCATCCCGGCGTTTTTCAACGAGCCCCGGCGCGGACGCGTGCCTCTGGGCTGGGCATTCAATCCCAATCTGGCCGATCGTGCGCCGCAAGTGCTCGCCTACGCCTACCGCCATGCCACACCTAACGACTTTTTCATCGCCGGGGATTCGGGAGCCGGCTATCTCAATCCGCGCGGCCTCTCGCTGCGTCCTGATTCGCAGCTACCCTCTGGACTGGAGTGTTGGGCAGCCCATTGCGCCGCCTCATTCCGCCGCTGGGACATGACCATCACCGGATTCGTGCTCGACGGCGCGAGCGGGGCATCGACCGATCGGGAATTCGCCGCCTACCGCAGCTTTAGTCCCGATGGCTGCGGCACGAGTTTCGAACCGGCACCACGCATCATCCGCGGCGTGCCAACTTGTCCCGAGCGCGACCTGCCGGATTCTGCGGAGGCCGCAGCAGCAGTCATTGCAGACCTCGCCAGCGGCGTCACCACCGAGGCACGTTTCCTGTGGGCACGCAGCATTCTCAAGCCGCCGTCATGGTATGAACAGGTCTCACAGATCTTGCGCGACAAGCATCCGCAGGCAGCGGTGGTCATCGTCGATCCCTACACGTTTTTCGGTCTGATCCAACTCCAATACGGCGCTGTGCCGCCAAGGCCGTGAGCCATACACGTTGAAAATATCTGATATTCCTACCCGTCGTTGCCCGATTCCTTTTACTCTCGGATGACCCAGTCATTACGAATCTGCCGCCGGTCATCGGTGGATTTGGACGGGCAGAGAATCAGACACCCCCGAACAAACCAAAATTCAGAAGATATACCACTTGCCAAAATGAGTTTGCAAATGTGCGAATGATCCAAATGAAAATGACAAATTCACGATTAGATAGCTTCATCGACAAAGTAAAAATAAACGTCTATAGTTTTGTTTGTGTTTCAATTGTAGTCTGTCTTGTGTTGGCAAATCATGAAGGCTTTGCACAACTCGGTATTGTGGTTGTGGTACTAGGGTCAGCATGCAATGTCTTTAATCAAAATACAAGATACCACCGCCTCAAAAATGCCATAGAGGAAAGAGGTTTTGATGAGAAATTATGTGCCGAATTTATGAGAAAACCATGTGGAAGAAATGTCGTAAGAACCGTATTGAAAAGAACGGGGCATTTTGATAGGTATCCTCATCTTCAAAAAAAATTCCCGCTGAAATCCTTCATATAGTTCGAAGGAAAACTTGTCACCTGAACATTGATGGGTTAAGTCCCGACCAGGGGTGGGTTACAACAACTATTGATGAGAACACGCTTAGTGAGCATGTTTTGAATCAGGGAATAGCCAGCCTTGGTCCTACCGCTCTAGGACCAGAATTTGCGTCGGCTTGCCTGAACCATCCATCACCACCAGCAGCGGCAATCCACGGGCCGATTTGAGGAGGTCTTTCTGCTCCTGAGTGGCCCCCGAAGGAGATGGCAGTGGCTTGGAAATGGCTTCTTCCATTGTCTGGACCATGACGAAGTTTCTTGGTCGGGCGAGGGCCGACTGCTGGATGACGTTCTGCGGAAGGTCACCTCCCTTTGGAACAGAACGAATCAAAGGGAAGGTTTGCCAGCAGCACACGCCCAGAAGCGCGACGAGTGCGGCCTGCGCCATCCGGCGGCGATGCTGGGCGCGAAACTCCCGGGCGGCTTGTGCCGCCATCGTGGGCAGGTGTGCGGCATCGTCCATGAGCATTTCTCGGATTCGATCGGAAGGGTCAGAGTTCGGTTTCATTGGATGCGGAGGATGATTTCTCGCAGGCGTTCGCGCAGACGAGCGAGGCGGTTTTCGATGGCTTTGGGGGTTATGCCGAGGTCCGCAGCCAATTCCTGTGTGGACCAGCCATCGCAGTATTTGCGGCGCACCAGGGCGGCTTCGTCGCCGGGAAGTTTGCCCAACGCCTCCTCGACGAGGGCGGAAGCGGGTTGGGCGGCGGCAGGCCACTGCGCGTCCTCGGGGGCCTGGGCCGCACGCCAGTGGGCTAACTTTTCCAGCAGGGCCAGGCGGCGCGAGGCGTTGCGCCCATGGTCCACCGCCGCGCAGCGAACCACGCAACAAAGCCAGTTCCAAAAGTCCCCTTCGGCGGCGAAAGGGCGGACGTGACGCGCCACCCGCAAGTAGCCCTGCTGCACGATCTCGCTGGCGTTCGATGGATTGCCCGCGCGCTGAGAGGCATAGCGTAAGAGCGGCAAATAGTAGCGCTGGTGAAACCACCGCCACGCCTCCTCATCGCCTTGGGCCAGGCGGCGTGTCCAGCCTGTGAGCGCAGGCTCGACACGGCCATCGTTGATGCCGCTGTCCATGGTCATCAGGAGATCAGACTCCGGCGCAATGGTAGAATCATTTCCCACTGTTGGCTTCTTTGACCGGCTCCGCTGCGGTTTGCTCCGCAGCCTTGATGAGGCTTTCAAGTCCGGAGATGCCCTCTTCGGTCCCGACCAGCACGACGACTCGTTGCTCCTTAAGCGGCAGGATTTGGGCGCTCATGAGCGGCATCGAGTTCTCAAGCTTCTCCAAATAGGCGAAGGTATCCGCAACTTGCCTCTGCACTGTTTCGGCTTCTTTGAGGAAACGCGAAAGCGTGTCCTCGTTCGCGAAGAGATGCGGGGCCGCCACGGCACGCATCTTGACCTTTTGGGACAAGACCTCCTGGGAGGGCCGGGCAACCCGCCAGATGTTCCCGGGCAGGCCGGCACTGCGCTCCACCACTTCGACGGTGAGCGCGCCTTGACTGAGGAAAGCAACGGACCTCGCCAGTTCGGTCAACGTCATATCGCGCATCTGAAACGCACGCAAATTCACCCCTTCAGCCGAAGAGCTGATGAGGAAGTTGTCGTTGGTAAAGGCATTCATCCAGACTCGCTTCAAGGCGCTCACGGATCCGCCCTCGAAATTCATGCTGTAAAGGTTGCCACTCTTTTCGCTGCCCACCGACCAGGCTTTGGCAGGCGGCTGCTCCTCCGCTTGGGCGTGGGCGGTGGGGACGAGGATCAGCGCGGCCAGCAGAGCCGCACACCTTGTTTTCAACCCGCAGGAATCGCCGCTCCGGGAGGAGCCAGCCATTGTGTTTCGTTGCATGTTCATATTGTATTTCCAGTATTCGTTTTTTGTTTTTTTAATCAACGTTCGCTAATCGCAGGCTCTCTGTGATTGCGTTCACAAGGTAAACGCCTGCCACGCGGATCACCCCTCGAAATAGTGGAATTTTCTGCAAATCAGCCTAGCCATGCGTCAGAACTTCAGAGAACGCGGTTGACTCAATGAACCAGTCCTCGCATTCAAAGCCGTCGTCATTTCGGCTCACGCCGCACCGGGGTGAACGTCGTTCCCGCTGGGCTCTTGAATGAGCGAACGCAGGTGGCGTTGCGATGCTATTAGATCGGGATCAGCGGCAATGACGGCATCTGCCAAGGCACGGGCTTCGCGCAGCAGCGCCGTGTCAGCCAGGAACTCGCTGAAGCGCAGGTCCGCCAAGCCGCTCTGGGCGGTTCCTAACACGTCGCCTGGGCCGCGCAAGCGCAGGTCGGCCTCGGCGATTTCGAAGCCATCGGCGGTGTGCTCGAGGATTTTGAGTTTTTCGAGGCCGTCGGGGTTTTTGCCATCGGTTAGAAGGATGCACCAACCCTTGTGAGCGCCACGGCCGATGCGGCCGCGGAGTTGATGGATTTGAGCCAGGCCAAAGCGCTCGGCATGATGCAAAATCATAACGCTGGCATTGGCTACATCCACGCCCACCTCGATGACGGTGGTTGCGACGAGCGCGGAGATTTCGCCGGAGCGGAAGCGGTTCATCACGGCTTCTTTGTCCTCGGGCTTGAGCTTGCCGTGAACCAGTCCGACCTGGCAACCCAGGAGTCGCTTCTGCCATTTGGCATAAGCCTTGATGGCCGATTCCGCATTGAGCGATTCACTTTCCTCGACGAGTGGATAGACGAGATATACCTGGCGGCCCTCCGCAATCTGTTGCTTGATGAACTTTGTGACATCCGTCTGCTTGGGGGCTATGCGCACAGCGGTGACAATTTTGCCCCGGCCGGGTGGTTTCTCGTCTAACACCGATACGTCGAGATCGCCGTACGCGGTCATGGTCAAGGTGCGCGGAATGGGTGTGGCAGTCATGACCAGCACATCCGGCAACACCCCCTGATTGATGAGCGCGGCCCGCTGGACAACCCCGAATTTGTGCTGTTCATCGATAACGACCAAGCCGAGATCTCGGAAGGCGACGGAGTCGTAGAGCAAGGCATGGGTGCCGATGATGATCTGTGCATCGCCGGATTGCCGGACCTGGATGGATTCATTGCGGTTGGCTGTGCGCAGGGCAATGCCCAAGCCTAACGGCTCCAGCCAGCGTCGGAACGTCAGGTAGTGTTGTTCGGCAAGAATCTGGGTGGGGGCCATGAGTGCGGCCTGACAGCCGGAGTCGATGGCTAACAGCATGGCCGCGATTGCTACGAACGTCTTGCCGGACCCCACATCCCCCTGCAACAAACGGTGCATCGGCCGCGCCTCCCGCATGTCCACCACAATTTCCTTGATCGAACGCTTCTGGGCATGCGTTAGATCAAACGGCAGACTGGCGTAAAACCGCTTGAGCAGGCTGGTGCGGGTGCCAAGCACACGGCCCGGACGCTCATGATAGCGGGCACGGCGCCATACGACGTTGAGTTGCAACACGAAAAATTCCTCGAGAGCGAAGCGGCGGCGGGCTGCCTGTGCCAGCTCGAGGGTTGTGGGAAAGTGCAACTCGCACAGCGCCTGATACCTAGGAGTGGCGGGTTGCACGTCGCAGATAGACGCCAGGGTGGCAGGATCAGTTTGCTGCAAGACCAGGTGGATAATCTCGCGCAGACGGCGCTGCGCCAAGCCGGTAATATTTCTGTAAATAGGCACGATTCGATCGAGGTGAATGGGTGCCGGGGTGTCTTCTTCGCGCAGAACTTCAAACTCCGGGTGCTCAATAACCAAGCGCCCGTTGCTATCCTTGACCTTGCCATAAAGAATCACTTCGTGACCGGTGGCTAGCAATTTGTGGATAAACGGCATGTTGTACCAGCGACAGGTGACTTTACCACTGCCGAAGACCCCGCCGGACCCGTCCATCACAATGGCTTCGTAAAACCGCCGGCCTTGTCCGAACCCGCGCAGCGCGGCATCAATGACGGTGCCGCGCAGACACACGGGCAGCCCCGAGGCTTGGTTGGGAAACGCGTCGAAACGCCGCCTGTCCTCATATCGGCGTGGCAAATGCCCAAGCACAGCTGCCGGGGTTGCCAGCCCGGCAGCGGCCAGCGCGGCAATATCCTTGGGCGGCAGAAGGGCGAACGAGTCCATGGCGTCATGAGCGGAGATCACCCGCCAAGACTGGGGTCTCCAACCCTCTTTTTCAAGCCGCCTCCTCCTACCCACCCCTAGAAACTCATACCCCCTTTTTAAAAATTCACTTTTTTGTTCGAGCGAACATCTTTTTTCTTGTATTCGGGTGATTTTCGGTATAATCATCCGCAACCCCCAATCACTGCCATGGCCGCCAAACAAACATCCGAAGAATCCGCCGCTGAAAAACACGCCGAAGCCCGCAAGCGCAACCTAGACCTTGCCATCGCCTCCATCCAAAAGGAATTTGGCGAAGCCGCCATCATGCGCATGGGCGACGGCCACCGCGTCGATGTGGACGTCATCCCCACCGGCAATTTGCTCATCGATCGCGCCTTGGGCGTCGGCGGCTTTCCACGTGGCCGCATGGTCGAGGTCTTCGGCCCCGAATCGTCCGGCAAAACCACCCTCACCCTCACCGTCATCGCGCAGGCCCAGAAGCGCGGTGGCATCGCCGCCTTTATCGATGTCGAGCACGCCCTAGACCCGCAGTACGCCAAAAAACTCGGCGTCAATATGGATGACCTGTTGGTTTCCCAGCCGTCATCCGGCGAAGAGGCCCTGCAAATCTGCGAGGCACTGGTGCGCTCCAATGCCATCGATGTCATCGTCCTCGACTCAGTCGCCGCGCTCGTCACCAAACAGGAACTCGATGGCGAAATCGGCGATTCAACCGTCGGCGCCCAGGCTCGCTTGATGAGTGCCGCGATGCGCAAGCTCACGGCACTCATTTCCAAGGCCCGCACCGTGTGCATCTTCACCAATCAGATCCGGGAGAAAATCGGCGTCATGTTTGGTAACCCGGAAACCACTCCCGGCGGCCGCGCCCTCAAGTTCTTTTCCTCGCTGCGCATCGACATCCGGCGCATCGGCCAGATCAAAGCCACCGACGGAACCGTCACCGGCAACCGCACCAAGGTGAAAATCGTCAAAAACAAGGTGGCACCACCCTTCACCGAAGCTGAATTCGACATCATGTACAACGAAGGAATCTCTTCCACCGGCTCGTTGCTCGACTTGGCCTTGGAAATGGAAATCGTCCAAAAGCGCGGCTCATGGTTCAGCCACAACGGCACCCAGCTCGCCCAAGGCCGAGACGCCGCCAAGGAACTCCTCAAAGGCGATCCCGTCCTCTATGCCGAGATAGAAACCAAGGTCAAAGAACAGCTCGAATCCAAGAAGAAAAACTGACCCTTCTGGCTACCCTTCTAAGTAACTTGCTAGACATCTATTCACGCCGACACACAGGAAACCAACAAGCTTGCTCAGTCGCGTAGCTGGTATGGCTGGCGTAGCTGCTGCGTCTCGCGGCAGGCCGTGACAGCGTGCCTCCGGCCGCAGTGCCCATGAGTGGTGAAATAAGCGCAAGATAAGTCTCGCCGCATGAGCAGCCGCTTGGTTCGCGCCGCGAGACGCGGCACGCACGGCTTGCCGCCGGAGGCACGCATCCACATGGCCAAACCCGCCGCCTTCGGTACTGAGGAAGCGTCAACAGACCTAGTTGACAACGCACTTGCTCAGTCCACCCATGTTGGGGTGCCGCCAGTGCTGAGGAAGCGGTAATAGACTTCGAGCATCAGAGTGCATAAGCAAGTGCGATAGGTCTTGTCACTAACAAACCCCGGAGCGGCGGCACGCAGTTTTTGACCTCCGCCAGGGACTTTCCATGATCCATCGGCATCTTGGTTGTTGAGTAGTTGGTCACGGAACATCGCGTTGTACTGCTTCCAGTCATTGCCGCCGCGCTGCATCATTGCCTGCGATTCGTAATAGTGGCCATAAAGGTCACAGTTGGGACCATTGTAGTCGAACCGGGAGTTATCGGTCAGGTATTTGGCGGCGCGGCGGACCACGGAGGTATCGGCCTTGCCCCACATCTGGTTGCAAAGCATGCCGACACCGGTGAGGGAGAAATAATCCGCGACCCCGGAGGTCGGGCCGGAGTAACCGAAGCCGCCGTTGACGTTCTGGCAGGTGGCGAGATATTTGAGTCCCTTGTTGACGCCCGCCATCATGCCTTTGAATTTGATGCCGGTGTGGCTGCAGGCTTTCAAGGCCTGGAGTTGCCAACCGGCAACAGACACATCGGTGTGGCCGTCGGTTTTGGCATAGGCATATGCCCAGCCGCCGCTAACGTGCTGGTGATCGAGAATATATTGGCCGGCTTTGGTCGTGACCTCATCCAGGTAAGGGAAGGGTTGTTTGATTTCCTTGCAGAAGACCAAAGCTTCCGCCAACGCGTAGGTGGCGATGGCATGTTCGTAGGACCAGTGATTGGCGGTGAAATTGTCGGCGATCCGTCCGTCGTTCTTCATGCCGATTTCAACCAGGTAAGCGATTCCGTTCAGGCAGGATTCGCCGAACTCATCAGAGGCCGGGGTTTCGCAATGACCGAAGTAGGCGAGCAGCGCCAGCCCGGTCATGGCCACCGAACTCTGGCCGCTCCAGGAACCATCCGAGTTCTGATTGGCCTTGAGCCAGCGCAGGCCCTTGACCACGGCATCTTCACAGGCAAGAGTGCCGCCATTGTTACTGATGCGGCTGAGACGGTCGCCCTTGGCACAACGCTTCTGCCAATCGATGGGCAACGGACCAAAAAAGCGCGGCCCCTTGATCGAACCGGGGCCTGCACCGGGGCCCTTGCCCGGACCGAACCCAAGACCCTCACCCAAGCTGCCCATTCCGCTGGGGTTGCCACCGCCGCCGGGAGAGACCAGCGGGGATATCGGGCCGAGGTGATCGCTTTGCTCAGGAAGGACGTAAGACGCGAACGCATTGGCTGATACCACACGCCGGCCCTGACTGTTGGGAATGAGGTTTCTCATGGCTCTTTCGTGGCGTGCGAGTTCCGCTCCGCGGGGGCCGCCACCGCCTCCGCTCGGGATAACCGGTTCCATGATCGCCTCAGGCTGGTTGACGATTTGAAATATCCAGAAGGCACCGATGGCAAGGACGAGCATATGCAAAACAATGGCGATGCTGAGGGAGCGGCCGCCAAATCTGTCCCAGAGCGTCGATGGCGGGGACTGATGAGTCACGGGTTCGGTATCGATGGGCATGTTCATGTTGGGTTGTTTGTTGGGTTGGGGTTGTTTCGGAATGGAATCAATCGGGGTCAACGGCTTGGAAGGTCACGTTGTGGATCTGGGTGCGGGTGAGGACGTCTAGGGTATCGATGACCCGCTCGTAACGGGCACCCTCGGCGGCGTAGATGCACACCATCAATTCGGCTTTCGCGGCGAGGCTGTTGTCGCGGAGTTGGGGTAGATTGTTAGCCAACTCAGGCAGCGCCTTGCTGGTGGGCGAGTCAAGCGCCTCGTCATTGAGCAACACTTGGCCGTCGTCGTCGATGCGGATGGCAATTTCGTCGGGCAACGAAGTGGGCGAGCCACAGTCCACTGGCAGTTTGGTGATGAGGGTTTTTTCAATCTGGACGCTGCCGGCCAGCACCATGAAAAAGAGCATGATGACGAACACCACATCGACCATGGGTGCGATTTGGAAACCGAGGTTGACGGCGGCGGAGGCTCTGCGAGTGGAGTGTGTTTTCATTAGAGGGCTTTCTTGATGTTGATGGATTCACAGACTGAAAGTTCGGGAAAACCGCCAAATTGGCAGTGCGACTCATTGGGTTATTGATTGGTAGTATCTATAGCTGATTGGGCCACTTTACCAAGAACAATTTTCCAAAAATTTTTATTAGGTGACGAGGTTCCTTGAAACGCAAAAGGGGTTGCGAATGAGCCAAGTCTTGCGCTCACACCGACTGCCCGCTAAGACGTGGCTTGTGGCAGCGAAAACCAAACTTCCCAGTTCCGGCAATTTCTTTGCGCTCATCGGTAGCGATGAGGGCCAAGTGCGTGAACAGGCGCTACTCCTCTACAACCAACTCACCGGCGGAAACGACGACGGCTTCACCCACGAGATCATCGACGGCATTGCCGACAATTCGGAGTCTGCCTTCACCCTTTGCTCCTCCACCGTCCAAGCCCTGCTTACGATCCCGATGTTTGGCGGCGACAAGGTGGTGTGGCTGCGCAACGCCAATTTCCTCGCCGACAACGTCACCGGCCGCTCGCAACGCACCGAGCAGGGCGTCGAAAGCCTCCGTGCCACCTTGGAGCAGGGGTTGCCACCTGGCGTGAAATTCTTGCTCACCGCTCAAGGTGTGGACAAACGCCGCGGCTTCTGGAAATTCATCGAGAAATCTGCCGAGGTCCGGGTTTTCGACCTCATCGATACCAGCCGCGATGGCTGGACCGACCAGGTCGCCTCCATCGTCACCAAGCGCTCCGGCGAACTTGGCCTGAGTTTCCAGCCCGACGCCCTTGCCCTGTTTGTCCTGCTGGCCGGCGAGGCCACCCAACAAATCGGCAACGAACTCGAAAAGATTGACCTCTTCCTCGGTCCCGATTGCCGGTTGGTCACCACGGAAGACGTTCGTCAGCTTGTTCCCCTCAGCCGTGCCGCTGCTGTCTTTGAAACCGGCCAAGCCATCCAAAAAGGCAACGTCGCCCGCGCCATCCAACTCATTGACCAGCAACTCGATGCTGATGAATCGGCCATTGGCATCATGCGTGCTTCGATCATACCGACCGTTCGCAATCTATTCATGGCGAAGCTGATCAGTGAGAATTTCAAGGTGCCGAGTGGAAGTTACGGGGCGTATGCGGGAGGGTTGAACCGGTTGCCGGAGGGGGATCGGGCGTGGTTGCCGCAGAAGAAGGACGGCAGTGGGGTGAATGTATTTCCGATTTACTTATGTGTGGAGATGGCGGGCAGGTACGAGCTTGATGGGCTGCAAAAAGTGATGGAGGCGACGCTGAGGGCGGATTTGGCGCTGGTGAGCAGCGGTTTGGACCACCGGCTTATTTTGCACCGATTGCTTGCGGAAGTGGCTGCAGCGCGCACATCACCGGGCAAATCTGCGGGCTCGTCGCGTCGATGAGACGGGTGTTTCTCAGGGCAGGCGGACGTCTGCGGACTCGCCGGGTTTCAAATCAAACTCGGAGATGGTTTTTCCGGCTTGGCTGACGCTGAGGTGTTGGAGTTCGCCACGGCGTTCGACGAGCACATCGAAGTTGCGGTTGAAGGCACGCACCGAGCGCAGAGCCATGCGCGGCCAAGCGGCTGGCAGGTGTGGGGTACAGCGGAACCGGTCGAGGCCGGTGGGCAGCATGCCGAAGAGCCCCTCGGTGAAGATGCGGCAATACAAGCCACTCTCCGACGAAAGGTGGCGCTGGTCGCCCTCCGGCCACGCCTCTACCGGATAGGGCACGTGATCGCCGAGGAGGCGACGGTTGGTATAAGCCGTTAGATAGCGCAAGCCGGTGGTGATTTCGCCGGCTTGAAAGACGCCGCGCAGGCCGTAGAGGGTGGAGCGGTCCCAGAATGCCAGGTCGCCGGCTTGGGATGCCAAGCCGTCGGATGTCCAGAGTTGGGGCGAGAACAAGGCGGCGATGGTGCCATCGCGCCGTTCGGTGAGGCCCATGCAAAGCGGCAGGCAAATCCACGAGCGGAGCACGTCATTGCCATCGTAGTAACGGTAGGTATTGAATCCTGCAACGGTGGCCCCGAAATATTTGTCGATGGCCTTGGCCATGGCGTCGGCTTGCTCGTCATAGCTGCGAGCCTCGGCCGTCATGCCAAGAACCCGGCCCAGGTCGGCGGCGGATCGCAGACCGCCGTAGTACAAGCTGGAGGTGGACAAATTGGCCTTGCCGGTGGGCAGGCGGCCTTCGAGTTCGTCGGTGTTGGAAGCGATCACGCCATCTGGGGTGGTTTGGCGGCGGGAGTATTCCAAGCACCAAGCGATGGCGGGCCATAGTTCCTTGGCGATGGCCTGATCGCCGCGGGCCAGACAGAATCGGGCACAGCCGTAGGCATACATGGCCGCATCGCCACGGTCGCCATCAGCGCCCCCCAAGCCGATGCCCTCTGAGTACAGCGAAGAAGGAATGAGTCTGTAGTCCGGCTTCATGTGCTTCTGGAAAAGCCGGTAGGTGTCCAGCGACGCCTGGTTGCCGTTGCGCTCACCCAGAAACGGGAAGAACGGCCCGGCGTATTCGACGTTGTCGTTGCACCAAGCGGCGGCGTAATAGGCGAGCCCGCCCGGGGCGAGCATCATGCCGCCGCGGGTGGCGTTGATCGACTCGGCGACGCGCAGTTTGCAGAACGTGAATGCGCGGTCGAGTTCCGGCAAGGGCGTTTCTAAGCGCAAATCCTGCTGTAGCCCGCTGACGTAGGCACGGCGGGCAGCTTCCTCGGCGGCGACATCGAGTGTGGCGGACGTTTCTGTGTCGAGCCGTCCCCGGAAGAGCACCGCGAAACTCATTTCCTTGTTAGGACCGAGCACGGTGGTGGCTGTGGCACTGCAACTCACT
>CAIKHZ010000225.1 GCA_903827375.1 Akkermansiaceae bacterium
ATGGCCGGCAGGCGGGTCAGGACATCCTCGAGGTAGTCGCGGGGGACAATGCCAAGGCGGCGGCAGTTTTCCACGATGGTGTAGAGGATCGCGCACTTCTGCCCGGACCCCTCGTTGCCAATGAAGAGCCAGTTTTTGGCACCAATCTTGGTTGGGCGGATGGCGTTTTCAATCCAGTTGTTATCAATCTCCACACGGCCGTCGGTCAGATAGACCTCAAGCCGGGACCACTGGCCAAGGGCGTAGGAGATGGCTTTGCCCAGCAGACTCTTGGGCAGAATCGATCGGCGCAGGGCGAGCTTATCGAGAAACTTCTTGAGGCGGCGGTGGATCGGGACGCTTTGGGCGGCACGCACGGCTGCACGCAGGGCCGGACCGGCTTTGTCCTGGCGCAGTTTGGACTCGATTTGATAAAGATGGGCGAACTGGAGCAGGATCCAGCCGATCAGCCGGGGCATTTCGGCGGTGGCCTCTACAAACTTGCGCCGGACGTGAGTGTGACAGCCCATGAGGCGAATCCAAGGCTTGTCCTTGGCATAGGAGGTGTATGTGACGTATCCGTCACATTGGATGATGCGCATGAGTTGATTCATTTCCAATTCCGTGAGTTCCGGCGGCGTGCCCATGAGTTTGGTGACGCCTTCGACGTTCCGGCCATCGTGCCAATGGAAGAGCACGCTTCCGCCAGGTATGTTAGATACCCAGAGGTAGCCAGTTTGGGCCTTGCCGCTGCCGGGTTGGAGATAATCGATGGGGGTTTCGTCAAATTGTCGGTAGGGCGCTCGCCAATGTTCATATTCGAGTTCCCGATAGATAGAGGAAAGCCAGTCGGAAGCGAGCAGAGCCCAATTGCAGAGGGTCTTGCGGTGAATGTTCACCCCCAGGGCGGCGAACATTTCCTCTTGGCGGTAGTATGGCAGATGAAGGGTGAAGCGGTTGTCAACCACCTCGGCGATGAGCGCGGGAGTGGCATTGCAGCGTTCTTGCAGGCTGGGTGGCAGCGGGGCGATGATGGGCTTGGCGCTCGCCTCGTCGATGAGCACGAATTTGCCACGGATGAGGCGGATGCGCAAAAACTCGGCGCGCTTGAAATGGAGTTGCTCGCGGACTTCCTCGCCAATGCGGCGGTAGGCGCTTGGATTGGCCACAACTTCCGGCGGATCGAGGGTCTCCTCGATGACGGCGAGGTGCTCCGGGATGCGCGGTTGGCGGGGCTGGGATTTGGTCTTCTTCTTGTGATCGGCGAGCGTGGCGTCAGGAGCAGCGCCGGGGGCCTCGGCGGCCGGAGCGGGCCGGGCCAGATCGGCACCGAGCATCAACTCAAGTTGGGCGGGATCGATCTTTTCACTGGAAGCTCCGAAAATGCGGCGGCACAGCGAGTCGATGGTTTGGCGGTGGAGGGCAATTTCGGCAGTCAACCGCGCAATGGTCTCGTCCCGGCGGGCGATCTCATTGTGCAGGTGTTGTCGTTCGGAGTCTTCCATTACGAGAATCGTAGTAGCAGACTCCGTGCCAAGTTTTCGATATAATCATATTTTTCAACATATTTCATACCACGCCCGTCGACAGCCATCTCGCATGTCTATGCCATCCAGCAGGAGAGTCAGGGCGGTGGCGGTCAGACGAAGTTTGCCATCCTTCACCTCGGATGCCTTCGGCCAGGAAAAGCAGCCCTTTTCTAATCGCTTTGCTAGAACCCAAAGGCCAGTTCCATCCCAGTAGAGGAGTTTCAGCAGGGATCGGCGTTTGTTGGAGAAGGCGAAGATAGAGCCGCTCTTAGGGTCTTCTCCCAAGCGACTTGTGACTGCTTGGTGAAGACCGTTGAAACTGCAGCGCATGTCGCAGGGTTCCACCGCGATGAAAACTTTCAAACTACCGGGAAAGCTCAACATGGCGATGATGATTGAAGTTGACGTAACAGGGCGGCGGCAAGCGTGACTTGGGCAGAACCGGTTATCTGGATCTTGCCGCCTCCGGGCAGGATGACCTCCAGGGAATTTGAGTGGCCGAGTTCAGGCCCGGGCAATACTTCCGCAGCGATGAACGAGAGCCTCTTTGGCTTGAGTGCAGCCGTTTGCTTGCTCTTTTGGATCCAGGTGGCCAAGGTCTGATACTTCACACCGTGCAGGGCGGCGAATCGAGGCCCGCTGAGGCCGCTGGTTTGGTAGGCCTGGAGCAGGGCGAGTCGTTGTTCCGGGGAAAAGCGCAGCCGCCCGCTGCGGTCGGCCTTCAATATAGTGTCGTGCGTAGCAGTCATAGGTGGCTACGCTATGACCGCTACGCTACGCCAGCCAGAAAGTTCGTACGGTGCTTGGGGCTACGCTTACTTTCAAGGTATCGAAAGGGAACACCCATGTGACTGACTGAAAATCAACGCAATCCCCTCTTTTGTCCGAGTTGCGGACAGCCTAGGACAGGCTGGAAGCCTATCCTCCCCGCCGACTGAAGGCGTCCAGCGGAAATATTTACGCTAGGTGAAAAGTTGGCCCGCTGTTTGCTTTAGGAGAATCTTACGCAATGGAAATGTTCAAGGGTTACGATCCAGGAGAATTTTACGACGAGATGTTCGGTGCCGACGGCAGCGTGCGGAGCCACTGTGCGCCGTTGCTTCGGCGCTTCAAACAGCTCGACCAGAAGGATTTTTTGGCCCGAAAGGCCAACTCCGAGCTCTACTTCCTCCGCCAAGGCATCACCTTCAATGTCTATCACGACGAGCAAGGCACCGAGAGGATCTTCCCCTTCGACCCGATTCCACGGGTGATGCCCGCCGACGAGTGGGAACCGCTGGAAGCCGGGCTGACTCAACGACTGGTGGCCCTCAATTTGTTTTTGCACGATATTTACCACGACCAACGCATCCTAAAGGACGAGGTGATTCCGAGGTGGTACGTTGAGCAGGCGACCCATTACCGCCCGGAGTTTCGCGGCGTCGATGTGCCGGGCGACATCTACATCCACATCTGCGGCAGCGATTTGATCCGCGGTGCCGACGGCAAATACTACGTGCTGGAGGACAACGGCCGCTGCCCGTCGGGTGCTTCGTACTTGCTGGAAAACCGCAATGCCCTCAAGCGCACGTTCCCCGGCATATTCGATGAAATGGGCGTGCGCCCCGTCGATTCCTATCCGCGCGACCTGCTCGCCATGCTCCACCACATTTCGCCGCGCCGCGATGCCGATCCGGTTTGCGTGCTGCTCACCCCGGGTTGCCACAACAGTGCCTATTTCGAGCATTGTTATCTGGCCCGCGAAATGGGCATCGCCATCGTCGAGGGCCGCGACCTGATTGTCGTGGATAAATTTGTCTATATGCGAACGACCCGGGGTCTCAAGCGGGTGGATGTGATTTACCGGCGCATTGACGACGATTTCATCGATCCGGTGGTGTTTCGCAAAGACTCGGTGCTCGGCGTCCCGGGCCTCATGAACGCCTACCGCGCCGGCAATGTCTCCCTCGCCAATGCCGTCGGCACCGGCGTCGCCGACGACAAGGTCATCTACTACTTCGTGCCTCGCATGATCGAATATTACCTCGGCCAAAAACCAATCCTGCCCAATGTGCCGACGTTCCTCGCGTCCGAACCCGAGGACCTGAAATTCATCCTCGGCCACCTGCCTGAGTTGGTGGTCAAGGCCGCCAACGAGTCCGGCGGCTACGGCATGTTGATGGGGCCGACGGCCAGTGCCGCCCAGATCGCCGACTTCCGCGCTCGCATCCTTGCCAACCCGCGCAACTACATCGCTCAACCGGTGGTCGCCTTGTCGCGCTCGCCGACATGGTGCGACGGGGCGATGGCAGGTCGCCACCTTGATTTGCGGCCCTACATCATCTATGGCAAGGACGTCAAGATTGTGCCGGGCGGGCTCACCCGTGTAGCATTGACCAAAGATTCGCTTATCGTTAACTCCTCACAGGGCGGAGGCAGCAAGGACACTTGGGTGCTCCGCCACTAACATTTCTCATGCTCTCCCGTGTCGCCAATACCCTTTACTGGATGGTCCGCTACGTCGAGCGGGCCGACAATCTCGCGCGTTTGATCGACGTGAACCAACAGTTACTGCTAGATAGCGAGCGGCTCGACAGCGAGCGGCTGCGGGCTTTCTGGCAACCGATCATCCTCAGCACCGGCGAGGAAGACCTGTTCGGTGCGCTTTACGACGAGGCCGGTAGTAGCGAGGTCATCCGCTTCCTCACCGATGACACCCGAAATCCTAACAGCATCACCTCGTGCATCGGTCTGGCGCGGGAGAACGCCCGAACCGTCCGTGATCAATTGTCTGACGACCTGTGGGAGTCTCTCAACGCGCTCTATCTGTTCACCCGCTCGCCGGAAGCCAGCCACCTCATTGCATCGGACCCGCCGCGCTATTACGAAAACATCCGGCGCTCGTCGGAAACCTTCCTCGGCATCGCCGCCTCTACGTTGTCGCGCGATGAGGCGTGGGAATTCATGGACTTGGGTCGCCATCTCGAGCGTGCGGACAAAACCACCCGGTTCCTAGATGTTTCGAGTTACCTGCCAGGGGGTGAGATGGGCGCGGCGGCTCCCGCTGGCCTTCATTGGTCTGCTATTCTTCGCTCATGTGGCGCGCTGGGAGCCTTTCGTGCCCTCAACCGAGACATCAACTCTCACTCAGTCGTGGATTTCTTGGTGTTTTCCCGCGACTTCCCACGCTCCGTGCGCTTCTGCATCGAAAAGGCCGACGTCAGCCTGCACCGAATCTCCGGCACCCCGCGTGGCACCTTTTCTAACGACGCCGAGCGCGCCACCGGCCGCCTGCTCGCCGAGTTGAATTTCAGCACTGCCGACGACGCCCTCAGCGCAGGCCTTCACGAATATCTCGACTCGCTCCAGACGCGCTTCAACCGGATCGGTGAGGCAATTTTTGAGAGTTACGTGTTGATGCCGGAGCGCATTGAGAGTTGCTTTATGGACCCGGGTCAGGCACTCTCCGCTCTCGCCGCATGGCAGATGCAACAACAGCAACAACAGCAGCAGTGAGTGGTCCCGCCGAACTAGCAATTCCCGGCTCAGGCATGAAGCTCGCGGTCTTGCACCGCACCACTTTCCACTACGCCGCCCCGGTCTCCCTCAGCCTCAACACGTTGCATCTGGAACCGCGGACGTTTCCCTATCAAAAAACCATCTCCTCGCTCATCCGGGTGCTTCCGTCCACCCGCTTGAGGCGTTTCATAGACCTGTTCCAGAACCACACGCACCACTTCGAGCTGCCTGAGCCACACACCAGGCTCGAGATTGAGAGCCGTCTGCGGGTTCACAACCTGCCCTTGGCTATCTCGCAGGCGAGCCGCACGGCGAGCATCGAAGCATTCGCCGAAGCCGCCGTTCACGAGCGGGTTTGGCCGTACCTGCAGGAAAGCAGCCGGGTCCGTCAGTCTCCCGACATTTGGCGGCAAGCGCTTGATGTCACCAGTCCCTCGCTCTCGGTGTTCGATCAGGCGGGTGCCTTGATGGATTGGATCCACCGGGAATTCCGGTACGAGCCGGGTGCCACCGGGGTCAAAGCCCACTTGGAAGAATCCTTCGCCTTGAAGCGCGGTGTCTGCCAGGACTTCACTCATGTGATGGTGGGCATGTGCCGCAGCGTGGGCGTGCCGGCACGCTACGCCTCCGGCTACCTTTACAACGGACCGCGTGATTCGCTGGTCGGGGCGCAGGCGTCTCACGCCTGGTGCGAGGTCTATCTGCCGGGTGCCGGCTGGATCGGCTTTGATCCCACGAACAACACCCTAGCCGACGAGCGCTACGTGAAAGTGGCGGTGGGCCGGGACTACGATGACGTGGCACCGGTGGTCGGGACCTATTGCGGCACCGCTCACTGCCGGTTAGAAGTATGCGTCGAGGTGGAAAAACTCTGATGAGTCGCTAGTTTCCTTGAAAAGGCGAATTTGGGGTGCTTGAGTCAAGTGCCTGAACGGGAGACGTGACAGGTTGATTTCTCTTCGCTTTTCGCATGGTCTGAGGCGCAGCCTCGCCAGAATCATGAGTCCAAGCCTTCAAACAAGGGGTCTGGAGGAGGCGCTGCGCGGCCCGGCTTTTTCTGATAGATATATGGCACTGCGATGATCAGTCCATTCCATTCGGCTGGATCGATCACGAAGCGGACCTTGAGTTGACGAAACCAAGCCGGCAGATCCGATGTGTGGGTCAAGTCGATCTCACGGCGGGTGGCGGGAATACCGCGGGGGCCGTGGGCTGCAGGGGTCGGGGTTTCTTCGAGCACCCGGAGCTTGCCCTGGCAGTCTTGTCCCCAACTGCGAAACCTCAGCGTGCCATCTGGCCCAGCGGCTAGCAAAGCAACAAAATGGCAACCTTGACGGGTGTCGCCATGATAGACGGTGACGTTTAGCAGGCAGGCAGCGAGGCCCACTGGATAGCGGGCAAGATTGGCGGGAGTACAATCGAAATCGGTGCCGACGCGTAGCGCCGCAACCTCGGCAAGGTGGTGTTGAAAATAGCTGCGCACTCCGCGAAGGCCATTGCGGGTGGCTGTGCCCTCGGCCTCAGTGGTGGCGCAGTAGTCGTTCAAGCGCTCGTGGAGCCACACCGCCTTCGTGTGCGCATCGCCGGGAACGGGCACCGCCAGCACGCCTTGCTCGTCCCACCAAAGCAGGAATGCCGCGAGGGCGTTGGGAAAGCAATTGTTGCTGACGCTGCCGAACTCGCCCTGGTTGAGCCGGGGCAGTTTGTTGCGTGCGGGTGACGGGGCCAAGCGGAATGGCGCGACGGATGAGGCGGCGAGTGCAGCAGCGCCCGAGTGATCCAGCTCAGCCAGGCGGGCGGGCTCGCCGGCGGCGAGTTGCGCCACATCGACGGCCAATCGGACGCCTGCGGGGCCGGCAAATTGCGCCTTCCCGGCGGCGCTTCCCAGATAGATGCCCTCGAAACCACGCCCGTCTGCCCCATGCCACTCAAAGGCAGTTAGCGGCCCGGCCGGGACCTGTGTGGACGCCGCCAACGCCATCCACAGGTGCAGGAGCATGCGGGTGCTTTTCATGGGGCTGGCTTTGACGCTATCGCCGCGACTCCCTCACTTCAAGCCTTCCTTCCATCTCCCGAAAAACAGGCCCCGGGAACACCGAGCCCCAGCTCCGCTGGGAACCCGCTCCACAGGCCAAGTTCCTCAATTTTCCACACCCTCTGCCAGCGCCGGGTTCGGGTGCTCAAATCAGCAACGGGTGGGAAAAGGGCTGGAATGGTTACTAAATGGTTACTGGCCATTTTTCTATCCACTAGCAAATCCGCTGCATCCCTTATGCCCGTAGGGCGCGCCTGACTGGACTCGAACCAGTGACATTCCGCTTAGAAGGCGGATGCTCTATCCAACTGAGCTACAGGCGCTTATTGATTTGCAAGAACTTACAGCAAGTCGATTCAACCACCAAGGTGGATTGACTGCCCGATTTGACTACCAAAGGGCAAATTCCTTGCCCGTCAGCGCGCTTGTGAGGAAAATTTTCCCCATAAAAGGCAACTGGCTGAGTGTGGCGGAGAATTGGGTGAAGCATGCGAACGGGGGTTTATTACCTCCACGCCAAGGTCGGCGGCAAGCAAATTCGCGTGTGTCTCAAGACCTCGAATCTCAGGCTGGCCAAGGTGAATAAAGCTCAGACCTGTTGTCATCGCTGCTGTTACTTGTCGATCTCCGGAGCCACAACCATTGAATAGATGTTCCCGCCTGATTTGAGTAGGTCATAAGCCTTGCCGGGTTGCATTTTCAGAGTTCCTCTTGAGGTATGGTCTTGATACTGAACGTCGGCGACCGGGGGTTTCCTGTGATTTTCCGTTTATCGGTGGGTAAGTCCTTCCACGCGTTCGCCGAGTGATGGAAGGCGTGAACCGTCGGGCAGTGAGAACGGGGCATCACCAAAGTTGACCGTTACCACCACACCGTTGGCAAAGCGCGTCCGCTGGACGGCGTGGTCGGGGGTCAGCCATTCATGGGAGAGCATTTGGGAATAACCTGTGGCGCGTGCCACGGGTGTTGCCGTCTGATAGCTCTTGACGAATCGATCTTTGTTAGCCTCCCAGATTTTCCGATCGAACATGAACATGGGAGGCGTGCCATAGAGGGCGTTCCAGAGGTCGCGGCGATCCCATAACTTGGGCAGCTTGTTATTGTAGTCGCCCCAGTACCACTGTGCCACCACGCAGTCGTGATAGACGAGTTCCCACAGAGGCAAGCGATAGAGATGACCGGTTTGGAATTTGGCGACCTGTTCCGGCACCTCGTCCCATGCCTGAATCATGTTGCGCCCGGATTCGGCAACCCGGTAGGGGCCGAGGCTCAACATGCCCTCGAAGTAATGCACGTATGGAACGGCTGCGTCGTGCCCCGTCTCGCTTCCGCAAACCAAGCCACATCCTTCGCTGATATATTGCAATAAATCCATCTTGGATCGTTTGCTATCGGTGCGCGTCATGGAATGCAGCGGATGATAGCACTCGCGCCATGGGCTCGCGGTTGTTGTGTCGATAAACCGGCTCCGATAGGGGTGGGAGGCCAACTCGGGCGGGATGCGCCGCTTGGCATAGGCCACGGCCTGCCGGTCGCAGAGCGTGCCGCACGGGATGGTCTTGCCGTCCTTCGTTTCCACTTCCCAGCCTCGCACCCATTCGCCGTCGGCACCGGTCATCAGGTCGTCGTTGGCCCACGCATCGCTCGTCCAGTCGGGGTGGAGCCAGCTGAGGCGCGGGAAGTTTTCCGGTTTCATGGCGTCCTGATAGATATCATAACGGCTGGTGAGAACGCCCAAATCGTTGAGAGCCTTGATCTGGACAGGTGGGAGGGCGTTGCTCCAGAGGATTTGGCGGATGCCAACGGATTGCAGTTCACGGCAGAAAGTGGCGGCATCCTGGTCCCAGCACCAGACATTGGCGGCTCCCACCAGGAGATCGACGGCGGGGACCGTCTTGCGCTTTTCATCTAACGTTTTGAAAAGCCCCGTCTTTTTCGCGTACTCGCGGTAGCGCTTGGCCATCCCGACATATCCGCCATCGTCCAAGAAGTCATAGCGGATGATGCGCTCCGATCCGAACTTCTGTTTTTGGGGTTGCCATTCGGGAACGAGGCCAAGCAGGCCATCGTGGCGTGGGATGGCGACGGCCGCGTCGTCCGGGGTCTCGATGATGGCCATCCAGCCTGAGCCGCCATCCAGTGTTCCATACCACGGCATGCAAAGCCCGTGACCGCCATATAGATGATAGTGCATCTCGGGAAGCGAGTTATCATCGGTCGGATAACTGATCCCTTCGTTGACGGGCAGAATGAGACATTGTCCCTTGGCGGTTGCGAACGGGGCTGGCCAGGCGAGCGGGACATCCATCGCACCTTCGGCACGCATGACGACAAGCAGCTCCGGCAAGCTTCCATCGATCCGTGCCTTGGCGGTCACGGTGAGCATGGACACTGGTTCGAGGAGCTTCAATGCCATCGTGGGCCCGTTGGTCCTCGCATCAAGGACGACCAAGGGAGCCTCGCTTGCCCGCTGCACCCACGTCCGGTTCTTGCGTTGATCCTTCACCACAAAAGTGGCATCGGCCGTGTGGAAGGTCACGTGGACTGCCGCGTTGGTCATGCTCACTTCGGCGGGCAGATTCCGGTTGCGCAATGCCGCGAGGTTTCCTTGGCGCTTGAGGACGAAGTCGTCGCAGCAAACGGTGGCCGGGCCGTTGCCGATCAGGCGTGGCTGGATTGAGGTGGTTCCTGGTGGAATGATGAATCGGGAGCGCAGGCAACCCCACGCCTTCGTCTCCTGCGCAGAGCGTCCGCCGTATGCCCAATGGATCGTCTTGCCGGTGGCATCACGGGTGACCACGCCGATCGTGGCGCTGCCTGCCCCCTGGACGAGGAGCCAAGCGCTCAGTTCGAAGATCTCGCCGGGCTGGGCTTTGAGGGTGAGTGAATGAGCGAGGCTCCAGTCTTTCTGACCGGTATGCTCGATGCGCATGCTCTGGGTGCCGCCATGGGGATGGGTGGTGTCGATGACGGACTTGGCGGCCCCTGCCTCCTGCGCCCACAGGGTGTCCCAGCCCTCCGCGCCTTTCTCAAAATCGCCGTTTTCGAGAAGATTCGCACCGGTTGGGGTTTGCGTGTCGGGCACTTCCCCAACGACAATGCCGCAACATGCCCGCAGGCAGCAGAGCACCAGCAGCAAGCGATTCATGGCGGGATATTTTCTCATGTTAGATCACGGTTGCCGTGGGAAGTCCGCGCGGTTGCTGCCGATACTTTCGCACCGAACAAGGAGGCGGCGCAAACCAGAGCGGGCACGATGGCGATAATCAGGGAATGGTTCATGATCGTAGAGCGGCAAAATTGCAATGGACACACACACTTCGCCTCGCCCAGAAACAACAACCAAGACAATTCGACCAAGTCCCTTTGTTCTGCCGATTCTTCCGAGGGATGATCCTTCGAAAATCCTAACCAAGACACTAAGGTCCTCATTTCCCCGCGGCCTGCTTCACTACCTTCGGTCTCTCCGATCAAGAAGCCTCCTGCACCCCACTGTGCTCCGCCGACCACCGACCCACCAGCTACCTCTCAAGATCGACAAGCTCGCGCATCAGGGCATCCTCAGAACTCAGTGTTCAACCTCGCTTTCGACAATGGAGCGAGCCAGTCACATTCCCTAACTGGCGACTGTTGGCGGACGAGTAATGCGTCTAACAAATGTTACGATGCGAGGACTGACCCCATCGACCCCATCGAGACCCCATCGAGGTGAAAGCCATGCCGAAAGCCGAGGTATAAGATAGACGATTTCGAAATGTAACTCCTTGATTTGCAGCAGGTGGAGGCGAGGGGAGTCGAACCCCTGTCCGGAACGCCATCAACACGGGCATCTACACGTTTAGCGTGAGATCTGGGATTTTGGACTGGCTGGGCTCTCACGCCGCGTTGCTGGTCCTAGGAACCTGTTGGATCTCGGCGAGAAGCCCGGTTACCCGACCTCAAGCCCAGCCTGCTAAGGTGTCGTCATCCCCCCCAGCAGGTGTCAGGGTTCAGACGTGGCAGTCAATTAAGCAGCCAGTGCGAGCTCGTTAGAGTTTGCATTTGTTTGTTTTGAGCGGCTTTTAAGGAGGCCAGCCGATCAACCTCCACGTGCAGCCAGCGCATCAGACATTCCGTCGAAACCAGAACGCCCCCTGTGCCAGAGGAGGGGAGGATGGCGCGGGTTAGCGGAGAAGCAAGCGCAAATTTTTCAAAAATATGGGATTGCATCCTCTGAGGTGTCGTCCTAGCCTGCTGAATGAAGTCAAAGGAAAGGGGAGGGCTGGATGGCCGTTCCGATGCGCTGCCACGCATCGCCTTTTTGGGCAATTACCTGCCGCGGCTGTGCGGGATTGCAACCTTCACTCATGACCTGTGTGAAGCCGTGGCATGTGCGGCGCCTTATTCGGATTGCTTCGCGGGAGCGATCAATGATCGGGTGGAGGGCTACGCCTACCCGGCCCGGGTCCATTTTGAATTGCAGGAGAAGGATTTGAATTACTACCGGCGGGCCGCGGATTTCCTCAATTTCAACAATGCGGACGTGCTGAGTGTGCAGCATGAGTTTGGGATTTACGGGGGAGCGGCGGGCAGTCATCTGCTGACCTTGCTCAAGGAGGTGCGGATGCCGGTGGTCACCACGCTTCACACGGTTTTAGACAAGCCAAACGCAGCGCAGTACCAAGTGATGGCGGAGTTGGCGGAGCGCAGCGACCGGCTGGTGGTGATGGCTCGCAAGGGGGCTGAGATTTTGAGTGAGACCTACGGGGTGGCGGAGTCCAAAGTGGACGTCATTCCGCATGGGATTCCGGATCTAGGGTTCATTGAATCGGGGTTTTTCAAGGGACAATTCGGGGTGGACGGCTGCAAGGTGCTGTTGACCTTTGGATTGCTCAGCCCGGGGAAAGGCATTGAACATGTGATTGAGGCGCTGCCGGAGATTGTGAGTCGGCACCCGAAGGTGGTGTACTTGGTGCTGGGTGCCACTCATCCGCAGCTTCTGGCACGCGAGGGCGAACGCTACCGGCTGAGCTTGGAACGTCTAGCGGCAGACCGCCAAGTGCGCCAACACGTCATCTTTTACAATCGGTTTTTTTCGGCTGACGACCTCAAGGAATTCATCGGGGCGACTGATATCTATCTGACGCCATACCTGAACGAGGCGCAAATCACCTCGGGCACTCTCGCCTACGTTTTTGGAGCCGGCAAGGTGGTGGTGTCCACACCCTATTGGCACGCGCAGGAATTGTTAGCCGAGGATCGCGGCGTGCTGGTGCCTTTCCACGACCCCGGTGCCATCGCCACGGCGGTGTGCAGGTTGTTGGAGGATGAGCCGCGCATGCAAAAAATCCGCCAGGATGCCTACGCGGTGGGCCGCGGGATGATCTGGCCAGTGGTGGCCCGACGGTACCTGGAAACCTTCCGACATGCCCGTGCGGATCGCCGGGCCACCCCGCGCGCCGCGTTTGCTGAATGGACGTTGGGCAGCCGGCCCTATCAATTACCGCCGCTGCGCCTCGATCACTTGGTGCGCATGAGCGACGGCACCGGCCTCTTCCAACACGCGATTTTCAATGTGCCTAACTTCCACCATGGCTATTGCACCGACGACAACGCCCGCGCCTTTATTCTGTGTAACTTGTTAGACGAGCTGAGTGACCCTCTGCCAGTCGAAACCCTAGCCAGCCTTGCCACCAGCTATCTTGCCTTTCTTGCTGCGGCGTTTGATGACAGCAGCGGGCGCTTTCGCAACTTCATGAGCTTCAACCGCCGTTGGCTCGACGAGATTGGCAGTGAGGACAGCCATGGGCGGGCGCTGTGGGCAGTGGGCACTGGTGTGGCTCGTTCGCGCAATGACGGGCACCGCAAGCTTGCCGCGCGACTCTTTGAGCAAGGGCTGCCGGCGGTGGCATCATTCAGCGCACCGCGAGCTTGGAGTTTTAGTTTGCTGGGGATCCACGAGTACTTGCAGAGATTTCCTGATGAGCCCGAGGTGCTGGCCATGCGTGAGAATCTAACCGATAAACTGGTAAACCTGTGGCACGTCTGTGCAACGGACACTTGGCCGTGGTTTGAACCCTGTGTGGCGTATGACAACGCAAGGCTCTGCCAGGCGCTCATTCTCAGCGGCCAGTGGCAGGGGCACGGTGAGGCGCTCAGCATCGGTCTCAAATCCCTGCGCTGGCTCGCATCCATTCAAGAAACGCCCGCCGGGCACTTCCGCCCGATTGGCAGCAACGGGTTCTATCACCGGGACGGTGCCCGGGCCGACTTCGATCAGCAACCGCTGGAAGCTCAAGCGATGGTCGCGGCCAGCCTTGAGGCGTTCCGTGCCACCCAGAATCCGGCGTGGTCACGCAAGGCGCGGTGTGCATTTGAGTGGTTTTTGGGGCGCAACGATCTGGGTGTGCCGCTCTATGATCCGGGTACCGGCGGTTGTCGGGACGGGCTGCACCCGGACCGTGCGAACGAGAACCAGGGGGCGGAGTCATTGCTGGCGTTTCACCTTGCGCTCGCCGAAATGACCTTTTCCGAGCATCAAATGACTCTGCCGTCCCAACCCTCCTCATGAAGCCTATCCGCATCCGCCGCCATGATCTGACGCTTCTACCAGAATGCACGCGAGTGATCATCCGCCCGTTCATTCCATCCGAACCTCAGCGAGTCACCACCATCATTGGCCGTGCCTTGGCTCTCACGGAAGAGGAAGTCGCCCGCGAACTTCGTGGTGTCTGCCAGGAATTCGATGACCGGCATTTTGATATCGAGTCCTTGCTCCAGGCACATTTCGAAAAAGTCCAGCATCACGTGTTCACACAACGGGCTCTCTCGCAAGAACGCCAACTGCTTATCGGTGCCCTGTTTTCCGGGGAATACGCCTTGGAAAGTGCAGCCATTTTCAATCCTTCCATCGTGCCTCATCCGGATCAGAGTGGGGTGCCAGACGGCGCTCTGCGTTTTGTCATGAGCCTGCGTGCCACCGGCGAGGGGCACATATCATCCATCGAGTTCCGTGCTGGCCTCATCGGGGCGGATGGCAACATCACTCTTGAGCCGGTATCCCGCTTTGTCACCGAGCCGGAAATCATCCTTAATCCAACTTATAGCAAGAAGCGCTTCATCACCAAGTTGCATGAAATGGGTTTCAATGACGCCGACGTAGTCATTGTGATGGCCCCGCTGGCGGATAGTTTCACGCGCAGTGAGTTGAACCAAAGCTTCAACCTCGTCCTGCGCGGCTCCCACCCGGTGTCGCGCGACCTTCGCCGCACACTGGAGTGCCTGCAATGGCTGGCGGACTCGAACTACGAGCTGGTCTTTCCGGAAGAGCTGGCGATGAGCGAACGGATCATCTTCCCAGTCTCATCGAACGAAACCAATGGCATCGAAGACGCCCGTTTCGTGCGCTTCACCGAAGCTGACGGCTCGGTCATGTATTACGCGACTTACACCGCGTACAACGGCCGGGTGATTCTTCCGCAGCTCATTGAGACGGAGGATTTCCTGCATTTCCGAATTCTAACGTTGAATGGCAGTGCGGTGCAGAACAAAGGCATGGCGTTGTTTCCTCGGCGTATCGGGGGGCGCTACGCCATGCTTTCGCGGCAGGACGACGAAAACCTCTTCATCATGTTCTCTGGCAGCCCGCATTATTGGACCGATCCCCAATTGATCCTGCGCCCGGCGGAAATGTGGGAGTCAGTGAAAATCGGCAACTGTGGCTCACCGATCGAAACGGAAGCCGGATGGCTCGTCATCACCCACGGGGTTGGCCCAATGCGCAAGTATTGCATCGGCGCGGCGCTGCTGGATTTGGCAGATCCGACCCATGTTATCGGGCGGCTGAGCACACCGCTGGTTTCCGCTGAAGGGCAGGAGCGCGAAGGCTACGTGCCCAATGTGGTTTACAGTTGCGGATCGCTCGTCCACGGCCGAGAACTCATCCTGCCATTCGCATTGAGCGATCGCGCATCGGCCATCGCGAGTCTGTCATTGGATGAGTTGTTAGCTGCCTTGTTGGACGCATAGGCACGCCAGATGAGAGGCTCTGAAAAGCTGATCTCAGGACTGGCCCGGTTCAGGCTCCTTGTGCTGGTTTTTGCGCAAGGCGGAGGGGCTGCTGCCATGGAGCATCCGCACGGCCCGCTCCAGTTGGTGGTGGCAGGAAAACCCGCATTCCTCGATGATTTGCTTCATCGGCAGGGTGGTTTTGCGGATGAGTTCCACGGCGCGCTGGCTGCGTTGTTCGCGGATGATTTCCGCAACTCCGCGGCGAAGCGCTTTGTGAAAGCGGATTTGGATCATGCGTAGCGAGCAGCCATAGGCTTGGGCCAGGGCGTCTGGTGTGTAGGCCACGTCAAAGGCATGCTTGCGGATGTGTTCGAGCATATTGCCGACGAGAGGGTCGGAAGTGACGATCTGGTTAGAGCTTTCGCGCAGCACCAGTTCGCATTCAGCGATGAACGTGGGTTGGTCTGCTGAGACGGGTTTGCCGGCGAACAAGCGGTCGAGCAGGCGAGCGGCGGCAAACCCCTGGCTTTCGTAGGCGGGCACCAGGCAGGTCATGGGCACCTTGGTGACGAGGCCGTTGAGGGCGTCCTCGGTTTCGGCAGCCATGCCGATATGGGCTGGGATGGAGAGTTTGCGTTCATCGACCATTTCCATGAACTGCATGGCCGGTTCACCGTACGCCACAAATAACGCGACGGGTTCGGGATCCTGCCTCAGGTAGTCAATAAGAGCCGGGCCCATCTCCCAAAACCGGTCCCAGTAGTTCGACGAGCGCCGCCGATAAGCCAGACGCAGGGCCTTCCATGTGGCGGCTTGATCGGGGAAAAAGCACTCAAGTTTCAGGCCATGGGCATCTGCGACTTGTTGCATGCCGCCGAAGTGGGTGCGCCCGGCGTTGGCGGTTTCGTCGGACTTGGAGCCCAGATAACAAAGGCGGCGGTAGTTGCGGGCGACGAAGTGTGTGGCAATTTGATGGCCGAAGGACTCGAGGTCCGGGAGGACCAAGGGGGAGTTGCCACAGGCTTGCGGGAGCGCCCGGAGTCCGACTTTGGGCAATTTGCAGTGGCGGATGAACTCGAGCATGGGAGCGTCGAACTCATCGATTTGGAAGACCACGCCATCGGGATTCCAAGTATTGAGGCGGGACAAGGTTTCGCGGTCGATGCGTTGGCAAATCCAGTCGGCTTGCTGGCCATAGCGCATGATACCGCGCCACTGGCCGAGGCGGCTGAAGCTGGAGATGATGGCGACGCGGCGGCGTTTCATGGGGGACGACGGATAAGAGGGGCGGGTCGTGGCAAGTTCAATACACGGGCTGGGGCAGGGGTCAAGCAACAACGCAAAAACGCGATTCGCAAAATAAACATTGGATTCGCGGAATGGCCATTGAAAATTCAAGGTGCTGGGCGCTAATTTCACCGCGATGTTGCTTTGCAAACCCATCGATTCGGGCATGGCACGTAGCACGCGGTCGCATTGCGGCAGGACGGGGGAGGGGAGGCGCGCATTTGAGGCGGGTGGATTTTCGTTGGTTGAGTTGTTAGCGGTGATGGCGATCATCTCGCTGATGATGGGGGTGTCTGGGACGTTGTTTCGGGCTGCGGGGTCTAGGGCGAGCGAGCCGGCGGCGAGGATGGCGCGCGGCATTGAGTTGGCCCGGGCGCAGGCGGTGGCCAGCAACGTCAGTGTGGCCATTCGTTTTCTACGGGGTGACAGCGGGGAATTGGTGATGCGATTTTTACGCAAGCGGCCGGGGCAGTTGGCGGATCAGGTGAAGGAGTTCCGGCGGCCGGAACGCTTCCGGGAGATGAGGATTTCGCCGGATCTGCCGTGTCCGCGCACGGCCGCCAATCCGCAAGAATCCCATGCCCTCGCAACAGAGGAATCTCTGGTCATCACCGCCGACGGACAGGTGATGCTTGGCACAGGAATCGACGGTTTTCCTGTGGCTGCGGAGCAGCTGGTGCCCGCAATTCATCTGGGAGTGCAACCCACACGAGCCGGTCAGATCGTGGCGGCTGATCGCTATGACGTGGCGATTGTGCAAATCCAGTGTGCCACCGGCAGTGCCCGCGTTTTGCCACCATGAAACCTGTAACTTCTGGCATGGCAAGGGACAAGCAAAGCCGCCGCGTTTCGCTGCGGCCAGGTTTTACCTTGGTGGAAGTGGTGGTTAGCTTGGGCATGTTTGCGTTTGCCATCGTGGTTGTGGTGGGGGCTCTCGTGACGGCTGGCCGGGCTACCGGCAACGATGCCAGGCGGGCGCTCGCAGTGAATATTTTGCACACTTGTTTTCGCGAGTTGGATTGGGTCAAGGCCCCCGGCAGCCCGCCCTCGCCCACCCTTGCTCTCGGGCCGCTGGCCTGGGCCTCCACCCCGGTGCGGCTGCGGTTGTGGTTCGATGCCGATGGCAGCTTGGTTGATTCGGAAAAGAACGCGTTTTTCAAGGCGGATCTAACTGCCACGCGGGATTCCGGCGCGGCGCTGGGGCACCTGCATGGGCGGATTGTTTGGCCGGTGCGCCACGGTTTGGGGGGCTTGGCCGGGGACGAGGAACTTTTCACCAGCTTGTTATTGCCATGAAGATGAGAGCACATACGGCGGGCTTCACGTTGCTCGAACTCATTGTCGTCATGGCGGTGCTGAGTATATTCTTGATGATCACTGCCGTGGTAAGCCGCGATGCCATCGATATGCATGGCGCCACCCTGTCCCGGCTCCGTACCGAGCGCGATTCGGCCATGCTGATGCGCCAGTTGGAGGCGGATATTGCACAGCGGGTTAACCGGTTAGATGCCCGCATCAGGGTTGAAAAACAAGTTGGCAATGACCGGCTGACGCTTTTGACGCAGCGCCAAGGGTACGCGATGCACGCGATCACGGCGGAGCGGAGGGTCTCGTTGGTGAGCTACCGCATCGAGCACAACAGTCTCCAGCGGGCAGCTAGCGGCTACGGGTTTGGCCCGGGGATGCAGCGCCCGGCTGAGGCTGATGGGACGCTGGCATTGGCGCGGATTCCGGCCGAAGGTCCGTCGGAACCCGATGCCAACGCGTTCCAAGTGATTGCGGCGGGAGTGCTCCGCTTGGAATTTTCATTTGTGGTGCGCGAGGCTGGCAAATCCGTGCTGCGGGCCGCACCACCAGCCGACCAGCAACAGATCCAGGCCGTCATCGCCACGGTGGCCGTTGTCGATGCCGAACGAAGCCGCAAGTTCACCCAAAGCCAGTTTGAATTGATTGCGGCGCAGTTTCCAGACGCCAGTGACGATGTCGCTCCATTGGCCCAGTGGCGCGATATTGCGGCCAACCTGACCCGCAGGTTGCCACGTCTGCCGCGCGGCGTGTTGCAACAAGTCCGGGTCTATCAGGGTGTCTGTTCTCTGCCCACTGTCAATCCGCTGCCATGATCTGTCCGCCATTCATTTTTTGTAAACGCCACCGACAGCCATCGGGCATGTCTCTGGTGGTGGTGGTTAGTTTGGTTAGCTTGCTGACGTTGCTGGCCGTCTCGCTACTCACTTTGGTTACTCTCAGCCGTCAAACCCATCATTTGGAAAGTGAATCGCGCAAGACCGAGTTGCTGGCTCAAGCGGCGCTCCACGGCGTGATGGCCGACTTGCGCGATGAAATGGAAAAAGGATCGACTGAAGTGCTGGTACACAAGCTGGCAGACGGGACGACGAGCCGCCAGTACGACCTGACAAAGAACCGTGGTGGCATGCGGGTTACGGCTGCGTTGGGTGATGGGGCACCGGTTGGAGGAGTTCTCATCAAGCAAAGCCAGCCGGACAAACCGTTCCATACCTGGAAAGGCGCGCCAAAATCGCGGGCCTCGGCGGTTTCCACCGCTAGCGGATCCGAGCCGCTGCCGACGGCGCTGTGGGACCTGCCGCGCTTTCTCGCGCCGAGCGCCAGTTTTAACGATGTGAGTGCCCCAACCTGGATTTATGTGGCCCGCGATGGCCAGAACCCGCTGGCGTACGCGACGGACATGCGGACGAAGGAAACCGCCGGGGTTGCCAATCCGAAGTATGTGATTGGCCGTTATGCCTACAATCTTTACGATGTTTCGGGCCTGCTCGACATCAATGCCGCCGGCCATTCCGCCGGGCATCCCGGTGCCGAACGCGTCGGCCACAAGGGCTCCCAGGTGATGGCCGATCTGGCCTGCCTACCTGGCATGGAGGCCAGTGGCGGGGCGGGTCCAGCCACTTGGCGCCATGAGTGGGCGGCGGGTAATGCGGCGGCTGTCGAGGATTACCTGCGCCTCTCGGAAGGCGGTGGTTGGCGGCACCTCGCCGCCAATGACAATGTATTCCTGAGTCGGCAGGATTTGTTGGATTTTGCCAAAAAGCAGCCTGCGAGCCTGCCTCAGGAGTCGCTGCGTTTCTTCACTCATTTTTCGCGTGACCTCAACGCGCCGAGTTACCGGCCCGACCCCGCCCGTCCGAAGATTGCCCACAACGCCGCGTCCGGAGGCAACGACGCCTATGGTGCCGACGCCCGCGTCAACCCGGACCTCAGCGCCTTCGATCCCAAGCGTCAGCGCCAACTCCTGCCGCGGCGCTTCCCCCTCGAGCGCTTGCAGTGGGTCGTCACCCCCACCAGTGCCAAAGGCCCGGTCGATCCGGAAAAGGCGAAACGTTATTTCGGCCTCACTTGGCAGGGAACGTACTGGAAATACGAGCACTGCCGAGCCAATGGCGACCTCTACACCCTCCAAGATGTGCCCGCCGACCGCGAACCGGATTTTTTTGAAATCCTGCGTGCCACGGTGCTGGCCGGCAGCCTCGGCCGGCAATTCGCCGCCAAAGGATGGGACGCCATCGACCAGCAACTTTCGATGCACCAACTCGGCGGCGTGGACGCCTCGGTCAACCTCAACATCATGGAACTCGGTGCCTCCATCATCGACCAATACGACTCCGACAGCAACCCGACGTGCATCATGCTCCCCGGCCCGGTGCGGCCTTACTATGCCTTTGGCAAGGAGGACGTTCCCTACCTTTGCCGCACCTCGGCAATCCCCTTCCGCGGCAAAACCTTGCCCTCCGTCTATGTCTATTATGACGACGGCAAGTTGGCACCAACCCCAGCCTACGAAGCCTCAATGGTCCTGCAGCCAATGCTCTGGCGACCCCATCAAACGGTTAAAAACTACGATGGTCCGACCCGATTCCGGATCTATCCGCAACACGTGGATTTGGGTGGCGGCTCGGTATTTTACATGGTTTCGGGTTGGACGGTTCCCGGCAAGGGAGCTCAGCCGGGCCAACCGGACCGCGGCACTGCGGGCGATTACACGTACTGGGGTGGGCCCAACTACCGGGTCACCAATCCCGAGCTTTTTCCAAAAACCTTCCGTGGGGACGAGTACATCGAACTCGGTCTGCCCAAAGACTCCACCGCCTTCCGCGAGCCCCAGTCCGTCCACTCGGCTGCCCATGGCGCCATCGCCGGCTACACCATCAGCGGCAATGCCAAACCCATCGACGTGCGCCCCTCCGACCTGCGCTGGGGCGGGCTGCCCACCTCGTTCTCACAGGTGAGCGGCTTTCTCGTCGGTCATGCGGTCACCGCCGAAATCGAAAATAACTCGGCCTACACCACCAGCAGTTGGAGCCGGCTGGGCGTCGGATATTTTCGCGGCGATCCGATCGAGGTGGTTTTGCAATACCAGGGGCCCGATGGCAGTTGGCGGCCCTATCAACGGGCTGAGTTCACATACAAGAGCAATTGGGGTGACCATTACCTGTGCAAGGATCCGGACTGGAAGACCGAATGCTTCTGTTGGTCGTCGTATCTGATTGATCCTCGCACGGACCGCTTTGGAGGCTTGGCCACGGTGCTGGCCAGCGGGGTGAAGATCACTCAATGGACATCGCTGCATCCGCAGATGTATTGGCCGGAGGGCGTGTCGCTGTCGTTTGGAAAGCAGCGCAACCAAGGTGTGCGGCCGGGGTGGACGGGTCCGGCGCCTAACATTGGTTGGAATGACGATGCCCACAGTGCCTACAACTGGTACGATCCGTTGAACCCTGGCGGGGTGGCGGAAAATAACGCGCTGGCCTGGGGCGAAGCCTTCACCTTTGCCTACAAGGATCCGGACAACGTGATGCGGCCCGGCATGGCGGCACTCAATGAGTATAACAACCAGATGTTCCTCGGCAACCCGATGGCCAAACGCCACACGCTCAGCGATACCGGCAAACTGACCCAGAGCGAGTCGGAGTCCGGCCGACCTCTCATTCTCAATCGACCATTTCGCTCTGTTGCGGAACTCGCCTACGCATTCCGAGGAACCCCGTGGCGCAACATTGATTTTCTCAATCCGAGCTCGCCGGACGCTGGCTTGTTGGATGTGTTTTGCCTCTACGAGGATCCCGATGAGGCAAAACTCACTGCCAAGGAACTGCTCAAACAGCCCGCTCCAGTCGATGCCGGCCGCGTCAACCTCAATTCGGCCGGACCCGAGGTGATTGCCGCCTTGATCAGCGGCACCGCCCGCGAGGACGGCAATTATATCTCCGCCCCAGAAGCCGAAAGCCTAGCTAAAATTTTGGTCAATTCGATCCGCTCCACCTCGAACACCGGCGGCGCTCTTCTATCCAAGTCGGAATTGGTCTCCCGGCCACCGGGCAACGCGGCAGGCGGCGGCACGGCCAGCAGTCTTATCACCACTCTTTCCAAGGAGTTTAAAAAACCCGAAGACCGCTCAATCAATGATCGCCGCGAGGCCCTAGCACGGGCTCTCGCCGATGGCACCACCGTGCGCAGTTGGACGTTCACCCTCGACCTAGTCGTCCAAAGTGGCCAGCTTGCCTCCGAGGCAACCAGTCTGGAGGCGTTCCACGCCTCTGCCGAACGCCATTTTTGGATCCACTTTGCCATTGACCGCATCACCGGACGCATCCTTGACGTCCAGTGGGAGCCGGTGAAGCAATGATTTATCTAACGTTTTCATCCGATTGTCTCATGCCCCAAGATCCTTCTAAAAGCCGCATATTTGTGAGTCAGCTATTGTTTTGCCTGTGGCTGGCAGCCCCCGTTCACGCTCAGACCGGCAGCCCGGAAAGTCCGCAGGTAAAGCCCGGTCAACCGGTCCCCCGCCTGCCTCTGATCGCCAGTGCTCCGGCTCGCGCCGAATGGACGGTTCACATGAGCTCGGATTTTTCGGAGCCGAGGGAAAGCGGCGGCCAACGCCCGCCGGCCGCTGCTATTGCCGGTCAACCGCGCACGGCGAGTTCCATTCAATTTTCCAAGGATGGGGCGACAAAGACGTATCGGTTGCGCACTCGCTGGAGCGATGGTGATACCGAGGATGAATGGATCATCATGGGAAGCCACGTGGCGGAGCGTGCGGGTCACCGCGGGCTCTACATCGTTGGCAACGAATCGTCCACGGCGCGGGAGTTGAACTCGTCTGATTTTCCGGAATTGGCGTGGGTGGACATGACCCACTACCGCGGCTTGAAGTTGCTCAATGGCAAGAAGGCACTCTTTTTCAGCGTTCCGTTTGACCAAAAGCGCCTGACTGGCGAGCAGGCCCAGCTTATGGCATTCTCAAAACGCTCGGATGCCAAGGCGACCCCCACCAAAGTTTTCAGGCCCAAGGTTCAGGAGGTCACGCTGTATCTGGATGTGGCAACGCAACTTCCCCTGCTCTACAACGACGGCTTGCTGCTGCGCCGTTACTCATTCTCACAAGCCACCGAAGAACCGCTGCAGCCACCGGCCAAAATCCTGGATTTCCTGCGTGCCCGCAACGAAGCGCTGCGGGTGCGCCTTACTCCGCCCGCCGGCCCCGGTTCTCCCTGAGCGACAATCACATTTCCAGAGGTTTCGCTCGCCGCGAGGGCAGATCGGGTGCATTCTGTTGGCGTGATTTGGCGCGTTTCACTCTTGATGGTGTTGTCGATGGCGCTGGGCCACGCCCAGAACGGCGGCGATCCGAAAATTCCTCCCCCGCCGCGCTCGCTGCGGCTGCTGCCATTGGGTGAGCCACCGCCCTTTCGCCAAGACGTCAGAGACGGAGTG
>CAIKHZ010000226.1 GCA_903827375.1 Akkermansiaceae bacterium
AAGTCCCGTCGCCACTTAGCGTGACAACAACACCGCCCTGCCCTGCTACGTGATTTTCCGGATTCCGGCAAAAAGTGATCTGAACCTTGGCGAACGGAAGTTCGTGGCGCTGTCGGTTTTGGGTGACGGTGGGGACCAGTCGGCGGTGTCCCGTTTGTAGTTGAAGGTTAGAGCGGGTGGAAGAAATGATTATGCTGCCTTTTGGTGTTGAAGGATAGTAGGCCGAAGAGCGTGGATGAGAGCTGGAATGTTTTTATGCCCCCGTAGTCTGCGAAACGCCTTCTCCGCTTCCAGGAAACCCGCCGCTGCCCAGCGCATGGCCATGGCGACATCGCGGTAGTTTGTGACTCGGCGACTCACACGTCGGACCACAGAGTTCGGCGATTCGATCACATTGGTGGTGGCCAGGCAGCGCGCCAGCTCTCCGGTCACACCAAGTCGGTTGATTGTGAACAACTCCTCCAATCCTTCAAGCAGGCTGGCAGCGGCATCCGGATGCTGCGCCTTCAGATGCTTGGCATGCGCTTTGAGTTTCTGGATGCCGGTATCGGCGTCCCCTTTGAGCGATTGAGTCATTACCCAGCGGGTCTGGGCAGCCTTGGCCTTGGGCAGGCGCTCGGCAACATTGCGTATCTTGTGAATCCGGCAGCGCTGCACGCGGGCAGCATCCCCGCACATCTGATCAATGGCAGAGCGCAGGGCTTTCGACCCATCGATCACCCACAGTCGGGCGACGTTCATATCCACGCCGCGCTCGGCCAAGCTCGTGAGAAGGTCTTTGACCACCCGGGCGTTCTCGCTGGAACCAGAAACCAACCCCAGCACGTGCTTGGCTCCCGTGGCATCAACACCGACAGCAGCGATCAGGTGATGCCGGGCAATGATGATGCCGTCCACGTAGATCGCCACCAGATCAGTATTGGTGAAATCACGAGCCATCATTTTGGCCAGCGCCTGCGCGCTATCTTTGATGAAATGACGCGATACCGCGCTTCTGGAAATACCCATCTCGTCCGCACACTGGTACATCACCCGCGTGTATTTGCGGGTGCTTACGTTGCAGGTGAGCACGTCAGCAATCCGGCGCGAGAGATCCGCGTTACATGCCAGTGCCGCATAGCCGGGCAAGACCACTTCGCCTGCACGGTTGCGCAGCCGCGGACGGGTGACCTTGAGCTTGGAGGTCCCCACGTTAACCACGCCCTCTTGCCTGCCGTGCCAGCGCACCTCACCGCCCGCGCGGCCAGGGTGCTTCGGTCCGGCCACCGATTCAGCGCCCATCATCAGCAGTTGCTCCATAAACTGCCGCGACAACTTGCCCAGCAGATCCTCAATGGAGAACTGCGCCTGGCCTATCAGCGACAACAACGGCAAAGCCGCTTGCGGATTGGCCATCAGCAGGGGCAGTGCTTCCAGTTCAGACAAGTTCTTATTAACAATTTTCGCCTTGCGAGTAGACTTCTTCATGGTGGTTGAGCTTTCTTGGTTTCAGGTTGAGGATGTCAAGAACCCGCATTCTGGGCCCTCGACTGCTTTAACCACCAACTCAACCTTCAACTACGGGCGGGACACCCCCATGACTTCTAAGCTGAACATCTGGCAGCGCATATTTATCTATCTTTCAATTCCTAGGGGCGTGATA
>CAIKHZ010000227.1 GCA_903827375.1 Akkermansiaceae bacterium
GGCCTGGTCAACCAGACCTACGCCACCTCCCCCAACGGCTGGGGCTGGCTGGGGACCATCTGGGGCAAGAGTGGGGTTTATGCCGGAAGCAAACTGTCCGAGGATGAAAATGGTTATCCTCCCAATGGATATCGGATTATTCCCAGTCCAGCCGGGTTGGTGTATGCCTATGAGCAAATGGGGGCGCACCCAATTACCCCCGCCGAATTGAGCCGGGCGCAGGCCGGCAAGTACGGGTTTTCCTCAGTCACCACCGATTCCATCGTCAAGAATCTGGCACCAACAACGAGCTACCTCAAGGGTTGGGGCCGCAACGACTACGGTCAATCCAGTTGGCAGCCGTTCGCGGCACCCAATATCTCGAAAGTTGCCGCCGGAGGCAACGCCTGCACTTTCTTCATCCGCGCGGACGGCACGCTCTGGGCGTTGGGCTATAACAACTTCGGCCAACTCGGCGACGGCACGACCACGGCCCGCACTGGCCCCATCCAGATTGCGACCGGAGTGACTGAGGTTGCCACCGGCGGCGGTCACTCGATGTTCATCAAGACCGATGGCACTCTCTGGGCCATGGGTCTGAACACCTCCGGCCAGCTTGGCGATACCACCACCACCAACCGGCTCACTCCCGTCCAGGTGGCATCTGGCGTGAGCAAGGTCGCTTGCGGCTCGGAGCACTCCTTGTATATCACTACCGACGGGAAACTGTTCACGATGGGGCGCAACAGCGAAGGGCAACTGGGAGACGCGACCCTCATTCCGCGCAGCACCCCGGTTCAGGTCGCCAGCGGGGTGGCCCAGGCATCAGGGGGAATGTATCACAGTGTCTATGTGACGAGCGGCGGCGATCTTTACGCCATGGGCTACAATAACTACGGGCAACTCGGCAACAATTCCACCACCGCCCGCAGCACGCCGGTTCAGGTCGCCAGCGATGTGGCACAAGCCTCCGCCAGCATCGGTGATGACCAAGGCCACAGCGTTTTTGTAAAAACCAACGGCAGCCTGTGGGCGATGGGCCGCAATAACTACGGCCAGCTCGGCAATGGCAACAACACCAACAGCCCGATTCCGCTGCAGATTGTTGCGTCGGGTGTTTCGCAGGCCTATGCCGGATCCGTGCACACCGTTTTCCTGAAGACCGACAATACCGTCTGGTCCATGGGCTACAACAATTATGGCCAGCTTGGCGATGGCACCACCACCAACCGCAACACGCCCGCCCAATTCGATGTGAACGCAGTGTCCATCGCGGTCGGTGGCTGGTTCACCCTGGCCATTACGCTGCCGTAATGATTCGCCCCGCCGCCAACCCGCAATCCTTTACGTGCCATGAATCGGCAACATCTCCCACCCGCTAACAGGCAAGGGTGCCGGGTCGTCTGGATCGGCCTTGCCGCGCTGCTGGCGGGGAGCGCCGTCGCCCAAACCGTTCAGTTGCGTCAAACCTCGGTGCCCGTGGGTATTGTCAATCAGACCTCTGCGGTGACCATGAATACAGTGGCCACCACCGTGACCGCACCGGAGACCAGCGGTAGCTACACCTTCTGCTACTGGACGCTCAACGCCAACCGCTGGGCTGACCCCAGTGGCGGTGCCCAAAACCCAGCCACTTTCACCGTGACGGGTGCGGTGGATGCCGTGGCGGTCTATGTGCCGACCGCCGCAGACACGGACAGCGACGGCCTCCCCGACTGGTGGGAATATCGCTACCTCGGCACGCTCACCTGGGACGGCAACGATAACACGGATGGTGATGCCTACATCAATTCCGAAGAACTGGCACGCGGCCTGCATCCCGGCGCGTATGACCTGCCCGATCACGGCGGGGTCAGCCGACGGCGGGCGATGATCAATGTGATCCAGGATCCCGCCCACTATGTATTGCTCACGGAACTCAGCGATCCGGCCGGTGTGGTCCTTCAAACCCGCATCGTGCCCAAAGGAGTGCCGGTCACCCTGACCAATCCACCGGTGTCCATCTCCGGCTACAATTTCACCGGGTGGCTCCTGAACGGAGCACGCTTTGACCAGCCCACGGATTTGCAGCCGCTCACAGTGATACCCACGACTGACGTGACCATGGTCGCCCGCTACACGCTGAGCACCCAGGACGGTGACGCCGATGGCTTGTTGGATTGGAAAGAGTGGTTGTGGTTTGATAGTCTTCAATACATCAATGCATCCGACCCGGATCACGATGGTTTCAGCGTCGCCGAGGAGGAAGCGCGTGGGTTCACGTCGCTGGCGGCGGACGAGTTGGCACATGGTGGCATGAGCCGCCGACGCGGGGCGGCCATCTATGTCGATACCACCGGACGCCTGCCGTTGCGTATCGCGAGCGACCCCGCCACCATTTTGGACTCGACGACCTATCAGCCTGCGGGTTCGCTCGTTACGGTGCCGGACAAGAGCGGCAACACCTATGGCAACCTTCAGTTCTGCTGGTGGGATCTCAATGGGGTGCGCCAACAGGATGCGTCCGGCGCGGCTCTGAGCAGTTTCACTTTCACTCTGAATATACCCAGCACCGCCACCGCCCACTGCATTGACCCAAGCCTCGACTCGGATGGCGATGGGATCAAGGACTGGTATGAATGGGCTTACTTCGGTTCGCTGCAATACAATGCGACCTCCGACCCCGATGGCGACGGGTACTCCATCGCCGAGGATTTGGCACGCGGCCAGGCACCGCAGGTTGCGGATGTGTTGGATCATGGTGGCTTCAGTCGCCGTCGCTCAGCCGCAATCTTCGCGAGTACGGTCGGGCATCTTTCCTTGCGCATCACAAGCAATCCGCCCTCCATCCTCATCGATCAACAGTATTTGCTGCCGGGCACTGTGGTCACCGTGCCGGACAAAACCGGCAACTCTGCCGGGAACCTTCTGTTCTCCTGGTGGGATCGCAATGGCATTAGAGAACTGGATGCCTCGGGAAGTGCTCTGGGCTGCCTCACTTTCACTATCAACACGCCCACCACTCTCGTGGCCAATTACATCGACCCGAATTTGGACACGGATGGCGACGGCATCAAGGACTGGAATGCATGGACCTACTACGGCACCCTAGCCAACGGCCCCAACAGCGACACCGATGGCGATGGCTTCACCTTTGCGGACGAAGTGGCCCGCAACCAGTCGCCCCGGGTGGTGGACTCTCTTGAGTACGGCGGCATCTCACGCCGCCGCAGCATGACCGTCGCAATGAATCCCGTCATCCTGGCCGGCCCGCCGGAAGTGGGTGAACTGCAAGCAACGGACATCACCGCCACTACGGCTACCGTCAGTGCATGTATTAATGCATTGAGTTCCGCCACCACTGCGAACTTCGAGTTCGGCCCAACCCCTGCTTTTGGCTATTCAGTGGCTTCGGTGTCCATCTTGAACGGTTTCATCGCCGACTCGATGGCAGCGGACTTGATGAATTTGCAACCCGACACGCTGTATTACTACCGAGTGAAAGCGACTAACGCGAGTGACACGACTACAAGTCAAATGGCTACTTTCCGCACCCTGCCCAGCCGCAGCAACTATGACGAGTGGGCGCTGATCTATTCCATCACCGATCCGAATGGCGATGAGGACGGCGATGGTGTTCAGAACCTGGTTGAATACGCTTTTGGGATGCATCCCCGCACGGCTAGCGATCACTGGAAGCTGCCAGCAGTCGCGCTGATCGGTGGCCGCTTCCGGCTCAGCGTGACTGCTCCCCAGGATGTCAATGACGTGTTCTACGGTGCCGAGTGGTCACCTGACTGCCTCACTTGGTCCCCGCTGCCTGACAGCGGCAGCGGGCGCTTCCATGAATTCCTATCCCCGGCCAATCAGGTCGGAGGACCACGGGTGTTTGTCCGTTGGCTGATCCAGCTCGCACCGTGATTTATCTCGTTTCTTCGGAACCAATGATCAATGGGGAAGAAATACGTTGCAAGCCGTTCTTCCGGGAAATAGCCGTTTGTGTCGAGGACTGGAGTTCTGGGGGGGAGAAGCCAGTAAACGAACCCATTTTTGGTTTTTCAAGGGCACTAGACGGCATCCCAGGCGGCGAATTATTGGAGGCGTACAATCAATTCGGCTTTATTTTCACACCGCATGGTTATTCTTCGCCCATGAAGATCGAAATCTATATCTGGAACGCTTGACGATTCTTCCACCAGAGGGCACTGCTGCGCCGACTTTGATTGATGACGTCCGTGAGTGGGCAGCCGAAGTGGCGAAACGCGAGGAGGAGGTTGTGGCGGCCACACGGCGAGTCATTGAGAGAAATCGAAAATCCGACGCTGTGGTGAGGGTGGTTGACGCAGCAGGGAAGCCGATCGCCGGGGCTAAGGTCAGCGTCGCACAGACGAAGCATGAGTAATCCTTACCCCGCTGCGAGTTTTACTAACAGATCGTCGCTATCCACCGGGTCGCCCTTTTGGACGAGGACTTCGACGATGGTGCCGTCGCAGCCGGCGCAGACGGTGGTGAGCATCTTCATGGCTTCGAGGACCACCAGTTTGTCGCCGGCCTTGACGTGCTGGCCAACGGAAATGGCGACTTCGGTGACCATGCCGGGCATCGGGGCGCAGGCTTGGGCAGGATTATTAGGCTCGCCTTTGATGCGTCTGGCAGTGGAGGTGGCCTTGATTGAGTTATCGAAGACGACGGATTCGCGGGGCATGCCGTTGAGTTCGTAGAATAAGGCGCGGCGGCCGGCGGTATCGGCCTCGCCGATCGAGATAAGCTTGATGATGAGGATTTTCCCGGGATCAATCTCGATTTCGATTTCCTCGCCGATGTGCAGGCCGTAGAAGAATACCGGTGTGGGCAGTCCGCTGAGGTCGTCATATTTCGCTTGGAAAGCGGTAAAATCTGCGAACACCTGCGGATACATCAGGTGGGAGTAGAGGTCGTCGTCGGAGGCGGGGCGGCCGAGCTTGGTGGACAGAGCGGTGCGGGTGGCCTCCAGATTGACGGGTTCGGCGAGTTCTCCGGGGCGCTTGGTGGTGGCTTTGCGGTTGCCGAGAATGACGGCTTGGACGTCGGCAGGCCAGCCTCCGTCGGGTTGGCCGAGGCCGCCGGCGAGCATGTCGATGACGGATTCGGGGAAGTCGATGGAGCCGGGTTTGAGTTTTGGGACGTCGGCGGCCTTGATGCCGCGGGTGACGAGGAACATGCACATATCTCCCACGACTTTGGAAGAAGGAGTGACCTTTACGATATCACCAAAGAGTTGGTTCACTTCGGCATAGGTGCGGGAGATCTCGCGCCAGCGGTGGCCGAGGCCCATGGAGTTCGCCTGTTCGCGCAGATTGGTGTACTGGCCGCCTGGCATTTCGTGTTCATAGACCTCGGCCGAGCCGGCACGCGGAGCCGAATCAAATGGCTTATAGAATGCGAGCACGCCCTCCCAGTAGTCGGAGAGGTCGTTGAGCGAATCGAAGTCGAGGCCCGGATCGCGCTCGGTTTTGGCGAGGGCGGCGGCGACCGAGTTGAGGTTAGGCTGCGAGGTGGAGCCGGACATCGAGGCGATGGCGAGGTCCACGATATCCACTCCGGCGTTGGCGGCGGCGAGTACCGAGGCGGCATTGAGGCCGGACGTGTCGTGGGTGTGGAAGTGGATCGGGATTCGGATTTCCTGTTTGAGAGCGGTGATGAGTTTGCGGGCGGCGAGCGGCTTGCACAGCCCTGCCATGTCCTTGATGGCAAGGATGTGGGCACCCATTCGCTCGACTTCCTTGGCCTTTTCGACGTAGTATTTCAGCGAATACTTATCTCGTTTTTCGTCGTTGATGTCACCTGTATAACAGATCGCAGCTTCGCACAGCACCTTGCCATGGTTGCGGGCGGCCTCCATTGCCACCTTCATGTTTGGCAGGTAGTTTAGTGAATCGAAGATCCGGAAGATATCCATGCCGGATTCGGCAGCGTGATGGATGAAGCCAGCCACGACATTGTCCGGGTAGTTCGAGTAGCCGACGGCGTTGGAGCCGCGGAAGAGCATCTGGAAGCAGATGTTAGGGATTTTTTCGCGCAGCCGTTGGAGTCGGGCCCAAGGGCACTCGCTTAGGAAGCGCATGGCGGTATCAAAGGTGGCACCTCCCCACATTTCCAACGAAAACAACTGCGGAACGCGATGCGAGATAACCTCCGCCACGCGCAGCATGTCATGGGTTCGCATACGGGTGGCGATGAGCGACTGGTGAGCGTCGCGCAGCGTGGTATCGGTGATAAGGAGGCGTGTTTGGGCGAGGATCCATTGGGCGAATGGCTCCGGGCCGAGTTCCTGCAGCAAGTTGCGGCTGCCCGTAGGGATGGCAGCATGGTGCGCGCTTACTAACGAATCCGGCACCCGTACCTTGGGCTGTGCGGCGGCAGGTTTCCAGCCCTTGACGGTGGGGTTGCCGTTGAGCGTGATGTCGGAGATATAGGATAACGTGCGGGTCGCCCGGTCGCGGCGCGGCCGGAAGCGGAATAACTCAGGCTGGGTGTCAATGAGCCGTGTGTGGGCCTGCCCGGCGCGGAATGTTTTGTTGGAGATGACATTATCCAGAAACGGGATGTTGGTTTTGACGCCGCGAATGCGAAATTCGCGCAACGCCCGGTCCATGCGCTGGCAGGCCATCGGGAAATCGCGGCCCATGGCGGTGATTTTGACCAGCATCGAGTCATAGTACGGCGTGATGACCGAGCCGGCGTCGCCCGAGGCGGCGTCCAGTCGGATCCCGAAGCCAGCAGCGGACCGGTAGTTGAGGATCCGGCCGTGGTCTGGGGCAAAATTCTTTTCCGGGTCCTCGGTGGTGACGCGGCATTGGATCGCGAAGCCGATGCAGGGCATCTGGTCCTGGGGCGGGATGGCGAGTTCCTCGCCAAACAAGGGGAGGCCCTGAGCGACCAGGATTTGGGAGCGCACCAGGTCGATGCCCGTCACGCATTCGGTCACGGTGTGCTCGACCTGGATACGCGGGTTCATCTCGATGAAAAACCAGTCGTTTCGATCCATGTCGTAGAGGAACTCGACGGTGCCGGCGTTGTTATAGCCGATGCCTCGGGCGAGTTTGACGGCGGCCTCGCACAGTTGGTGGCGCACCAAGGGGTCGAGGTGCATCGCCGGGGCTACCTCGACGACTTTTTGATAGCGGCGCTGGACCGAGCAATCGCGTTCGTGGAGGTGGACGACGTTGCCGTGTTGGTCGCCGAGAATCTGCACTTCGATGTGCTTGGCGCGGGAGATGTAGCGTTCCAGGAAGACGGCCGGATTGCCGAAGGCGTTGAGGGCTTCGTTGCGTGCCTCGACTAGCAAATCGGCGAGTTGCGAGGGTTTTTCCACCACCCGCATGCCGCGGCCGCCGCCACCAAAGGCGGCCTTGATGATGAGGGGGAAGCCAATGTCATGGGCGACGAGGAGGGCCTCGTCGAGGTCGGTGATGGGGTCCTCGGTGCCGGGCAGAGTGGGCACTTGAAATTTGTGTGCCAGGGCGCGGGCAGCTGTCTTATCGCCCATATTTTCCAACAATTCGGGTGACGGTCCGATGAAGATGATGCCCTCGCGGGCACAGGCACTGGCAAAGGCAGCATTTTCCGATAGGAACCCATAGCCCGGGTGGATCATGGTGACGCCCTTCTGTTTGGCCAAAGCCACGATGCCCTCGATATCCAGATAGGCACCGACCGGTCCCTTTGAGGTATCCAGCGGGTAGGCCTCGTCGGCCTTGAAGCGGTGAATTGAGAAACGGTCCTCCTCAGCGAAAATCGACACCGTGCGCAGGCCGAGTTCGTTGGCCGCGCGGAAGATGCGGATGGCGATTTCGCCGCGATTGGCGGCCATCAATTTGCCGGGGCGGAGAGGGATGTCAGACATGGTGGTGGGGCTTGGGGTGGTGTATTAGGGGGGGGGCGGGGCGTGCTCCGGGCGAATCTAGCGCATACTGTGGATTGTGGAAGTGGGTTTTTTTGCGGATTTCGGAACCGCAGCGCTGGATGCTTAGAGAAGGTGGCTAACCGGCATTGCGGCCATGCAAATAAGCTGATTTAGAACAAGTTGTGGGATTGGGTGAGTGTCCAATCCGACCCTAGTCTTCGTTCAACAAGCTTTCTTATCAAGTCTGGGCTGTCCTTGGATACAATCGGCAATTTTAGGCGTCACACGCTTGGCGCATGCTTGGCATTTCCCTCGGGAGCGGACGGTTTGGCGGATTGCGAAGTGCCTGTTCTTTCAGCTTCTAATGGCGATTTCAGGGGATTGAACTGGCTCGACCCTGTGGCGCTTTTTAGGACGAATAATGAGTGATGAGGATTGGATGATGGCCTCGAAGAATTCGTCCGTAAGGCCCCCGCCGCCGTAAAGGCAGGTGGTGGCCTCCATGAGTGGCAGTCCGGCCTCTGAACCGTGTCGGATGAAGCTGAAGGCATCCAGGATGACTTCCCTGACGGCATCAACATCAGGCAACCATTCCTGATTTCTGTAGTTTGAGCTTTCCTGATTTCGTTTGGCGTCCAGATTGCGTGTCCCATGTCAGTGAAGATCCGATTCAGCTCCGCCATCACAACCGGGCTCGTGCTAGCCAAAGTAGGCCACCCGCAACGCGATGAACCCCTCCAAACGTCCAAGGAACTCGGTGCCATCGCCGAAGATGACCAGGAAACACTCTGCGCAATTTTCCTCAAACCCTTCAAAAACCTCGGCGGCCACCGCTTCAGCCACCACGCAGCCCTCGATCAGCACGAAATGCACGCCCTCGCCACGGCCGTCTTCGCCGAGCCCGACCGCTTGCTGGAAACAGGCCGGGACATCGCCAAACGCCTCTACGCAAAATCCAACCACCCGAACATCAAGTCCGGCGACCTTTGCATCTGCCTCATCCAGGACATTGAGGTCGATGGCGAACTCAGCCAGGGCCTGTGCATCTTGAAGTCCGAAAGCGTGGTCCCTTTCCTCAGTATCTCCACCCGCGACGGCGACCTGCGCCTGTCCGCCCAACAGGGCATCAACCCCGATAAACTCGATAAGGGCTGCCTCATCCTCAATCATCAGCCTAACAAGGGATATCACGTTCTAACATTTGACCGATCTGGCACCGAGTCGCGGTTTTGGATTAGGGATTTTCTGGGCGTGGTGCCCATCACCGACAGCCCGTTCCTAACGAACAAATATGCCGACATGGCGGTGGCCTTTGTCGGGCAGCAGGCCAAGGAAAGCCCCCGCGACTTGGATGCCCCGCCGTGGGAGGCGTGCAGTGCAGCGCGCGACGCCCTCGGATATTTTGAGGGCAAGGAGAAATTCAGTCTGCAAGAGTTTGAGGAACAGGTGCTCAAGACCCCGGCGGCTGCCGCCAAATTTGCAGCTCACCGTGCGCTGATTGAAAAGGACCAAGGCCAGCGCTTTGACGACTCGTTCGAGATCTCCCAAAGGGATGTCAACAAGGCGAAAAAGAAAGTCAGCGCCGTCATCAAACTCGACACCGGCGTGGAAATCCATCTCAAGCCGACTCTGGCTGGCAAGCCCGACGCGATCATCGAGCGAGGCTTTGACGACGCCAGGGGCATGAAATTCATCAAGGTGTTTTTCAACCAAGACGTATCGGGCTCGGAGCCGGGCAAGCGACCTCGTTCTTGACGAGGGGGCGAGCGGGATTCATTCCCTGAAGTGCCGAAACCATAGCAACTGTCAGGGGGCTCCTGGGCTGGTATTGATGGCGCCCACATTCTGAGCCCTGCATGCACGGGTTGCTGTATATGACTCGTCCATGTTCCCGGTTCAGGTGACACCAATTCGCACGACGGCTTGACGATGCAGGATCACGCCACCGGGCGCCCGGTCTAGCCAAAAGATACGGTGCATGAGTCACCTCATGCACCGCGCGTGATTCCTGATCTGTTGGACTGGCTGGCTTATAGCGGCTTGGTCAGTGTGAGCACAATCGTCTGGCCTTGCGGACGATCCTTGGCCATCACTTCGATGTTATAGCGCAGTGAGGTAAACAGGCCGAGGGTGGGCCAAAGCGCGCTCACTTCCGGGCCGAAGGCAAGGACTTGATCGCGAACGGTCGAGGCACCTCGGCCTGAGTCACTAGTGGTTTGGCGTTGATAGTAGCCGACGACTCCGACGTCCACACCGGGCATCACGCTTTTGCTGATGCCCCATTCAGCCGTCCATTGCTGGCCGGGTGTGATATCAGTGGCACGTTCCGTCTGGTTGAATTCGAAACGGTTGAGCAATGATAGCGCCCAGGATTTTTCGGTGTCCAAATACAGCGTGCCGCCAGCTGTGATCATGTGGCCCCAAAACCCCTTACCAGGATCGGCGCTGCCCGGTTGGGAGTCACCCGATGGAAGCCACAGCGAGTAACCAAACACCGCATCCCATTGTGAGCCGTGCCAAGAGATAACCGCAGGTTCCAGACAAATATCACCGAAGCCAAAAGTGTGATCCTTCGCACCGTTGATCTTGAGTTCGGTGTATTGCAGCGGCACAATGGCATCCATCACAATGTTGCCACCAAACACCTCTAAATCACTCACCCAGATGCCACGCATCACGTTGGCATAGACAAAGGCGTCGAAATTCATCGGTGCCTTATGGCCGTTAGATTGATTCAATTGGTCGGCGGTGTAGAATGCGTTATAGTCGCGCAGATAAAATCCTGGCGGCGGCAGTGATGCGTCCTTGATGCCTTCAACGCCTGGCACGTAGTGACCGGTGAATGATGGAGGCGGGGCCGCTGAGGCATGGAGCCATGTGGGCAGGGCGAGCAGGGCACTGGTGAATACGACGGTTTGCAGTTTCATGTTGTATCGGTGGGTTTGGGGGTTCATTGGCTGGACGGCACTTCAGTCCGCCTGCTGGAAGACATGCTAACGGCATCGGCTAGCCTCGTAAAGCCCTATTTTTTGATCTCCAGGGAGATTTCCTTACCTGCGGCCAGAGTCACCTGTTGGCTGGAGCCCGCAGCTTCCAGGCGGATCGTTTGGTCAATAACGGAACGCAGGCTCACCTTGATGGAACTCTTGTCCCAGGCCATGCGAGTGAGAGTGATCTGGCCACGGCACAGCAGGCCGGAGACTTCACCGCTAGGCCAGGCGCTCGGCGCAGCGGGCAGGAGTTTGAGGTGGCCGGGCTCGGAGGCGATCAGCATTTTAATGATGACTGCGGGCATGCCGCCACTGATGTCCATGTTGAACAGGGACTTATGATTGTGCATTGATGCGAGGTTGTTCAGCCAGTAGCGATTCACCAGGGGAACGAGACATTGATAGGCAAGATCCGGTTCGCCGAGACTGGTGGATGCCTGACCGAGTTGCACCAAGCCGAAGGACATGAAGCCAGAAGTGTTGCCGCTCCAATGGCGTTGCAGTTTGAGCTCTATCATTTTTTTGAAAGAATCCTTGAGCTTGGGATTTTGGGCGATCTCGTCGGGAATACCATCATACAAAGCGTAGAGTTGGGACGAGTGGCGGTGGTTGAGATCGTCGGTGAGTTTAGGGGTCGCCCATTCCTTGACGAAGCCTTCGTCGCTGATCTGATAGTCCGGCATTTTTGCCAGCATTGCCTTCCACAGCGGGATTTTGGCAGAATTCACGCCCAAAATCTCCGACGCCTTGATCAGATGGTTGAATAGCTCCTTGGCTGCGGCTATATCCATCGTCGCGTTGAAAGTTCCCTGTGACTTGGTATTTTTCGGGAAATTCTCCGGCGATTGGGTGGGCGAGAACACATATCTTCCGTCTGCACCTTCATACAAATAGTCCTCAAAGAACAGCCCGACCTTTTGCATGTAGGGCAGCGCGTGCTCTGCTAAAAATTTCCGGTCGCCGGTGTACTCATAGTAGTCATAGAAGAAGTGGGCGGCCCACGCTGCGCCACCGACCCAGAAGCCGCCGGCAAAATCCTCGGCGAGGGCATTGTTGAAGCCGTTGGTGGTCGAGCGTGATGGCAGCACCACGCCTCGGGCTCCGAACATGTGTTTGGCATTGATCTCCAACCACGGAACAATCGACTCGATATAGGATGTGTAAGCCAACATCAGTTCCGGAGTGTTGCCCATCATCGTGCTGGCAATGGCTGACGGCACATTGCCATTGTGGGTGTAGTCGCTGGCCCAACCCGGAACATAAGTCCCTCCCCACACGCCTTGCAAATTTGGAGGGAGTTGGCCAGTTGCGGAAATGATATTGTATCGTCCGGCGTCAAATTCCTTCTCGATGAGCGCCAGATTGAGTTGTTCATTGGTCGATTTTGCCTGCAGCTCCTCGGTGGTTAGCTGACGGTCCGCGCCGCCGCCCAAGTCCAAGCTTACGCGCCTAAACAACTCGCCATGAATAGCGGTGTGACGCTTGAGCAGCACTGCATAATCTTCGCCCAAGCTGGCCAGGTGTTTTGAGCTGTCCTCGAGTTGGGAAGCTGCCGGATCATAGAGCATCCTAATATCAAGCAGAACCAATACCTGATCCGCCCCATTGACTACCAGAGAGTTGCCCTGGGCTTGGGTGCTGCCGCCTTTGGCAATTACGCAGGCAAGACCTTCCAGCGCATGAATGCTTCCGGGATAGGCCTTGGTAAACGTGTTTTTGTAGGTTAGGCATGACTTCTCGGCGTGGGTTGAGACGTTGGATACATGTTCTTTGAAGACTTCCTCGGATTGTTTGAGAGTCCTAGCACCGAGTTTTTCATCCACCTGGCGCGGACTAAGCGCCAGTGTGCAATTCACCGCGCCTTGACCCGGCCCGCTGATGAGCATCACAGCCACCCCGTCGGCACGCGACACAAACAGCCTGCGTTCGAACACGCCGTTTTTGTCGGCCCAGTGGACGAGGGTTTCGCCGGTTTGAAAATCCACGGAGCGCAGGTAATCCTTGATGTCTTTTCCCGTGTTCATCCCGATGTTGAGGTCAAACGCGGGCACAAACGGATCCGGATACATGAAGCCCTCTTGCTTGGACAGGGCAAACTGCAGGTTGGTGGCCTGCTTGTACAAACCGCGATCTATCAAACTGCGGATTTCAAACAGCCGGGCGGCATTGTCTGGAGGCATGTGTGGCGGTCCCTGCGGCAAAAACAACCGTTCATGGGTGAAGATGACGGTTTCCTGGAGTGGGCGGCTCATGACATTGGCACCGATGGTTCCGTTGCCTGAGATCAAGCCGTGTTCCCAAGTTTCAGCTGGGGTTGAGCTGATGAAGCCATGTTGCGGTTGGGCAACGGCGGATGTCTGGGCTTGTACCATCCCCGGCGTGCCGCCGAGGATACCACTGATCAGGGGAATGATATACTTGTTCATGGATTGCAATTGATCCGACATCTACTTCCCAGCATCGCGGATTCTGTCAAATCCGGAGCGATCTTTGCCCCTGCCGACCCGGGATTTGAGGAAATTCAATCGACAAGCATCGCCAATCCAAGTACGACCAGCGCGTCATCTTGGACGATTGACCAACCTCTTGGTCGCATCAACCACCACCTCCCACGCCATGCACCCATTCCCCATGCTCCTCTTTTCCACCCTGCTGCTGGCACCGATGGCCGCTCTCCAAGCTGCTGACGTCAAACGCCCTAATATTCTCTTTATCATGGCTGACGACCATGCCGCCCACGCTATCAGCGCTTACGGCAGCCGGGTGAACCAGACGCCAAATATTGACCGTCTAGCCAAGGAGGGCATGCGCTTCGACCGGATGTTTGCCGTCAATTCAATTTGCACGCCGAGCCGAGCCTGTATCTTGACTGGGAAGTACAGTCACATCAACGGAGTGCCGGTATTCAACCGTTTTGACGGGTCGCAGCCGACGGTAGCGAAGTATCTCCAGGCCGCCGGATATTACACCGGCATGTTTGGCAAGTGGCATCTGGAGAGCGACCCTACTGGCTTCGACAGGTGGACGATCCTGCCCGGCCAGGGTGACTACTTCAATCCTGCGTTTCTGGAGGCGTCCGGCCGTCGTGTGATCAACGGCTACGTCACCGACATCATCACGGATCTATCCATTGAATTTCTCAAGAACCGGCCACAGGACAAGCCGTTCTTTCTGATGTGTCACCACAAGGCGCCGCATCGCAACTGGCAGCCCGACGAAAAGCACAAGGCTATGTTTGCTGACAAGGTCA
>CAIKHZ010000228.1 GCA_903827375.1 Akkermansiaceae bacterium
CGAGGACCGACCCCAACACATGTAATGATTATACAACCAGCCGCTGCTGTTGGTGCGACCCCAGAGCGGGTGGCGTTGGTTCTTTGGCCGATGGCATTCACGGTGTATCCGATGGAGGCAATGTCAGACACATCAGTATTGCGGGTGTTGGCTTTTGTCAAGAGCGCGTGATTCTCTACTTTTTATCTGTCACCCTGTAATGATCGGCTTGAGACCATTGCTGGCACCGCAAATCACTGTTCCCAAACCGCAGGTGCCCACCGCCATGCTCATCGAGCCAACACCATAGGCCGGGACTGCTCGGATCGATGGGGCCGCCCGCACCCTGCTCGGATTAGGGGACAGAGAAATAGTCAGCCCCCGCCTGGATAGGGCCGCTTCAAATGAGCGTATACTGTCATTTCTCAATTCTTCCGATTCGACCCTTTCCAATATGTATACCTGCCCTGATTGGATCTTGAACAATTTCTGCATATATACGCTCCAAGGTCTCTCCTTCCGGATAGTACACTCCAACCATCCGCTCGTAGCATAAAAATCTTCGAGTCTTTGTATCGATGCCTACATGGAGGACACCATGGGGCCGAATTATAACCTCAAGTTGCCAAATCCAGTCAACTTTGCCTCTTCCCTCTGGAGCAAACTTTATTTCAGGCGAATCATGTTCCAACCAGTAAATCCCAATCGATTCTACGCTCTTCCCCAAGTCAAAAGGCTTGCCATTCAGCCTACACCAAAATGATTCGCATAGTATTTCATAGCCATCGCCATCTGATCGCACCTCTTTGAGTTTGCTGAATGCTTCTCCGATCTTCACGTTTCCACCGAAATTGTCAAAATTCTGGTGCAGCCAATTTTGACTTTCCAAGTCCAGCTTAGCGAAGTCGTCCGGGGATGGGCATTCAGAAATCTTGCGAAGTATGTCCTTGGAGATGCTCTTAAACTTTTCGTCATCAAGCTTGGCAATCTGTCGAGAAAGATTGTCTAACAAGACATCCTTGTCCACCTGAGCCACGACCAAATGATTGTTTGCCATCACCCAAATTGCCGACAACAACAAGTTTTTTAACGTCTTCATATTTAACATGCGAGTTTAGACTATGGCACCGCAGTGCCCACGTCGACCCACTCTGGATACGTACCAGGGGTTTTTCTAACGTTTTCTCCAGGAGGATGAACATCTGTTTTGTAACTCCATTCATGAACGCTTAGTGCAGATCTGTATGTCACAAAAAATGGAAGTCGGCCCATATTTTGCTGTAAATTATTTATCATATGCGTATCGGCGATACTAAACGAACTGCTTCCGTTCCAGAAATACTTGTATGTTGCATTCTTACCCTTTCCAACCATCTCTCTTCCGAGAGATGAGGGGTGCGTATGCCACCAAGCGACATGCTTGTCATCCCCACACTCGGGAGAATCATGAACCCGCATTTCCGCGAATGAAGGTGACGTCGGCCAATAGCCTCTCCCTTCAGTCAAATAGTATGAATAGACTTTCTTTCCTTTTCCATCCACGGTGCATTTTTCACAAACTTTGCCACCATACTCTCTTGGCATTGCGGGTTTATACGACCTACCTCCGTTTACGGGTGGGTACCCTCCCGTAGTAACGGTTTGGTTACCTTTCTTAATCTGTGTTAAGTACTCATCCTCTGATGCCTTGTGGGCTTTAATTGCTTCTTTGTGGACGGTATCAATCATGGCTTCACGATCAGCGGCAATCCAGTTCGCGGTATTAAGGCCCAGATAGTCCCACCTATTCAATCCATCGTTCTCGACGGACGCGTACAGGTTCAGCCCACCCGCTTCTTCAACCGGGTCCTTCGACTGCCACCTCCCGGTCACTGGGTTGTAGTAACGATGGCCATAATAAAGCAGGCCGGTTTCCTTGTCGGTGTATTTTGTGCTGAACCCGAAGGGCAGGCGGGACAAGATGGCGATGGCGTTTGACGTGAACTTGTATTGTGCGACCAACTGGCCGAAGGGCGAGTAGTCCATTCGGGCCAGCAGGGTGCCGCTGCTATCTAGCCAGGCGCTGATGTTCCCGTTTCCGTCATAAGCGGGGTAGAATTTCTCAGTTGTGGAGTTATCAGCTATCAGGGTTGAGCAGAGAAGCCCTCCGACTCCACCAGCACCCTGTGGGGTTCCTGACAGGTCGAGGCCCCAAACATGGGCGGCTTGCAGCGTCAGGTTGGTTGATTCGACTGACGGCGCGCTGTATTCGGCGATGAGATTCCAGCCGTCGTAGAGGCCACGCAGGTTGCTGGAGAATGTCCAGGTCGTGCCATCGGTGGAGGTGGACACCGTCTTGGAGACGCGCCGGTTCTGGCAATCATAGACAAAGTCCAGGCGTTGGCGGGGAACGCCAGCGGAAGCGGCAATGTCGGTGGTTTGCATGCGGATCAGGCGGTTTTCGGCGTCCCACACACTGTCCCAGCGCCCGTCAGAAGTCAAGTTGCCGTCGTCATCGTGGACCGGGGTGACCGAGTTTGGGGGCGTCCATGTGTTGCCGCTGATGGTGACACCGCAGCTGGCGATGCTGTCGTTGCTCCACAGCGGGCCGTTTGAATTATCCCCGTTGAGTTGCTTCCAGTAGAATCCCAGCCCGCCCGCGCGAGCGGCGGGCGCGCTGGTGTCGCCGTTGATGATGACGGGGTTCGCCACAGGTGCCTCGCCGAGGATGAATCGCCCGGCCTCCGTGGTGATGTTTGGGAGGTAAGCGCACGAATCATCGCTAACCTGCGTTTCCTCGCGCACGATTCCAGCACTCAGGGTCCTCTTGCCAGCAAAATGCAGCTTCCGAACGTCACCGCGCGCAGTCACTTGATATATCCCACCCGGATACCGGAATTTCAATCGCCTTGCCATGCCCGAATTGTCATGAGTGTGCATATCAGTGTCAATCAGAAAGGTTGAAACGTAACGACACCAATTTGGCCAAATATTTCGGAACCACAATTTATCCTAACATAAATACATGCTAAATGCGAGGACCGACCCCAACACATGTAATGATTATACAACCAGCCGCTGCTGTTGGTGCGACCCCAGAGCGGGTGGCGTTGGTTCTTTGGCCGATGGCATTCACGGTGTATCCGATGGAGGCAATGTCAGAC
>CAIKHZ010000229.1 GCA_903827375.1 Akkermansiaceae bacterium
CACCGCCTTACCAACGGTCCCCGTTACGACAACCCCGAGATTATTGCGAAATCCAACGCCCCCGATTTCCCGTGATTAGCGCGGAGCGTTACAGTAACATTGGACTCGCGTCCGCCGCCTTCAATCAGCCAGCCCAGCTGCGGCTTGACCAGCTCGATGCCGAGAGAATTCTCACGATATTCGCAGCGCAGGTGGGTCACGTGGGCAGCTTGGGGCACGGCTGGCAGGGCCAGCAACAGGGTGGTGAGGGTAAGTGTTGTTCGCTTATTCATTTGAAATTTTTCTTTGATTCACTTCAGTGTGGGTTCAGCAAACTCGCCGCGCAGTTGCTTCTCACCTCCATCTTTTTCATACACGCCATAGAACTGGCAGGCCGAATCCAGCCAAACGGTGATACGTTCCATCTCGTCGGTGGTTAGTTTGACGTCGTGATGCCCCTGCTTCAGTATCTTATAAAGTTTGGAGGCGCGAGCGCCGAATTGCCCGGGGATTGTCCGATAAAACTTGGGCGAATTGAAATCTTGCCCAGCACCATACGAGACATAGCCGTAGGGTTCGGCAAGATTGACATAGGATGTGAAATATTTTCCATTCACCGCACTGTCCAAGCGTGGGGGCAGCTTCTCTCCCGGCTTGGCTTGCTTGATTTTTTCCGCGTGACAACTGACACATTTTTTATCCAGCACAGGCTGGACTAGCTTTGGATAACTAAACGGGAGCGATCCATCCGGCCCGGGTTTTGGAAGTGATGGTTCGCGCCTCATCGCGAGGGGTGTCGCAACGGAGAGGCGATCAGGCGCGGTGCCCTTGGGTTCATGACATCCCTGACAGGAGAGTTGCTCTCCGGGCACCAACGCAGTTGCTGAGCGCATCGATTGAATCGCGGCCCCCTGTTCATCGAGTGCCTGGAAGAATATCTCATAGCCTGTAGGCACCTTGAAATAGGCACTTCCATCAGCTTCGACCGGAACCGTCCCGACAACCGTGCGGACAAGATTGTCGGAATCAAATCCTTCCTTGATCTGGATACCTGTCCAATGTGCCAACTCCGCAGTAGCCACTGACGCCGGATAGATCTGCCAGATCCGAAGAGCGGAAATCTTGCCGGCATCTTCGGGCCACGACAAGTAGCTCTTATAGACATCCGCAATGGTTATGGTCCCTTGTCCACGCGCTTCTGCCTGCCAGTCTGCGGGTTTTCGCTGTGCCGCAGGAACAGCAGCAATACGTTGCTCCGGAATAACTGGCGGACGAGTTTCAGCACGGAGAGGTCTTGGACTCACGCAGGCAATTTGCGGGTCTCGATAGATCAGTTCCTTATTGCCAAATTTGTCGATCAAATAGATTCCAAAGGTCAGATGTTTGCCTCCAACGTTGGCCTCGGCCGGCTCATAAGAAGCGATATAATAGGTGTCGCTCAGCGGCCATGCGGTACCATAGCTCTGGGAACCTCCTTGTGTTTCAGGAAATCCGGCATCTGGGGTCAAGCGCTTTACTGGGGCCATGGCATCATCATCCGCCACGCGCGGATCGATGACCACGAGGGATCCAAAAGCTTGTCCATGATGCGGTGCACCCGTCGCGATAAAACACTGCGAATTCGGAATCGAGCGCGTGTCGATCTCCATATCTGATCGCTTATAGCGCAGAGAATAGTTGCCGTGAATGGGACGCGGATTGCGCCCGTCCGGGGTTGTAATCCAAGGATGATGAGCGGTACACCCATGGCGGTCAACATAATCCCAACGCGTCCAAAGCAACATGCCGTCATGAGTGATTGAAGGAGCCCATTCATTCGTTTCATGAAAGCTGAGGCAACGCATGTCCGTCCCGTCCACAGCCACATCAAACATCGTATAGTTGGGGCATTGGCGGCCGCACCGCAGATAGCCGCCACGCCGTTCGGAGATAAATGCAATGCGTCCTGCAGGGGTAAAGCACGGGGAGAAATCATTGAACGTTCCATCTGTAATCTGCTTCAGGTTCGTGCCATCGGAGCCAACCGTGAACAGATGATAACAGAAGCCCTTGTCCCAATGCCCGTTGTTCGCATGGTCCAGATGCGAAATGTGCGAGCGGCCGCCTTTGCCTTCCACATATGCAAAGGAAATCATCTTCCCGTCATACGATAGTGCCGGCGAAAGAACGGATCCCCCATCTTTACCCATATCCTGACGTGTTCCAATTTTAAGTCCTGAACCTGCGAGAACATCCCGAATTGCGGGTGATTCGCCAAATGGATCCGATAGGACAAGCAATCCGCCCCCAGTCCGTTGTTGTTGGCCATAGTACTGATCGCAGCAATGCTGCATGACCTGTGATAGATCGCGCTTGATGAAAAGCAATTCATTGAAATTGAGCAGCGGATTAGAGAACGCGATCTTGCGACGCAGGAGCAATGCTTCATCAAACAATGGACGGCGTTGGGCTTCAGCGGCTGTTTTTGCCCGCGCAACAAGGTCAGCCAACGCTTTTGTTTCCGACTCAAGCGATGGGGCATTCCGCATCGATTTAATATCGTTCAACAAGGATTGTGTGCGACGCAGCAGAATTGTCAGCGGGTCTTTATCCTCTGGTGTCACCAATGCGTCCGCGCAGAAGGTCTCTGACGCAAACTGCCTGAAACGATCTATCTTCTTCAAATCATGCTGCAAAACACCCCATTGGCGCGACGCTTCACCGTCAGGGTAGTTCCTGCCGGGCGCAGCGGGTTCTAGCCATGTTGAAAGGGGCGATACCAATGGCATTTTAGCGGGCGTCTTCCCGTAATCCGCGAGGCCCCATTTTGCGGCCAGGTATTTCTCAACTTGTATGCGTTGCTCATCTGTCGGAATGGCGTCGAACAGAATCACCTCAGCCACACGAATGTTGCCTGCTCGTGCGGCACTGCGGTCAGCCGCGAGCGTATTTGCGGCAAGTGGTTCAGAGGCGACGAGGGAGATCATGTTGAAGTTGGCATCCAGTTCATGCTCGGTTCCGTCGATCCGTGTTCCATTGAAGTAGGTAGCCCCATTCAGCAACCCATTGGCGGCGTATCGACGATCCCAAAGCTCCCCGTTGCCGCTATCAATATTCCGATGGAAGTCATAATACCCTTGCACACCACCCATCCGGCCGAGCAGAAAGGCATTGGGGGCATCTGCCCGAATCACCCAAAAGACCGCCCGAATCTTTGTCTCGTCAGCAAAGGAAACAAATTGTCCGGCGCTCATCCAGACATACGGCTTGTTTCCCAGGAGCTTGTCTTTCATCAACTGGGCCTGGCCATGAACCGTCGCCTTCTTTGCGAAGGAATGTCCATCAAACCGTGCATCACGCCATTCCGTCACTTTGTCATTTTCCATCACCATAGATGGCGCACTAGCCGCATCGAGCCAAAACGTGGCTGATTTTTCAACAAACTCCGGGACGGCGCAAAACCCATTACGAGGGAGAAGCAACAGGATAATCCCCGCAACTAGGGCTAAACGCGCCTGATGGATGATCCATGAAGTTATCAACAATTCAACTGTTAGTATTTGTTTCATTTGTTCGATTCTTTCGCTTGATGCAGGTTCTTTTTGTTTCAGAGATTGACACTCCGCTGCTGGAAACCAGGTCCGGGGGTGGTCTTGTCGGTGGATTTGTCGGGATGGTCCTGTGCCCCGCCTGTTTTCCAAACGCCGGCATACCACGCGCACACCGTCGGGAAATCAAACACATTCGGCCTCGCGCCCGTCGCCTCACGCAAGGCCCTGCCGTATTTCTCCAATGCCTCGAACGGATTCGCCGTGGCCGCATCCACATAGAAACTGTCCTCGGGCAAGTAGGTCTCACCGGGCTCGACCAGCTTGCCGATTGGATCGTTTCCCTTAAGCATTGCCGTCACGCTGGTTTCCACGGTTGCGCGGGCGTTGCGGATGGCGGGAGCGGACGCAGGCGGCATGCTCAGGCTGTGCGTGCCGGTCTTGAGATCGAAATCAATGCGGGTTGCGTCATTCTGCAAGGTCTGTGCATGGGCCAGGCCGACAGTGAGAATCAGGGTGGCGATGAGGATCAAGCAGGTCGAGTGTTTCATATGTCTATTCCGTCTTCTGATGGACGCCCTGTGCGTCACTTGTGAGGCTGTACAGTTTGCGGTGGAACGGCACATGGCGCAATTGCCCGTTGAATCCGCGAGGTGTTAGTGGCGCCATGAGCGGCAGGCCGTCACCTTGCAGATCAGGTCGGTAGCCAAAGAATGAGCGGATGATGACTTCGGCAAAGGCCGCGCCGCACACTTCGTTGAAGTCCTGATAACCCCGGTTGGCAATGCGGACAAGCGGATCGAAACCCCGCCTGTCCGGGTCGAGAAACTCATGTGACTGTGCAAACGGGCCTTCGCGCGTCACCGGTTCGACTGCCCGGAGAAAGGTCACGGCCTTATCGAACGCGCCGAACCGGCACATCACGTCCATCGTCAGCGGCGGCCAACCGTCGTAGGAACCCATCGGCCCGTGGTCGGGCCGGTCCGAGTGCGCGGCTGCGGGATCTTTCAGCGACATCGCCCGCATCCAGGTTTTGGTGAGCAGTTCGCGTTCGAGGAAGCCGTTCATCTCCATCTTCATCGTGGGAGTGAGGTCGTTTTCCAATGCCTGACCGGTCATGATGTAGTCGAAACAGTGGCGGCTAGGAATCTCTTTGCCGGTTTTGTCACGGGCATTCCAGACGCCTTCCCCCGGTTTGTAAAGCGCCATGACTTCAGTTAGAAGTTTACCGGCCTTGGCGCGGAGTTCGTGGGCATGCGCCGCATTTCCAGATTGTCCGCAATAATCTGCCACGCGCCGAAGCATATAGACATTGGCTGCGTTCAGCGACGCCACCCCCTGCACATAACCGTCCGTGCATTCGAGCAGGTTTTCGGGTCCGCCATAATCGGCCAGCAGGCTGTCTTTGGTCAACGGACGTTGCTCATCATACGTTGCGATGTCCTCGAGCCGTTGCAGAACCGTCTTGCCAGTGATCACCTGACTGAGAAACGCATCGTCACCCGTCACGCCAAGATAGGCGTCCACACAGCGGAAGATCGACCAGTCGTTGGCGGCGTACCATGGCCCGACCCCCCTGCCGGACACGCAATCCAGCGCGTAGCACCCGTGATGATCCATCGCCAGCCATTTCGCCAGCAGCTCCTTCATGCTGTTAGGTTCCAGCATCGCCCAGGCGTTAGCCCACATTCCGGTGTCCCAGAAATACATGAGCGTCACCGCCCAATTCGGCCCGGCCGTGATGAAACAGTGCTTGGCTGTCGGCAGGTTCGAGCGGCAGAGTATCAGCGGCGCGAGCGCGCCTTCGTAATAGACCCGGCGGATCTTCGGATCATCGGTCAGGAGTGTCGGCAGGTGTCCGGAGAAATGTGTGTTGCCGGGCGTGAAGGCGGCCTGCCAGCGCTCTTCCCACTGCATTTTGGCCGATGCGAAACTCTGATCGAATGATTTCGCCCAGCGCGTTGCAAGCTCTGCGGCCGCTGCCGGTTCCTGGTCCATGGCGGCGGTGTAGCCCAATGAGAGCGTCTGATTTGGCGCGAGCAAAATCTTCCAGGATGCGACGCCTCCGTCGGTCACGACTTTCAAGTCTGCCGGTGCCTGCGAAAAGGCAAAGGCGATGGCAGCCGGTTCAGAGCCTTTGTTCCCCACAGCCGACAGGACTTTGGAATCCGTTCCAGCTAGGGCGATGGTGTTTCCTTTTTCCCCATGTGGCGTGATGTAATTCGCCCACGCTGCATCGGGGTGGCGGCACACCTGTCCTGAAAACGCCCAGGACACGTCCACTGTTTGCGAATTCGTGGCGGTGTTCTTGAGCGTCAACCGGCAAAGGACACCGCGCTGTTCAAAGGGCATGCGGATGGCAGACTCCAACTCAATCCCGTCCATCGTTCTCCGGCGGAGCACCTGATACGCATACCACCGGGACCCCGTCGCATGGACCTGCTTTCCGTTCAGGGTCAGCACTCCGCTATCACCGCCATTGGCATAAGGCGGAAGGGTTGCAACGAGAAAGGTCGTCAGATTGGGGTTGGTTTGCAGGGTGCCCCAGAAATTGTTGACCGACGGAAAATTGCGAAGGGTATTGACCTCCATCCAATCCCCCGCCAATTCATCGAGGGACATGATGGCGTCAGCCGGATGCGTCGCTTCAGCGGCGTGGAGCGCGATGAGCGGTGCCAGCAGGGCGGCAAGTGTGATGACTGCTCGTTTGTTCATGTTGCTAGAACGAGATGATGACGCACTCAGTGGACTTCGAGGCGCAGTATGCCCTTGACCACGCTGCCGGTTTTGAGCGGCCGGGCGGGGATGGCGCGTTCGGTGAAGAACTGCGGCGCCCCGTGATTGGTGTACTCCGCGATGAGCAGGTTCGCCGAATTTTCAAGCACCCAGCAGCGGACATGAGATGAGCCATCGGCGAGCAGACGCAGGCCGTGGCCGGAGGGCGAGAGCAGCGCGGCCTCGTAAACATGCATCTTGGTCGAGCGGAAATCGTTAGAGCCGTTCGGCGTGGCATCGTCGCTCCAACTCCAAGTCGGTAGGACGCGCGGGCCGGCTAGCAGGGTAGGGGACACGCCTTTGACAAAGGCTGTGGCGGTGCCCTGCGCCCGGCCGATATGGTCGTCGGGGTAGGCACTCCACTTGGCGTTGCGGCGCCAGGTGAGCGTGTCGCATTCGCGCGGCAGGCGGAAGACCACACCGATTTGGCGGGGATCGCACTGGCCCTTTTCCGTGACGGAAAAATCGTAATCGAGTGTCAGCGAGCCATCTTTGGAGAAACGGAAGATATAGGTTCCCTGAGCTTCTGCATAAGCACCTTCGACGCGGACCGTCACGCCTTGGTCGGATGTGATTTCGGCGCTGACCGCCGATGCCTTCCAATTGCCGCAGGTGTTAGTAAACAACTGTGACGGCGCTTCCATCCCACCGCCGGGACTGTCACTGATGCTTGGCAGCAATAGCAGATCCGGACCGGTAAACGGGGCTGTCGCCATGCCCGTGGCAGCGTCGAAGGTGACGCTGAAACCGGTTGTTCGGACGATGAATTTTCCGGCTGGCTTTTCCAGTGTGACCGGGCCAGGCTTGGAAGCTGGCACTGGTGGCGCGGTGCGTGGGTCCGGACCGAGTGCGATTTTCCAGACGTCGATGTTGAGGCCGCTGGGGCTGACTGCGCTAACATCTAACATTTTTCCGGTATCAGGGACGGCAATTTCAAGAGTGCCGGTTTGTCCGGGCGGCACGGAGGTGGTTTTAGCGGTACCGGAGCGAGTGCCGCATTTCCACTCGAAGCGCATTTCCTGCAAGTCGGTGAATGTTTGATGGTTCTCGATGGTGAGGCGCACGGGTTGGTTCGCCGGCACGGAGGTTTCCTTCACGGCCAGCGGCGAGTAAGCCTTTTTCATGTTCCAGTATTCCGGCTTCGGACGCCGCCATCCGTCAATGGGTCCCCATGGGCCGTAACCAACAATTGTGCCGTTAGGTAAGAAAAACGTATCATCCACGCCGCTCCAGATGGCGCCGCCGAGGCAGCCATGGGCTTTGAGGATATTCTGCCACATGGCGGCCAGGCCGAGGCCCCAGATATCGCGCAGGCCGGGGTCGGTGGCGAGTTCGAGGCGGTTGTAGGAATTGAGATGGCAATACTCATCGAAGATCATCGGTTGTTTGTAGTCGGCATATCTGGCCGGGCCTTCTAGGCCGGGGTACTTCGCGTCGCAGTACCCAGGATAGTGGTTGTTGCTGATGTCAAGCGGATCGCCGCCGCCGCCCGTCATGTCACTGAAAACTAACAGCCGAGTTGGATCCAATCGCTTCATTGCCTTGGCCGAAGGCAGGAAATACTCACCAAAGGCACCACTCTCGTTAGCCAACGACCACTGGGTAATTGACGGGTGGTTTCGATAGGCTTCCAGCATTTCAAGGTGCTGGCGGGTGATCAGGTTTGGCACCTCGGCAGGCGTGATTTTGGTCTGACTTGCCCAGCAGAATGGTCCCTCGCACTCGACGAAGAGCCCCACCTGGTCGCAGGCATCAATGAACTCCTCGGCCGGCGGATAGTGGGACGTGCGGATATAATTGCAGTTGGCCGCGCGGAAGAGTTCCGCGTCCTTTCGCCAGGTGCCCGGTGCCAGCGATCGTCCGCGCAGGGGGTCGGCCTCATGGCGGCAGATGCCGCGGAGTTTGACCGGCATGTTGTTGACGAACATCTGGTTGCCGCGCACTTCGACCTGGCGGAAGCCGAACCGCTGGGCGATTGTCTCTAGCAGCTTTCCGTCCGCCTTTAACTCGATGGTCAGCGTGTAGAGATTCGGGTGTTCGCTGTCCCATTTGGCGGGATGGCTTACCGGGATTTTGATAGAACCGGCTAGATCCTTCAGTGAGATGCTCCCGGGTGTGAGAGGGACCTCCCGGCCATCCGGTCCGAATAGTGTTAAGTTAGCCTGCAAATCCGCCGGAGTTGCGCCACCTTCTGCAGCGGCGGCCAGACTGACCTCGAGGGTGGCGTCGCGGAATGCCGGGTCGAAACTGGTGGCGACATGCAGTTTCGATAGATGGGTTGGTGGCAGCGCGAACAGCTTGATTTTGCGGGTGATGCCGCCGAGCGGGTGGCCGGCGTAGGAGCTGGCACTGGCCAGTTTGTCCACAACGGATTCGTTCACCACACGGAGCGCGATGATGTTTTCGCCCTCTTTGGCTAGGTCTGTGACGTCCAGTTCAAACGGAGTGAACCCACCCAGATGATTTCCTGATTTCTTACCGTTGATCCAGACCGTGCCGTCACTGTAAACACCGTCGCAGCGCAGTTTGATGCGCATGCCCTTCCAGTCTAGCGGAACATTGAAGGAACGCACATAGCCCGCGGCCTTGTCTGCTTGAACCGTAAAGCCCTGCATCACCCATTCGCCGGGGACTTGGATGTCCGACCAGCCGGTTCCGTCCGGTGGCATCGAGCGTGCTTCAAATCCATCAGTCGGTGCCGGGTTGAAATGCCAGGTGCCGCCGAGATCCACATTCAGTTGATTTACTCCGGCCACCAGTTGCGGTCGTGGCGAGAGTCGTGGAAGATTCTCGTCCGCCAGCGCAATCCCGGCGAACAATCGATATATGATCAATGCAACTGTAAGTATGCGGTTCATTTTCATCAATTCTCCACTCGCTGTTAGGATTACGGGGTATTCCCAGGTTGAATCTTACCGTTGGCATCAACATGGATGGGTAGTATCGCGGGTCGCTCGCGGAAGGGTGCCTGCGGATCGTTGCCGAAGAAGGTGGACCACCAGTTGCCTTGCGCATCCTTGAACAGCGTGTTGTGGCCGCCGTGCGGGATGGCAAGGTAGGTGTTGCCGTATGGGCCGTAGATCGAGTCGGCGCTGGCGGACATGCAATCGTAATGAGTTTGTGGCGTGTCGTCCGTGTTCAATGTGGCACAGATGAGATGGTAGCGACCGTTGATCTTGGTCAGGAACGCGCCTTCGTAGCCGACCTGCCCCGCGTTGACGGGTTCGAGCGGACCGCCACGCGTATTTCGTCCTGGTTTGGCGTCGATGCCGGCAGGCGTGAGAGTCCGTGGTTTCTCGGCGAGGCCGCTCATGTCGTCCTTGAGGCGTGCGATGGTGCCATTCTGCCAGACGAAATAGACTTTGCCGTCATCGTCAGCGAACAGTGATGCGTCGATCCCATCGGTCAGCGGGCCATCGGGTTTGACGTCTTCGTAGGGACCCTCGGCCTTGCCGGTCTTGCTGCGGAGGAGGCCGGTGCCGCCGTAGTTGACGGAGTAAGCGAGCCAGAACGTGTTTTTGAAGTAATGAATCTCAGGAGCCCAGATGGCACGTTGCTTGCCGTTGCCTTTCTGCCAGGTGGCGTTTTTCTCGAAACTCCAGACGAGTCCTAACGGTTCCCACGTCTTGAGGTCTCTGGATTTCCAGACGCGGATGCCTTCGTTGGTTTCCCACCACGTCGGATGGCCGGTGGTGCCGGTCAGGTAATAGGTTTTGTCTGGCGCGAGACAGATGCAGGTGTCGCGTACCGGATAGTCGAACAGCGGTTTGATATCCGGTAATTCCGCCGCCGAAGCAGTGGTCAGAGCGGCATACCAAGCTTGGGCCATTTTGAGGGAACCTGCAACATTGGGGTGCACGTTGTCTCCGAGATCAGTGATATCCAGTGCCGCCATCGAGACGTAAATCACCGGATGTCCTTTGGCTTTGTGATCAGCCACAATGCCCGGAATGAGCTTATTGAACTCCGTTATCTTGGCCATGGCCGAACCAGTCTGGGGAGTCACTGACGCAAGATACAGATTTACTTTCGGTTGGAGAGTGAAGATGGCGGTCACCAGGTTTTCCATCCGTGTTTTCAATTCCGGCACCGTGGCACCGCCAATATCATTGGCCCCGATCGCCAACAGGATACGGTCAGGCTGGTTGGCGGCAAAGAACGGCTTCAAATTATCGCGTATCCAGTCCATTCCCATGCTGCTGTGGCCTTGATGGTGCTCCTGTCCTTCGGCTGTAAGGGCAGCAGTGGGGTTCTCAGTAAGCGAACCCACAAAGCTGAAAGAATAACCTCCTTTCTTTAGCAGGGAAAACAACGGATCCCGATAGGCACCAGCAGGAGCGCCTTTGGTAATAGAGTCGCCTAGCGGCATAATCCTGCCCAATTTCATGCTAGGTGGAGCTGCCAGCAAGGCTTCGCTGGAAACGCCTCCAATGCCAGTCGATACCGACAACAGGCCGATCATTGCAATGATTGGTAATTTTAAGTATGTTTTCATGTTTTCTCTGTGGACTATTCTGCGTTCCCCCGGACAATCATCAACGAATGCGGCGGAAGCTGCACCATTCCTGACTTGATAGAAAGCCCCCTCTCCTCCGGCTTCACCCGGTCGGGATGCTCAATATCATTGTAGGCGTCCGGCGAATCACCGGCCAGCACTGTTGCCTTGAACTTGCCTTCCAAAGGTTTGTCACCCACCTTCACCTGGCAGTCAACCGCTTCGGTAGGATGCCGGTTCACGAGTGCGATAGCCCACTTCCTGCCGGACTTGTCCACGGTGGCGACGGCATCGACAACCGCCACGGATTTCCCTCCTTGCGTCAGCTGGTTGGTTGTGACACCGGCCCCGGCAACAAAGTCCTCCATCAGGTTGGCATACATCGCCATGGCATGAAAATGTGTGCGTTTCACAATGCCCTTCGGATGAACAAAAAGCGGCCCGCTGGTGTTAACCAAGGGGGCAATGTTGGCCATGCGGACATCCTCAGAATGACGCAGGCAGGCATTCAGGAACGATGCCGCGAACAGCGCATCGGCCATGGTATAGAGCGACGCAGCGTCACTTTTCTTACGCGCCGCAAGCAACTTAATCACTTGCGGGTCATTACGCTTCGCAGCCGGTCCATACGGATAACCTGGATGATGCCAAGAACGCAGGTTCCATTCGTCGAAGGAGATCTTGATCCGGTCTCGCATGCCGGTCTTGTCTAAAGATTTGGCAGCACTGCCAACATGGGCATCCGGCATCTCGGAACGCATCATGCAGGAAAGATAGTCCGGAGTGTGATGTTCCTGATAGTTTTCAACCCAGTATTCGTGGACCGAGATAATATCGAGGTATTTCCCCGAAGTTTGGATGAGATATGGGTCGATGGACGCATTGGGGCCATGTGCTCCTGAGCAAGTTGTCTGAATAGCGGGATCCACCTGTTTCATCGCGATGGCACAGGCACGCACTTGATTGATGTATTCATTCCCGCTCTTTTCGTTGCCAACGCTCCAGTATGGGACATTGAACGGCTTCGCGTGACCGTTGGCCAGACGCATCTCGGCAAATTTCCCTGTAGTGGCGTTGCAATACGCCACCCAATCGGCCATCTCCTGAACGTCCGCCACGCTGTTCTGGCAGATATATGGCTTTGCGTCCAGGCGGCGGCAAAGCTCAACAAACTCGTCCGTGCCAAAAGTGTTGGGCTCCAGCACGCCCCAGCAAGAATCCTCATAGGGATGACGTGTCTTTCCAACACCTTTCTGCCAGTGGTAACTGTCGACGAAGCACCCGCCCGGCCACCGGATCACCGGAACTTTCAACTCCTTCAACGCTTTGATGACATCCGTGCGGAAGCCTGTCTCGTCCGAAAGCGGTGAGCCGGGCTCAAAAACGCCCCCATAAATCTGCCGGTCAAAATGTTCCAAGAACCCGCCGAAAATCATTTTGCTGTAGGGCTTCGGGTTGGTGTTGCGGTCAATCGCAATGGTTGCTTGGCCGTTGCCGCTTTGATTCCCTGCCGGCTCTGCCGCCCGCACCATGGAAGATCCAATCAATATCACTCCAACCACTGCCATTATGATGTTCTGATATCTCATTTGGCGATGCTTTCTTCTGAACATGTAGTATTTATCCGTGCTCAATGGCTTGTCTTTCTCAGCACCTTACTTTGGAAGAACCAACTGAACCATCGCGCAGCCACGCTTGAGCGGGACTGTGAGTTCGAGGAGTCCATCTTTGAACTGTGTCTTGACCGGCTGAGGGTGCTCGGCACCGGGAAGGATGGCCTCAGCCTTGAGTTTGGCCAAGCCGGGCAGGTTGCGAACTTGCACGGTGGCGGATTCCAGCCTGCCACCAAAGGTCACCGGCACGACGTAGCCGTCTGGTACTTTGAACAAGTTGACCTTCGCCTGGGAATCCATGACTTCCACGCAATGCGGCTCCAACACCCACTTCTTGCCGCGCATGAGGTCCATCAAGGGGCCGTAATCGAGATAGTTCTTATCCACTTCCGGGCTCGGATGAAGCGAATGATCATTGCCGGGAAACGGCACCATGGGATAGACACCCAGGTAAAGATACTTCTGGAAGAACTTGTCGGGATCGGACCCGAGATCGTTCGAGTTCGATGTCCAACCGAGTGCCGGTTTGCGGACGCAAAGCAGAGCGGTCGTGTTGAGCGGCGCTCCGCCATAGGTAAACTCGTCGAAGATGCCGTCCACATGGCGCAACAGGTCGAGGCGTTTGTCGTGGTTGTTGACAAAGATGACCTTGCCGGCTTTGTGCATCAGCGGACCCAGCTTTTCCATCAGGTCGTGCCACGAGCGGATGAGCGAGCGGACCGGCTTTCCTTCAAACCAACTGATGCCGTCATCGCGTTGTTCGTTGTACATTCTCAACCAGTCCATGCGATCGATACAGATGCCCGTCGCGTCAGGAATCTGTTCGATATGGCGTTTCGCCTGATCGAGCAGGAAGGCCTGGTAGACGGGTTCGCCGCAGTCCAGCACAATGGCATCTTCCCAGGTGAAATACGGCCCGCCTGTTTTGGTGCGCGGATAGAATCCGAGTTGACCGGAAGGCACACGTTCCGGAACACGCAGGATCGCATCGGAAAGCTTGCCGTAGATGTAATCGTTGCAGTCTTTCCAGAGCTCCTTATCGCTCACATTGCGAGATTCTGGCGCCGGATATTTCACTCTCGTGCCAAACTCGGTCACGTTGAAATAGCTGAGCACATGAAACCCTTTCTCTCGCATTCCTTTGGCATAGTTGCGCATAGCCGCAAGACTGGTGGTCCTGCCCCCGAAACCGTTCCAGGTCTCCTGCTCACCCACAGGCGGCAGGAACATGCCCATGTACGGAAAATCAAAGCTGGCCTTCCAGTTCGTCCGGAAAGCCATCTTCTTCATTTTTGCCACGTCGAATTCGGTCTCGAGAGAGGAATAGGCGCCGGTTCCCGCAAGATCGTCTGCCGCCGGATTGATGGGATCGAAATACTCGGGATAACGACGAACCATCCAACGCAGACCGCCGCGCCAATCGGCTTCATGGGCTACCAGGTCAGCGGCAAAATGGATGGGACTCTTGTCGGAAATCCTGAGGAACAGGCGGCTGAAAACAAGGTTTCCGGCGGCCGTTGCGTCCAACGTCAGGTCCAGGATTGAATCCCGCGGATCCAGGACGAGGCTCACCCCGGTGTCGTCGGAACCCCAAAGCAGGCTGACCATGGGAATACAGAGTAGATCGCCCTGGAACGGACAGAACCCGATGCGAGGATTGTCGTACCTGAAGTACGGCGCACCGAACCACAGCGTGCAGTTCGCCAGCGGGCGGGAAACGAGCGGATCGGCCCAATTGCCTCCCGCGTTGGGCGGGACGATACCATTGGCGATCTGAGCTTCGTCTTTATTGATCGCGCCAATCGGACTCACTCGCGGATCGCTCCACGGGGCCCAGAAGCGCGTGTTACTATCGGGAGCAGTTTGAAACGAGGTCTTGATCGGCACGCTCCACGGCGCACCTTCTCCGACGATATCAACTTCCCATCGGATGCTGTCCTTCGTGGGGCTGAAGCGGTCGGTAACGAGGCAGAAATGGCCCTTCGAATCCGTCATCCTTCGGGTGAATTCGCAGACTCCATGTGAAGACTTTTTCGCTTCAACTTTGCCCACATTTTTGAAGCCGTCCAACATCGTCTGTCCGGCAAGCGCTCTCTCCGATCTCTTCTCGCCGATCAGGCAGCCCAGCAGATTACCAGCCTCGTCCAATTTCACAGCGATGCCTGCCGCTTTCACCTCGTACTTCGACCCCAACTTCCGCCCCTCGCCCTCGGCCTTGGTTTCAGCCGCTCCGGCCAGACATGATAACGAAAGCATTACGGCAACCATCGAAATCAAGAGTTTACGCATGTTGACATCTCCTTGTTTTGAGTTTGTGTTCATATGGGCGACTTCTTGCACAGAGCAGGGCGGTGAGAGTGAGGAGTTCATTCATCGGGTAACTTTCTCCTTCAGTTCAGCAGCAGATGAAACACGCGCAGCGCGGTGCCGGTGGCTTTGGGGTTGTGGCTGGCGGCGATGCGCACCTTGGCTGTGTGATGGCCGGCTTGCAGAGCGTCGTCGAGGATCACGGCCCACGGCAGATGCAGGCCAGCGCTCCATTCGGTAAAGGGGTCGATGCTGCGGTAGCTGGCCCCATCAAGGCTGAACTCGATGCGCCCGGCGTCAGGCCCGGCGGTGATGAAAAGCCCCGCGCCGGTGCCGTCGAAGCTGAACTCGAACTCTGCGCCCGGCTCGGTTCCGACCAGCGCGGGCACGTTCCCGAAGCCGGGACGTGTCTCCTTCTTGTCCGCCGGCTTCCACGATTGTTCCAAGGTGAAACCTTTGATGATGCGCGCCTCGGCGATATTGCCAAAGCGTCCACGGAAATAACTCTTGGGATCAACCGGTGCCGGCAGCGGATGCGGCTTTGCGGAATCTGTGAGCGGCTTGGCAAACGCGGCGTTCAACATGCGGGCGATGCTGTTCGCGTAGAGTTGATTGCCGAACGGCGATGGATGCAGGTCCATGAAATCCTTCTCCCAAGTGAACTCGCCGGCGTTGATGCGCTCGGTGACTTCGCGCGCGAGGTTTAGCGTCACATTGCCATACGCATCGGCCACTTTCTCATGCTGGGCGATGGACACTGGCGTTTTGCCGTTGTTGAAGTCCGTCATGTGTGGCGGCATGACGAAGTGCAGGTGAACGATGTCGGTCAGTGAATTGGCCATGCGCATGTGCCGCACGACGCCTTCCATGCCGCGCAACATGTGATCGGGGTCAGCCGTGTTCGAGGTATCATTGACCGCCGCCTCGACGAACAACAGATCCACCGGTGCCTTTGACAACACATCGCGCTCCAAACGAAACGCGTGCGGCACCGATCCCATCGAGCCGATGCCCGCGCCGATGAACTCGAACTTTGTCTGCGGGAATTTCTCCTGAAAATACTTCATCAGGTGAACCCGCCACCCGCCCCCGGCGGTGATCGAGCCGCCGAGAAAAGCAATGCGTCCGCTTTTCTCACGCTCAAACTTTAACCGGCAGTTTGCCAGCCCATCGCGCAGGTCAAAGTATTCGCGACCCTTTGGCAGAACATTCGGGTCGTAACGTGTTTGCGCAAGAAGAGGCAGCGGCAGCAGCGGCAGCAGCAGCAGGGTGGTGAGGATCGGTAACGAGTTTCGTTTCATCTGACATTTTCCATATGGTTTACGCCTTGCGTTTATAGGATGACTGGAAACTGTGCTTGCCGGATCTCACATGTTGTGTCGCATCTGGCAGAATCACGTCCGCACTGATCCCGTCGGGAATAATGACATCCAGTTGTATCGTATCGTTTGTCCAGGTCCAAGATACATGAACATCGCCATGCGGTGTCGGCACGACACCCCTGGCCCACGTCAGGTCGCAGATCGACGGGCGGATAGCCAGAGTGGTGAAACCTGGCGATGTAGGCGTCACGCCGAGAACGCGGGCCGACATCTGCACCAAAGGTGTCGAACACCAGCCGTGGCTCATATCGCCGCCGGCCCAACTTTCGGGGAAGGATTGCGTCTCGGGATTGGGCCGCCAGCGCCGCATCTGCTCCGTGCCGTACTTATCAAACAATCCGGCGTGGTCAATCGCCTGAAATACCCAGTGAATGAAATAGGGCGAAGGATTGATGGATTTCTCAGAGAGCGCCTTTTCCACAATTGCCGCCTGCCGTTCCTTCGGAGCAAGGTCGTAGAGCACCGCGAGCATATTCACATGCGGGCTGAACGTCTCGATATCCTTGTCTTCCGGCACCCAGTCGTGTCGCTTCTGCGTTGATGTCTTAGCCCGCAGGATCGGATCCTGAATGTCTGCCGGCAACCATGGTTCTCGCTGCTTTACCGATGACTGGAACGGCTTGCCGTCACGATACAATCCCTTCGCGTCATTCCACAACTCGCGGTTGAATGCTTCGGCAATCTCGCTGCGCAGTTGCGCGTATTTCGCCACCCGCTCCTTGTCGCCCGTCAACGCCGCCACGCGGGAGGCCATCTCCATGCCGTGATAATAGAACGCGGTGAGATAGCCCTGGCCGATTACCGCAGGGGGGTGATGGCCGTCGAAACCCTCTATCTTCACCCAATCCATGAACATGTAGCTTTGCGCCTCGGAGAGGATGCCGTTCTTGCCGCGCCACGATGCATAGGTGTCCATCAACCCATGCACATACGGCGCCATCTCCTCCACCAGCGTCTTGTCTCCGGTGTAATCGAAGTAATCCATCAGCATCTGGAGCCAACAGATCGAGTAACTGGTGTGGAAGTTGAGGTATTTTTCGTTCTTGAGGATCCAGGCAAACTTGCGCACATCTTGGCGGGCCAGCCACGGTTGATGGAACGCATCATGGGCCACCATGGCCTCGACTGCATAATCGCCGAAGTCGCCGAGCGGTTCCTGATGGTTGGGCGAATCGAGGTGATACGTCTGCATGCAGAGCTGCACCGGCCACCGCGATGTCTTCCAGATCCGGTTCAACGTCTCGTCACTGCACGCGAACGCACCTCGATATTCAACCGGCTGCGACGTAAACACCGCACCTGAATCCAGTATCTCTACCGGTTCGGTGACATTCTTGATTTCAACAGTAAACCCCGACACGACTTCACTCATGAAGGGGAACTCCAACGTCTGCTCGCCACCACCGAGTTGGAACGACGCCTGTCGATGCGCATGGATGGTCAGCGTTGCATCTTTGCCACCCTTCACCTTCACGAAGGGATACGCGCTCAATACCCGGTCGAACACGACCCTGAAACTGCCATCTTTCGTGAACACTCTATTTTCCGGCAATCCTTCAACGCGCGTCACCGGATATCGCACCTCCATCAACGGCGGCATCTCGCTGGCAATCAACTCCGCCCAATAATCGCCGGCAGGAATACAGGACAGCCACTGCGCATCGTTGAAACCGGGAAGACGCCAGCCGGCAGGCTCCTTGTCGGCGTCATACGCGGCGGGCTTGGGATAGTGGAGGGCCGGAGTGCCACGCCAGGTCGCATCGCTTTTCAGGGTCAACTTGGCCGCGCCGGGCAGGGTTAGCTCCGCCTCAAAGATCAAGCCGGGGTGTCCGCTGGTGACGGTTTCGTTGATGGGCCACTCACGGAAAACCTCGGCGGCAATCACGTTGACCCCCTTGCGGAAGTACGGAGTGAGGTCACGAGTATCGTAGAACCATTTGCCGGTGGAGATATCGAAGACGACGTCCCTGCCGATATCCACTGGTCCACGGGAGACGAGCCTGCCGTTGATCCACAGGCGGTATTTCATGTCGGCGCTGATCCAGGCCATGACCTGATCCGGCACCGCTGAGAGGGTAACCTCTTTGCGGAAGCATGCGACCGCATCGACCTTCGCCTCAGCGGGCAGCCAGATCCACTGCGCCTGCCACGGCGTCGGCTTCTTGCAATGGTTAACAAAGGTGTAACCGGGTGCCTGAACTCCCTCTTTGCCGGCAGTCACTGTCATTCCCGGGTACGTGATGGGACCGCATGGATCCACAGCCGTTTCGGCACCATGCGCAAACAGCGGTGCCAGCAGCAGGGTGGCTAGTGTGATGGTTGTTAGTTTGTGCGTTTTGTATTTCTCCATTGACGTGGGCTACTTGCTAACCGGTGTAAGCTTGATCTCGCTGAGGTTCATCACCGCCGCAGCCTGCATCTTTGTCGCCTTGATCGTGACGACAGCCGCGCCGGATTTCGCGATCACGATCTCACCCAGCGAAATTTTCTTGAAATCGTCAAAACTGCCCGTCGATTCAATATGCCCGGAGACTTTTTGATCGCCGACGGTCACATCAACGTCGCTGCCCGCACAATCCGGGCCGCAAGCATAGGTCAGGACGACATGGTACACACCTGCCCTGGTATCTACAGCCCAGGAAATCTTCACGTCTTTGTCAGTCCATCCACCGATGTTCTTCACGGATTTGGATTCCTGAAGAGACGCACATCCTTCGATATCGGCGTTTGCAGCGGCCAGCAACAACGACCCGTCAGAAGCCCGGACAGTGGCAGGCCCATCCAAGTCGATCACAATGACACTGTCGATCTTGTCTGGTGCCTCGGCAGGCAGCGTGATCGCAACCCCCATATCGTTCGAGATCGACTGCAGAGCCTGGTCTGGCGCAATCAGCAATGCCACCTTGCCCGGCTTGTTGGCGAGCGGCACGAAAAGTTTGCCATCCTTGGGCCAGTTAAAAACATGAAGATAGAGTTTGCCATCTTTCTGCGTGGCGCGGCCCCACGGCAACTCCCCCAAAGGACTCGCTGTTGCGCCGTAAATTGATCCACCGTTCACACGAGTCCACTTGCCAATCGCTTCCAATCGTTCAATGGATGGGGTGGGAATCAGGCCCTCCGAGGTCGGACCAACGTTCAACAGCAAATTACCGCCCTTGCTGGCACAGTCAACAAGACTGCGGGCAAGGTATTCCGTGGATTTCCAGCCTTGATCATTCTTGTTGTAGCCCCAATGCCCGTTCATGGTCATGCAGGTTTCCCAGTCAGCCCCCTTCCTCAAAGAACCCGCTGGAATCGTATTCTCATGCACCTCATAGTCACCGCCTTTGTCTACACCAAAGTTGTCTTTGATGACAATATTCGGCTTGAGAGTGTGAATGTAAGCGCAGACCTCAGCTCCCTGATCTGGTGTCCACGGCCCTCCCTGGCCATCGAACCAGACAAGTCCGGGATCGTATTTCGTTATCAGTTCTTTGAGCTGCCCCTTTACAAATTCCACGTAGCGGTGCATGTCGGGCTTGCCGGTAGCCAGATCATTGTTAGGAATGCGTTCCGCATAATCGGGATGTTGCCAGTCCCAGATAGAGTAATACACACAAAACACGATCCCTTCCTTCTTACACTCGACTGAGAGTTCCTTGAGCGGATCGCGCTTGAAGGGTGTGGATTTGATACACCAGTCGGTCAGCTCCGACGGGTACATTCCAAACCCGTCATGATGCTTGGCGGTGATGACGAGATAATTCATCCCGGCGTTCTTCGCGATACGCACCCACTCCTTGGCATCGAATTTCACGGGGTTGAACTGCCCGGTGTACTTTGCGTATTCAGAAAGCGGCATCTTGGTCTGGAACAGGAACCATTCGCCTTGGTCTTTCTGGTCCTTGTACTCTCCAGCGGGAACGGAATAAAGCCCCCAGTGAATGAACATTCCGAAGTTAGCCTCGCGAAACCACTTCATCCGGGCATCGCGCTCGGACTTGGTTTCAGCCGCTCCGGCCAGGCATGACAGCGAGAGTAGCACGGCAACCCTAGAAATCAGGATCTTACGCATGTTTATGTTTCCTTGGGTTGAATTTGTGCTCAGTGAGGTACTGTGGTGCCATAAATCGTCGCCACGATGGCATCCGTTCGAACAGGCCATGGTCTGTAGGTGCTTTTCATATGATGGAAAATTCTCAACTCGCTGTTGGGATTACGGGGTATTCCCAGGTTGAATCTTACCGTTGGCATCAACATGGATGGGCAGTATCAGCCGCACCGACAACAGGCCGATCACAGCGATTAATGGTTTCTTCATGGTTCAAGGGGCTGTGGGACTTTCAGCCGCAGCCAATCGTGTGTAAAGACTAAAAGCACGGCCGGAACGGGGTCGCTGAAATCTTCCAACACGCCGTGCCACTTGCCTTCCGCATCGCGCCAAAGGGCCATGTGAACTCGCTCGGGCAGATCGATGGCTAACCCGCCGCAACGGAACGATTCCAGTGCGCTGGCCGCCAGGGCATCCAGCTTGTCGTTCTTGTCGAGCCGAACGGTGGCCACACCGACTGCGTCGGAGGTGACATCGTGGCCGTGCACATTCATCTGAGTCTTGCTATCACCCCACGTTCATGCACGTTGGTCTGCCGCCGATGAAATCTACCTTGCTTGAAAAAATCCGCATTGAACTGCGTGCCCGCTTGGATCGTCTGGCCAAGGCCGCGATGGATGCACATGCGGCGGCTACGGATCCAGGCAGCAAGGCGGAGGGGAAATATGACACCCGCAGTCTTGAAGCCTCGTACCTGGCGGCAGGACAAGCGCGGCAGGTCGATGAACTGGCCGAATCCCTACGGATCTTTGAATCCTTGGCCAGCTTGCCAGAATTCGAGATGGAGGACCCGATTGACGCTGGCGCTCTGGTGGAGGTTGAGTTGCGCGGTGAAACGTCCCATCTGCTGCTCGTTCCTGCGGCGGGTGGCCTGATCATTGAGGATCATGGACTGGAAATCACCCTCCTCAGTCCCGCCAGCGAACTCTATCGAAAACTCCTTGGAATGGTTGCCGGGGAATCCTCGGAAGAACCGGCGTTGTTAGTGATGGATGTGTGGTGACGTTGCTGGCAAGGACGAGCCGATGCATGCACTGGCTTATGCTGTTTCCGTGTCTCCAGCAATGACAATATTTCAGATGCCGTCGGCACTTCAGGGAAGTGTACTGGCTCGAGTATTCGCCAAAAAACAATGTCGTTTACTGGTTTCTGATCCCGGCCAGTTCCCGCTTCAAGCCAGAGCTTGGCGCTCACCCTTCGGATTCGTTGCCGATATTCAGCGCAGGCCGTTAGTCCTCGATGACCAGGCGGATGCCGACGTCAACCACTGGCTGGAAGGTTTCAAAGGGCAGTCGGATGGCCGATCTGGCATCAACTGGCCGACTTGCCCACGAGCCGCCGCGGGCGACCTTGCGTTCTTTCAGGTCGCCGTTGTTTCGGCCGTCATTGTCCTTATACGGATAGGGTTTGTAGTTGGAGCGGGTCCACTCGTTGACGTTGCCGATGATGTCTTTCAAGCCCCAAGGATTGGCCTCATATTGTGCGACGTAATCCACCACAAACCACTTGTCTTCGAAGCGCTCGTCATGCAGCGGGAAATTCATTTCAGGTGGATAGGGGTTGCGGTGCATGATGATCGGGCCACCCTCAAAACCCACTTTGCTCCAACGGGTTTCACGTCCCGCTAGATTGGCAAACTTCGAGTAATCATCGTTGCGGCTGCCGTAAAATAGATCTCCAGCCGTGCCGGCCCTCGCCGCCCATTCCCACTGCGCCTCGCTCGGCAGGTTCACTTTCAAGCCCGTCGTCTTGCTCAGCCACCGGCAGAAATCCATCGACCGCTGCCACGTCACACGCGCCACCGGTTGGTCGGCATGGTTGGCAATGTATCCCGGGAAGTTGTGATCCTTGCCATGTTGGTCGATGTAACGCGTGTCATGCGCCGGATCGAATTTTGCGTACTCGGAGTTTTTGACCTCGCACTCGCTGATCCAGAACGCTTTGTCGATCTTGACTTCGGCACACGGCGCTTCGTCGGCCATCCCGCCGTCACTGCCCATGATAAACGAACCGGCGGGAATTCTAACGAAAGCAATCTCACTGCCGTCGGGCATCTTCACCAGCTTGCGGGTTTCTCCTGATTTGGTTTGGAGCTCCTTGGCTTGGAGTGGTGTCATCGGGAAGCCCGCCACGCTGAGTGGGGCGTTAGAATGCGCCGCCACTTCCGGTGGCTTCACATATTGGGGGGGCTGGCCCGCTTTGATTTCCTGCTCACGGCGGTCATATTCGTCCTCGGGAGACACATCATTGTTAGCAAACAACTTGGCCAGCTCCAGGCGGCGCTCTTTTTGCTTGTGGCCTTCGAATTCGCCGGGGCTCCACTTTCCTTTGAACGGAGCGTTGAGGTCGATCCATGCATACAGCCGGTCCCAGCCCTCGCGGTCGAGAGTGACTCCGTGATGGCCTTTCTTGAGCATTTGGATCAATGGGCTCGTCGAGACGTGATAGTCCATCGGTGGCAACACTTCCATTTCACTCTCAGGCCCGGGTCGGCGGACGTAGGGATGGAGCAGGTTGTAGCCGTTGCCCATGGGTGGGGGCTTGAGGCCTGGCGGGCGATCTGGCCCGTCGTGGCAGCTGATGCAATACTTTTGGAGAACGGGGAGCACCTCGTGTTCGAATCCGAACGGGCGGGTATCGCCGTACCATGGTTTGATTTTGGCCATGGGTTTGGCGTCGGCCAAGGTTCGGCTTGCCGGCACCGAGCTGCGGTTGTCCTCGTGGCAGCCAACGCAGGAAACCCGCTCGCTGGGCATGCCGACAATCCACGAGCGCATCAACTGCAGCGCCGCCCCATCGGCATCCAGCGGTTGGATAGATATGGGTGTGTTGGCGGGAATCTCAAAACATGCCGATCCATCGGGCTCCACCGGCACCGTTCCAAGGATGCGCTTGATGTCCCAGCCCGCCTCGACACCTAGCGATTCGTGGCCACCGGTTCCGACGTAGTTGAAATGATAGGCAAACACCCGCAGTGATTTGACGGATCCGACAGGCACGCCCTTGAGGCCGGGTCCCATATAAATACTGGCAATGTGCACGGACGCCGTCTTTGCGCCGGGTGTGATGCGGTCCGGAATGACGGGTGGCCGCGGCCGGGCCTTGAGCACGACAGGCTCGAACAAGGATGCCGCAGTGTCCTCCGCCAGCAACGTGATATTGTCAAAGGTATCAACCAGATAGATGCCCCACCTGTCCGCGTCCTTTGGCTTGGCGCTCACCAGGAAGAAATTTTCATTCAGGGGCCATGGATAGACGAACATGGGCTTCCCCTGTTCATACTGGTTGCCGGTTTGTTGGTCGCACACATCACCGACGACTGGTTTGCCCCAACCTGGAATTTCCGCCACACATCCGGTATCCGTTGCTGGCAGCACCTCGGTGTTGATGCGCAGGAACGACCCCGCAGGCCCCCATTCCTTGCTTGTGGGATGGTATTTGAACGGGTATTTGCGGGCAAGATAGGGGTCGAAGATAACCATCCGCCCGAACTCGGCCACGTCGTGGTGGCCGCCAATGATGGCCACCACTTTTTGTTTGCTGCCGGGGATTGCCCGTGCCTGCAAGAGTGCCGTCGGGTAATACGAGCCACTGCCATATTCGGAGAGTTGCGATGTTCCATCGGGATTCATCGTCATCAGGATGCGCGAAAAATAGTGCATCAGGTCTGAATATTCCCAGCGGGTGTAGAGGACCCGTCCGTCATTGTTGATGGATGGTGTGTAATCCGAGTCCTGCTCAAACGTGAGTTGGCGGACCGTGCCGGATACAGGATCGCAGAGATAGGTTTGGGCCATAGGGCGGCTGCCGTTCTCGCACGGCAACGCCTGATAGGATGCGGTCGATAACAGAATGATCCGCCCGTCCGGCAGGTAGCATCCGTCAAACCAATCCACATCCGGGTATTCCTTGGGAGATACCTGTTTGAGCTGGGTGCCGTCCGCCTTGATTTCAAAAACCGCCCATTTGCGGTTGCTATCCATGCTCGAAAATAGCAACTTGTCACCTGAAAAATCCGGCTCGACGTCCCGCACAACCACGTCAGTGCTGGGTTTGAACAGATGGTCAAAGCGAGGTTTTCCGCGCAGGTCGGACATCACGATGATTGAATCGTCAAACCCTCCGCGGGCGATGGAAACGTGGCAGTGGCTGTTGAGAGAGATGAAGCCGTTGCCGCGCGGACGACGCACCATCAGCACCTGGGCATCGTCTAGCAGCGGATTGGCGAGAAGCGCCATGCGCATGCCCTTCATCAATTGTTCCGCCTCACCCAGCTTCGCCTGATCGCCGGTATCCAGAATCGTCTTGAGCTCAGCTTGTCTCGCCTTGAAGGCAGCGAGCGCCGCACGGTGGGCCTCAGCATCATATTTGTCCGGATAGCTGACGGCCAAGTTGTCGATAGCGCGGGCCACGGCATCCACATGGATGGCGGCAAATTCCCGCCGCAGCACCCGCAGCTTATCGCCGTCGGCGATGGTCAGCCCGGTACTGTTAGGGTTGAAGCGGAATTTGGGTGGAGGGGCGTCGGCCGCGCCTGACAATCCGGAGAGTGCCAACCCAGCTGCGAGTGCGACGAGCATTTTTTGTTGGCAGGTCATAACGATGCGTGGGGTGGGGGACATGGCCGGTTATTTGAGGTCGATGACCGAGATGGTGAAAAGTTTGCTGGCTGTGTGCGGGCCGTATGTTAAATTAATGTTAGATACATACAATTTGCCGTCACGCGGGAAGCATTCCGACGGAGCATGGAGGCTGCCATCGGTGCCATCGCTCTCGCCGTTTTTTGCGACGATGGTGGCCTTGCCAGCCTTGTCGATTTTAATCACAGCGTTGCCGAGGAAGTCCGCCACCCAACAATTGCCATCCGCATCCACGTGCAGGCCGTCGCAACTTTCCATGCCCTGGTCCTTGGCAAGCACCGCCTGAGTTTTGACCTTGCCATCCGCATCGAAGCTAACCTTGATGACTTCCCGGTCGCCGAAGTTACAGACATACATGTTGCCGTCTTTGTCGAAGTCCAAGCCATTGGCGCCGACCTTGTGCTCCTTGCTCTGGGTCATGAGTTTGACGGCAAGGTGGGGATCGTCCAAACCGGTGACGGTGATTGGCTTGGCGGGATCGAGCTCGCTGAGTTTGAATCGATAGACGCCACTTGGCATGGGCCCGTCACTGTTGATGGTGCTCTCGCAGACGTACACGCTATCGCTCCAGGCCGCCAAGCCGTTGGCCATGTTGAGGCCCAGCGCCACCACGTCGCAGCCCGTGGCCTTGCCGTCCTTCATGTTCACCCTCAGCACCCGGGATTTGGCGGGCTCCTTGGTGCAAAACGCCTGGTTATCCGCCACATATAAATTGCCATCTGCGCCGAATCCATTGCCTAACGGGCTGGCGAGCTTCGTTTCCGGGTGAGGCGGCAGCGTGATGACTTCCTCCAGTTTGTCATCTGGAGTGATTCGCAGGATCATGGCGGGAAATTCCTGATGGACGACGTTGTTCATCGATAGATAGATGCAGCCGTCCTTGCCGATGCTCATTCCGTCCGGGCTGTTGTACTTGTCTGGCAGCAGGAAGCCGACGCGCGGTTTGGCGGCGTGCTCGGATGTTGCGGATTGGCCTAGTGCTGCGGGCTGAGGTTTGCTGCAACCGGCGCAGAGAGAGGCCACAGCTATCGTTAGGCTTAGTCGGTTCATCGGATTCATGGTTGGTTGGTGAGTTAGCGGATGGCCGCCATGGCGGTGGCCGTGGCAAGGTAACGGGAGAATTTTTGTTGATAGACCTGGCCCCGGGACGCATTGGGTTGGTGGCGTTGGGCGATGCGGGTCATGGCGTTGACTGCTGCCGGGTAGTCCGGGTAATGGCCGATGGCGACGGCCGCGGCGATGGCGGCGCCGAGTGCGCCGAGTTCCGAGCCGGCTGGAATTTCAATGGGAATTTGGAAGCAGTCGGCAAACATTTGGACCCAGATGCGGCTGCGAGCCACCCCACCGGTAAAGCGGATAGACGCAGGCGGCGGCCGGAACTCTAGCTGGCGCTTGAGGTGCGTGAAGTGCGCAAAAACGACTCCCTCATAAACGGCCCGCAGCATTTCCGCTCGGCCATGGCTGGCTTTGAGTCCGACGAAGGCTGCGGGTGCTGGCGAGGGCAGGTTGCAGCCGTAAACAAAGGGCAGGAAAATCGGTGTGTCGAGGGACGGTTCGCCGAGGGCGGCTACCAGTGCGTCGCCACGGGCGTGGCGGGATGGCCCGGTGGCCGGGTCGGTTTCATTGAGGACCTGAGAGACGAACCATTCGAGATTGCTGGCGGAAGTGGGACTGCCTTCGAGCATCAGGTACCAGCCGGGCATGCTATAACAGGACGTCATGAACAGGTCCTTGTCGATGAGCGGTGCTCTGGAGATATACTGGTTGTTGCCCCAAGTGCCCGAAACCAATGACATCTGTTCTTCACTGACAATTCCCGAAGCCAGCCCGCAAGCATCGATATCAAACATGCCGCCGGCCACTGGCGTGCCGACTGTCAGACCGGTGGCAGCGGCGGCCTCGGCGGTCACGCAGCCGCACAGGTCGTGGCTTTTTTTGATAGGTGGGAGCAGTCGTTTGCATTCACTGATGCCGAAGAGGGCCAGCACGTTGTCGTCGTATTGGCCGGTGACGACGTTCATGAGGCTGCTGCCGGACATGTCGGTGAGTTCCGCCCAGACTTCGCCGGTGAGTTGCAAGCGAGTGAAGTCTTTGGCGAAAAGCACGGCAGTGGCACGGGCGATGGTTTCTGGTTCGTGCTCGATCAGCCATGCCAGCAGTGTGTTGGGCTGGGCCGGCCACACGCACTGGGCGGTGAGTGGCAGGGCCTTGGCTGCGGTGCCATCGTGTTGCCAACGGGCGGCGATGTCGGCAGCGCGGCCATCGGTTGAATTGATCGCGTTGCGGACGGGAACCCCGTTGTCATCAACGAGATAGAGCCCGTTGCCATGGCCGGTACAAGCGATGGCGGCGATATCTGATGGATCAATGGCACTGCGCTCAAGCACTTCACGGATGGCCGCGGCACTGTCCAACCACATGGCAGTGGCACTCCGTTCCGACCACCCCGGCTGCACTTCAATTAGCTCTATCCGCCGGGATGCAGAGGCCACTTCCACCCCGTCGGCACCAAATAAAGCGGCTTTGGACAGCGTGCCGCCGTTGTCTATTCCCAGGAAATACAGTGGCTTGTTCATGAGCGCTTGGCGTGGGCGGTGGCAGCCGGCGTGTCATCCTTGAACAACAGGAGAAACAAGGCTAGCAGGGCGACGGTTAACCCGGTGGTGATGGCCCACACGGACGCCCAGTCATAGGTTTTCACGGAGTTAACGGTGGTGGTGAAGTGATCGATGAGTGCCCCGTTGGCGAAGTTACCGACAAGCAGGCCGAGGCCGAAGGTGACCAGGAAAATGAACCCCTGGGCTTGCGCCTGAATCTCCTTCGGCGCTTTGCGTGCGATGTAGATCTGCCCACCTACGAAGAAGAATCCGAAGATGACCCCGTGAACGAGAATGCCGATGAAATATAGCCAACCAATCTGATAGACCCCTCCCAGATAGAACGCAACATATCGCATGACCATCGCCAGCAACCCGGCAGCCATCGCCCATTTGACCCCCATCTTGGTTAGGGCAACAGTCACCATGAGCATGAGGAACATTTCGGCGAATTGTCCCCAGTTCATGGTGATGGTGATGTACTTGAACCCTTGTGCCTCGAGAAACACCGAGCAGTAAGACCAGTAGATCGTGAAGGGAATCATCGCTAGAAACGATATAAGAATGAACACCGCGAAGTTGCGGTCCTTCATCAGCGAGAGCGCCCGCAGCCCCAGCGCATCCATCACCGACATCGGCTGGCCTTTGGCCGGCGGTTCCGTGTTGGGAAGCGTCAGCGCCAGAAGCGCGCTCACCACGCTCACCGCCGCACCACAAAACAGCGGCGTTGCTGTGCCATCAAATGCCGGCACTTTGAGCCACTTGATAGCCACCAGGCTGAAGGCCCCCGATGCCCACCAACCGATCGACCCGAAAACCCTGATCTGCGGGAATTTGTCAGCCGGGGAATGCGACATGGCGATCGCCCCGGTCAAGCCCCACGTCGGCATGTAGCAAAGCATGAATGCCAGCAGACAGGCAAAAACCGTCACCGGCTGGCTTTGTAGGCCGGCCACCGCGAGGAACACCGCCCCTAGCAGGTTGACCACTGCCAGGACCTTTTGGCTAGGGAAAAACCGGTCGGCGATCATGCCGATGATAGGTGATGCCAGGCACCCGATGGCCATCGAACTGAGGATCAGTGATTTGGATAGGCCAGCGACGCCGATCTTGTCCAGATAGGCCGCCAATTGCGACCAGAAGACCGCGAAGAGCATGAATTGGAAGAACATCATCAGGCTGAGCCTGATCCGCACGGACATTGACATTTCAGACATGCTTGGTTTGCTGGGTTGGTGTGTTAGATCAGTTTGGGTAGAGCGTCCGCTTGCCATCGCCAGTGTGGCTAATGCATCATCACGCCACCGCTGGCATCGATGGTGGCCCCGGTGATGTAGGAGGCGGCTTCAGACGCGAGAAAGATAACGATGTTGGCGATTTCCTCGGGCTCGGCGATGCGTTTGAGGGGGATACGCGATAGATAGAAGTCGAGCTTGGCCTCAAGTTTTTTGATGACCATTTCGGTTTTGACCATGCCAGGGGCCACAGCATTGACGTTGATGCCCTCCGGTCCTAACTCTCTAGCAAGGGCACGGGTCATGGATAGCAGTGCGCCTTTGCTGCTGTCATAGGGCAAATGGCCGGAGGTGGAGCCGAGGAAGGCGGCCTGGGAGACGATGTTGATGATTTTCCCGCGGGTTTGCTGCTGCCGCCATGAGGACGCCAGTTCGCGGCAGGCGAGGAACGCGCCGGTGACGTTGACGTCTAGCGTGTGTTGCCAAACATCCCAGGAATAGCTCTCCATGGGGCCGCTGGGGCAGACAGCGGCATTGTTGACAAGGATGTCGATAGGACCGAGATCGGCGGCGACCCGCTCTAGCAAGTTAAGCACAGATGTCTCCTCGCCAAGGTTCGCGCTCACGGCCACTGCCTCTACACCGAGGCCACGCAGTTGGGCGACAAGCTCGGCCGCGGCTTCCGAGTTGCTATGATAGTTGAAGCCGACGCGCACGCCCTCGGCGGCGAATGCACGGCAGATGGCGGCACCGATGCCGCGCGAGCCACCGGTTACCAGGGCGACTTTGCCTTGAAGGTTGAGGTTCATGGTTATAGATCAATGGACATGAGCCGGATGCCCATGGTTAGATTAGGGGTCACCCGGCCACAACGTCAAAAAAGTTACCGGTCGCATACGCCATCCCGGAAACTCAGCGGAGTGTGCAGATGCCCGGTCTAGCCAGCAAGCCCGAATGTGAAAAATCTTCGGTTAGCTCACTCATCCGAAGAATGGTGCCAGCACCTTGCCGGCAACTTTCACGGCTTTTTTGCGTCCTTCGAGTGTGCTGCCAAAGCTGCTGTCTTCGACTTCGATGCATAGCGGGCCGTCGTAGCCGATGTTATAGAGCGCGGCCATGTAGCGTGCCCAGTCGATGTCACCGAAGCCGGGGATGCGCGGTTGGTGCCATTCCAACGGATAGGCGAAAATGCCCACATCGTTGATTCGCTCGCTGCAGATGCGCACGTCCTTTGCGTGCAGGTGAAACAGCTTGTCCTTGAACTCGAGGAGTGGCGAGATGGGATCCATCTGCTGAAGGATGAAGTGGGACGGGTCGTAGTTCAGACCGAAGTTCTTGCTCGGGATGTCGCCGAAGGCCCGCCGCCAAATGACCGGAGTGGTCAAGAGGTTTTTGCCGCCAGGCCATTCGTCGCGGGTGAAGGACATGGGGCAATTCTCGATGCCGATCCTGATGTCATGGTCCTCGGCAAATGTGATGATCGGCCGCCACGTCTTGAGGAAGCGTGGCCAATTCTCATCCACCGTTTTGGATGGGTCGCGCCCGACGAAGGTGTTGACGTTCTTCAGCCCGAGCTTATGCGCGGCGACGATGACCTGCTTGAGGTGGTCCACCTGGCGTTTGGCGGCGGCGAGGTCGGGATCGAGCGGGTTCGGGTAGTAGCCCAAGCCGCTGATGCTAACACCATGCCGGGCGCAGAGGTCGTTGACGTCATCGGCTTGGTCCGAGGTGAAACCGCCGACGTTGATGTGTGTGACTCCGGCGAACTTGCGCTCGGCCTTGCCCACGGGCCAGCACATGACTTCGATACAGGCGAAGCCTTCGCCGGCGGCGAATTCAAGGACTTGGTTGAGGTTGAGATCGGGGAGGATGGCGGTGACGAATCCTAGTTTCATAGTTGTTTTTCAATTGGGTTGGTAGGAAAACCTCGGAAGCTGACGAATCCTAAATCGTTGTCTTCGGGTTGGCGGGCTTTGCTGCTAGAACCGGCACGATGCCTCCGGTGAACATGAAAAAAACCGCTGTCAGCTGCTTCATGGCCAGAGGATGACTTGCAAACGACCGGGTATCAAGGATTCCCGCATGAAGTTGTCGGCGGGGGAAATAGCGCATGAGTTGTGGAGCTGCGGAGTGTGTCCTCTCTTGGCTCCTCAATCCGGGCGGATCATTTCAAACCGCCCACCGGTCTTGCAATACCAGGGTTACGAGGTCCGGATCTCAGTTGCTGCGCTGAGAATTCTGCTCAATGCGGTGGACGGCAAGGGCTGGCCTCGCTAGCAGGATTTCTCGCGTGGTCCCAGCCCGGGCAAACTTCTCAGCGCGGGGAATTTTACCGCCCAAATGCTCACCACCACCAGCACCGCCACTCCGCCAAGCACCACCGAACCCACTGGCCCCAGCAGGCCGGCGCTGAGGCCGGATTCGACTTCGCCGAGCTCGTTGGACGAGCCTATGAATAGGAAATTGACCGCCTGTACCCGTCCCCGCAGGGTTTCCGGGGTGCGCACCTGCACCAGCGTCTGGCGCACCAGCACGCTGACCTGGTCGAGCATACCTGCGACCACCAACGCCAGCAGTGACAAGTAGAGGTTACTCGATGCGGCGAAGCACAGCATGCAAACGCCGAATCCGCCCACACAGGCTAGCATGATTTTGCCGGGCTTCTGCATCGGCGGGCGGTGGGCCATAAAAAAGCTCATCACCAGAGCACCCGCAAACATGGCCGCCCGCAGGAATCCGAGCCCCAGCGGCCCGCAATGCAGCACGTCCTTTTGGAACATCGGCAAAATCCCCTCAACCCCGCCGAAAAGCACCGCCACAAAATCCACCGACAAGGCACCGAAGATCGCCTTGTCGTTCCACACAAATGAAAATCCTCCGAGCACCTTGTCCTTCAGGGACTCGACCAGCGGCTCCGGCGGGTGGCGAAGCAGCACCAATCTCGGCAGCAACGCCAGATATAGCACGGCCCCTGCCCCCACAAAAATGAGAGCCCCGGCCACCCCGAAATGGTGCAGCAAGAGGCCGCCCAAGATCGGTCCCACAATGGCGGCTGCCTGGTAATTTGCACTGTTCCAGCTCACCGCCCGGGGCATCTCCCCGGGCTCAATTAACAGCGGGTAAAGCGATACCGCCGACGGCGTGTAAAATGCCCGGCTCGTCGCCGCCAAAAACAACAGCGGGTACCACGGCCACTGCGGGCCATCACTCAAAACCAAGGCAAGCAACCCGGCGCTGGCCGCAAAATGCAGGCACAGCGTCAAGCTAAGGACCTTGCGGCGGTCAAAATGGTCAGCCGCCCAACCGGCTAGCAGACTGAATAGGAAAATGGGCAGGTAGCTCATCAATCCGACGAGCAGCAGACACCACGCCGAGTGGGTCAGGTCGTAAAGATGGTAGCCTGCGGTGATGGCCAGCACTTGGTTGGCAAGGGTGACGGCCTGGGCACCAGCCAGAAATCGGCGGAACGCAGGACGCCGCAGCGGCGCGTAGGAGTCAGTGGGCATGTCGATTGGTGGATGTCTGTCGCTAAGTCACCTCGCTTATCAAGTGCAAAAAAACTGGCTGGGCTCGCTTTCATCACTGGAAAAATATCGGGTCGTGTTTGCCAGCGTCCTGCTGGTAACCGCCCCATCAAACCACAGGTCCGCAATTTCGCCACTCCCAATCCACCACAATCGTGCCTGTGAGAAAGGACGGGCATACAGCCCAATACGGTTCAATGAGTCAGAGCGGAAGCCAGGCAGGAAGAAGGCGGCCAGCTTGCTGGCGAGTGTCACAGCCTCAAGGAGTGTGGGCGTCCCCGCCCACACTTGCCCATGAGATGTGCAAGAAATCCGCCCTGATCGGGTCAGATTCCTCTCCAAATATTCTTGTGAGGCTGCGCCTCAGGCCCAGGATGCAAGCTATTTGAGCGCATCGCGGCACCAGGCAAGGGCCATCAACGCGTAGCCAGTGCCGTAGGGGCGGTGATAGTTGTAGAGGGGATAGTCCCACCACGAGCCATCCTTTTCCTGATGGGAGAGGATGATGGCGGCGAGACGCTTGGCATAGGCGGCGTGGCTGGCTTTGGGAAGCAGGCGCGCCGCCTCGGTGAAATAATAGATGCCGTAATAGTAGAAATACCCGGCGATGCGGAAGGGTGCCTCATGCGGCACCGGGCGCTTTCGGCCATTGCTCAAGAACCCCTCGCGGGCCAAAAATCGGTCCGCCCAAACAGTCAGCACCTGGTCATTCACCGCGACGTCACCAAAAACGCGCAGGCAGGCGTTGCAGGCTTGCGAACGGCCGAGCGAACCGGCAGGCCGGTTGATATCGAGGCGAGGGCGGTAGCGGTGCTGAAACGAATAGGTGTAGGAAAAATCCGGGGTTCGCTGATAGTTGATAGAGGCGAGTGAGTGCTTCACAATCTTTGCATCAAGGGTCAGACCCATGATGGAGCGGGCCTCGGCCATGGCTAACAGCACGGTGGCAGTGGTGAAGGACGTCGGCAGTCCGGAAGGTTTCTGAGTGGTGAGTCCATCAAATATATCCAGGTAACCCCAACCACCGTTGACGTCCTCGTAGCGGTTGACGAGATCCACTTGCTGCTGGCCCAGACGTGCCCAGACGGCTTTTTTTGCTGGATCTGATTCGCGTTGATAGAGGCGGGTGATGGCACGCAGGCCATAGGCGTGGCCCCAACAATTGTAGGTGCAATCCTGGCTGGTGCGGCGCAGGTTGGGCAGCTCGGCAGCGGTCCAAGCGGCGGCTCGTGTGATGGCGGCGGCGACTTCCGGGCGAGGGTCGGCGGCATCGATGAGGCCGGCCAAGGCGAGGCCGGAGGCCCCGGCGCGGAACGCCTGATGGCCCCCGGGCAGCGGTGCGAAGATGTTCAGATCCTTGGTCTGGGTGGCGTCGCCCCACGACCCGTTCTTGTGTTGATCAGCTAACAAAAAATCGACACCTCGGCGGATTGCGGCGTCCAGCGACTCACGGGTGAGTTCCGGCAGCGAGGCGGAGGCGTTTGGAGGAGGGGATGGTGCTGATTGATCAGGTTCAGCCGCACTGGCGAAGCCGAGGAGCAGACCCAAGGAGCACGACAGCAAGACGCAAGACGCAAGATGAAGACGCAGGCGGGAATCGGGTGAGGTCGGAAGTGATAAATGACCGACAGGAAGATTGAAGAAATTGTTGAGCATATTCTTATCTTGCGTCTTGAAGTCTTATATCTAACATCTATGGAGTTAGGATGACCTGACCGGCTTCCAGGCCGCTGAGGATTTCGCAAGTGCCTTTAGCAGAGCGGCCGCGTTTGACCTGGCGGTGCTCGGTTTTGCCATCGGCCAGTTTGACTTCTGCAGTCCAGCCAGCGGGGGTGAAGGTAAGGGCCTTGGCGGGCACGGCGATGGCCGCGGCCTTTTCATAGGTGATGAGGGACACTTCGGCAGTGCTGCCGGGTACGATGGAAATGCCGGCGGGCCAGCTGACCTCGAAGCTGGCCCGATAATGACCATCGGGTTCCGGGGTTTCGGCGATTTTACTAAGTTTGATCGGTATTTCGAGGTCTTCACGGCCGGCGAGGGTGGCGCGGCCCTTGGCATCGGGTGTTAGGGATCGGGCGATGGATTCATCGACGAAGGCGCTGAGGCCGAGTTTGGCGGTGGATGGGATAAACGTGGCGAAGGAGCGTTTGAGGGGAGCCTTGCCGCCGATGGTTAGGGTTTTGAGCAATTCGCCGCTGCTCCAGCGGCCATCTTCGATGCAGCCGTGATAGAACCAACCGGCGGCTGGAGCCTTGAACTCAAAGAGTTTGCGGTCGGCTTGCAGTCTGGCGAAAGCTTCCTTCTCACGGGCCAAGGCGGTGGCAGAGGCTTCCAGCTGGATGGTTTGGAGTTTGAGATGACGGGGCTGATCGGCTTCGGCTTTGGCCAGGGCCAGGGCGGTGTCGCGTTCGCTGGCTGCAAGGGTTTCCGCCTCGCGGGGCAGCGTCACCTTGATCGAGCGCTCATGGTCGAGTTGTTCCATGCGCAGGCCGAATTCGGCATGGGCCACTGCGTCGCGCTGACGGGTGAGGATAATTTCCTCGGTTTCCTCGACGAGGTCGTCGGCTGCGTACATTTTTGTAAGTTGGCGGAGTTCCTCCTGTTGGTTTTCGAGGGTTTCCTTGGCGCGTTTGAGGGTATGGGCGGCATGTTCCTCGGTGGCCTTGCGGCGGGTGGTGGTGAAGTACTGGTTTTCCTCCTTGGCATTGCGGGCGGCGCGGCGCAGGGCGTCGAGCTTGAGTTGCTGAACTTCCGTTAGTTTGGCAAAATCTGCTGCGGCTTGGGCGTGTGAGATTTCGCTGGCCACCAGTGAGTGGCCGGCATCGCTGAGTTTTTTATCGATGTCTTCGGCATCAAACGCGACGAGCCTGTCGCCCGCAGCCACCTTGCTGCCATGGGCGGCGAGATGGATGAATTCGAAGTCAGCCCAAGCCTTTGGCTCAAGGCGGATGCGGGTTATTTCGTTAGGAATGGCCGTTGCTCCGAACGTTTGCTCGGTAAAAAAGGGCTTGGGCTGGAGGGTGAGTTCGTCGGCGTGGGCCGCGCCAGTGAGCCAGAGGGCAACCAAGGGGAGGGGAGTGAAGCGGGTCATGGGATTGGGTGGGTGGGATGCTCGTTCGTACAGCCAAGTCACTCGAAGGCTTTGCCTTTACGTGCAAGCCAAATCGGCTGCAAGCGGGTCTTTTTCGCGTTAGGTGCCAGTGGAATGAGGTGCTCTGCCACTGCGAAACCCGCGCGTTGCAGGCGCCGGGTAAGGCTGGGAATCGGCCGGGCTGCAGCGATGGCGAGCAGGCCACCGGCTTGCAGTGCCTCGTAGGCGGCAGCCAACCAGCGGCGGTCATCGATCCACGGGCGGTTGCGCTCGGTGGTGGGGGATGCATCCAGGTGCAAGGTGATGGCGTGGAGGCTGCCGGCATGGCGGGCCAGACCGGAGGGGCCTGGATCGGGTTCGATAGTCACGCGTGAATCGGTGTTGAGCGGGCTGGCGGGCAAGTGCGCCCGGTGCCACAGCGGCAAGTCGGCTAGGGGTTCGGCGACAAAGAAAGTGGCGCGTTTTTGCGGAAGCGCGGCGGCCACCCCGGCCAGTGTGTGGCCTAGCGCCAGCCCAACCAGAAAAACTTTCGGCTGGCGGGCGGGGCGGAACGGGGCGCAGGCCAAGCGCGCCAGTTCGGCTTCAGCGCCTTCGGTGGCGGGGCCAGCGATTTGTTGACCTTGCACGATTAGGTAGTGGCGGCCGTCGTGTTCTTGCAACACGAGTGGGGTGCCGTCGGGGAGGTGGGTTTGTGCGAGGGTGTGCCGTGGTTTCATGAGGAGGATTGGAGTGACTGACGAGGGCTGCACTGGAATTATCGGAAATATCGTGCCGTGTCCATCCCAGTCCGATACACGGGCCGCTTGGCACCGTGGATAACCCAGCAGCGCAGCCTTCATTTTGAATTGCTACGTCAATCTTGGATTTTTGAGTCAGTGACGGGCGCTGCATCCAGACGGGCGTGGCGGGCGAGTTGGGCGGTTGCCGGCAAATCGCCACTCAGCCGGTGAGTGTGATGCACGGCGCTTGGCGCGGCAGTAAATGCGGCGGCGATGGCCTCTTCGATGACCGCAAGATCCATGCGGCGTCCGGGGTCTCCAATCAGAAGTCTGACCACGGTCTCGCTTTCGGTCGGGTGAAGGGTCACCAAACGGGCTGCCAACAGGCCAATGCGCTCAAGCGGTGCCGGGGTTTTCGCCAGTGTTAGGAAAAACGCCTCCAGCCCGGCTAGATCCAACGCTTCGGGCTTGAGCGGCAACTCTTGCAGCATGAGACGGGCGCAGCGGGCTATATCATTGTTAGATAAGAGCAACTCGTGATATCGCTCGGCGCGGGTACCGGGCAAGGCGAGCAGGGCGTGGCGGATTGTCAGACGCCCCTCTTGCAATCCCCGTTCGCCATGGTGGGACGGCAGGGCCTCGCCGCTGAGCCACTGCACGGCGAGACGCAGCTCGGGATCACCGGTGATGCCGCGCAGATAGTTGGCGATAAACCCGGTTTGGGCCACCCGGCTACTCGTTTCACCGAGTAAACGGCAGAGGTCGCTGAAATCCGCCAGGGCGCAAATCGGCCGGGATTGGCGCGGGACATTGCCGCCGCGTGGTCGCTGGGTGGCTGGCGCGATGGAAAGTTCGAGTTGATCATCGCCCATGGCGCACCAGGCATCGACCCCCTTGGAACGCAGTTCGGCGGCAAACTCCCGGGCAAATCCATGCACCGTGAGCACCCGCTGCGGCCGGACCCGCCGCACACATTCTAGCAAACCAGGGTGATCCGCATGGTCTGAAAACGCAATGACTTCATCCACTCGATAGCGGTATTTCGCAGCTGCCTGCAGCGCCCAACCGGTAAGCATGGCGCTGCGCTTGCCTGACAAGCCTTTGAGAGATTTTCCACGCAGGGCGCTGGGCGGCACCACGACCACCTGGCCGGGCAAGGCGCAGCCCTCGAATAGGATCGGCTCGGGCAAAGCCACTCCCAATTCACGGCACGCTTGAGTCATGGCAGCCACTGTCGGATGTTGGAGAGCGGGAATGCCATGTTCGGCCAGCAGGGCGAGGGCTTCCTGCGCCTTGCCGAGTGCATAGGCGCAAAGCACGGGCGTTTCGCCATCGGCGATGGTATCATGGACGAAGCGCAACACGGCGGATTCCACCTCCATCGGGCTGGGCAAGACGAACATCGGCAGGCCGAAGGTGGTTTCCATGACCAGCGTATCGGCGGTTAGAAACGCCACAGGTTCGGCGGTGCGGCTGCGGCGCAATTTGAAATCGCCGGTATAGAGTAAGCTCGCCTGATCCTTGAGGCGAGTGAGGTGCAACATCGCCGAACCCGCAATATGACCGGCCGGCAGCAGCCGCATCCGATAGCCATCGCACTCCCACGGCAAATGAAACCTCACCGCTTCGAGCTGGCCCTCGCCCATTCGGAAGCGCCGCCGCAGCAATCCCGCAGTCACCTCCGAACAAAGCGCTGATTCGTGCCGAGCCACGTGATCCGTGTGGGCATGGGACACAAAAGCCCGTGGCTTTGCCTCCAATGGATCCAGCCACAGGTCGAGCTCAGGCAAATATAGCCCGCGTTGAAAACGCACTTCAATCAAAGCGCCGCGAGCCTAAGCAATTTTTGTCCGGTCGGCAAAGGCAATCGGAGCCAAGCGTCGGACAGGAACGGTCGGACATCCGTGCAATGAGTGGTAGAAATGCGCGGCAGGCACCCTTTACCTACTCTCGCCGGGTTCCGAGCTTGTGTCGTCAAGTCTCGAAAAGACGGAAAAAATCTGGTCGGCTGCCTTGACCTGACGGGGAATCTCAGTGAGAGTACCCCCCGATTTGCCAGAAAACCCAACCAAAAAAACATCCCATGTCACAAGCCACCCTTACCCAGATCAAGGACTGCACCGCCAATCCAGCACCGCTCGGACTCCTCGCCTTCGGCATGACCACGGTGCTGCTCAACCTGCACAATGCCGGCTATTACGAACTCAACAGCATGATCCTGGCCATGGGGATCTTCTATGGCGGCTCCGCCCAAGTGATTGCCGGCATCATGGAATGGAAAAAAGGCAACACCTTCGCCACCACCGCCTTCATCTCCTACGGCATGTTCTGGCTCACCCTCGTCGGCTTGATCGTCCTGCCTAAAATGGGACTGGCCGGCCCCACCGACGAAACTGCCAAAGCAGCATTTCTAGCGGTATGGGGACTGTTCACCGCCGTCATGTTCCTCGGCACCCTGCACCTCAGCCGTGCTTTGCAGGTTGTGTTCCTCTCGCTAACGATTTTATTCTTCCTGCTGGCCTACGGCGACATCAGCGCGGCCGGTCCCGCCTTCAAACACTTCACTGGCTTCGAAGGCATCTTTTGCGGACTCTCCGCCATCTACACCGGCCTCGCCCAAGTCCTTAACGAACTGGCCGGCAAAACCGTCCTGCCCCTCGGCCTGGTCCAGAAATAACTGCGCAACCCACCTGCGTTACAGCGCCACCTCGGTGCCGAGCCCGAGCTTCTCGGCGTTGGTCAGCGCCCGAGTGGCCGCAGCTAAGTCCTGAATGGCAATGCCCACCGATTTGAAAAACGTCAGCACCTGCTCATCGCTGCGGCCGGGTTTGGTGCCGGCGACGAGTTCTCCCAGCTCGGCCCGCACGTGCCCGGTATGAATCAGTCCGGCTTGCAACGGCATGATCAGGTCCCCAGCCTCAGCCCACACGGCATCGAACTGATCGACCACCACGTGCGCCCGGGCCACAGTTAGAGGGGGGATTTCCCGCATGTGCGGCTTGTACGAGCCGATGGCATTGATGTGGCTGCCGCTGGCCACCTCGTCGTCGGCAAACACCGGCGTCGCCGAGGTTGTGGCTGTGCAAATGATGTCGGCACCTGCAAGTGCCTCAGCAGAAGTGGCCGCAACCGTCACGCGAATGCCCAGCTCAGCACTGGCGTCCCGGGCAAAGGCCGCCGCCCTTTGCGGGTCTTGGTCGAAAACACTCGCGCTCCGGATCGGCCGCACCGCACACATCGCCTCCAGCTGCGTGTGGGCTTGCAGGCCGGCACCAAAAATAGCCACCTTGCTGGAATTTTTCCTGGCTAACAAATCGGTGGCAGCACCCGATGCGGCACCCGAGCGAATGGCGGTCAGGGAGGTGCCTTCCAAGATGGCCAAGGGCGATCCGTTAGTGGCATCAAACAGCATGACCATGGCCTGGATAAAAGGCAGGTTGAGAGCCGGGTTGTTCTCAAACAGACTGATGACCTTCAAACTGAAGCGTGCTGAATCGGGGCTGTGGGCCGGCATGATCAGCACGCCGCCCTGATGCTCGGGCATCGCCACATGGCTGCGCAGCGGCACAACCGCCCTGTTCTCTGACAATTCCCGGAAGGCGCATTTCATTACCTCCACGGCTTCACTCATTGGCAGAGCACGCCGCACATCCGCAGCGGACAAAAAACGCAGTGTCTTCAGGTCATTCATGATTCATCAGGTGCTGTAGGCGACCGTCAAGTTGACGGTCGCCCGTTAGCGTGAGTGCCGCCACCAGCCCTGTCAATGTTCATTGGTGATATTCAATGCATGAGCCTAACAGTCTCACGGATTGAAGTACACACGGGACATGTTAGTCCAACCTTTGGCACCTGGAAGGGGTTTCTGCAAGGGATCGCATTTTTTGAGCCACTCGATGGTGCGCGGTTCCTTGGCCATGGTGGCCATGTCTTCCTCAAAGTGGCTGCCAGTGTATTCATAGTAGCCAAACTCATACCACTTGCCGTCAATCTTTTGTAGATAGATCGAGAAATTGTGCATGTGATATTTGTTTAATAAGTCGCGCACGCCGGCATTCGAGTCGGCATGCAACTGCTTGTACTCCGCGACTTTGTCAGGGCGCAACTGGGTGACCATGCCGACCCGTTTAACAGGCGCGACAGGGGCGCAACTGGCGGCGAGCAGGGCGGCGAGCACTGGATAGATCCAGCGGTGAATTGGACGTTTTGTTGTCATGGGGGGGTACGTTAGGGGTGGGATGGGCGGCACGACTGCCGTTTCCGACTTGACGCTAACGATGAGCAGGCGTCGCGGCGAGGGAAAAATCCGTCCTGATGCACATTCAGCGAGGATGCCAATCCCCTCACCGGCCACCCGGGCGGCACTCGAGCACCTGCCCATCTTCCAGCAACCGTTTGCGCAAGGCTGGATAGGGCAGGTCCTGCACCGCGCAGGAGGCGTCGATGGCCAGCGCGGCGGCGGTGGCGGCGCTTTGTCCCAGAATCATAAACACAGGCTCCATGCGGATCGAGCCATAGGCAATGTGGCTGGCGGAGACGCACACCGGAACGAGCAGGTTGGGGCACTCGCCGCGTCGCGGCACAATGGCTAGGTAATCCACCGGATAGGGATATTTCAAGCCGACCTCAACATCGCCCTCATTGCGGGCGTTGCCCTGGGCATCGGCATAGCGCTGGACGTTGTGTGAGTCCATGTTATAGGAACCCATGCCCACCGGTCGTGGCGTCGCTTTGGCCAGCGTCAGGTGCCCCTCGCTCACCACGAAGTCGGAGACCATGCGACGGGCCTCACGCACATAAATCTGGTAGGGCCAATTGCCATTGTCGGTGAATTCGTCCTTAGCCAGCCCCCATTTAGCCATCTTGGTGCGTATGGCGGCGGGCACCTGTGCGTCGTTGGCGAGGAACCATAGCAAACCCTGTTGATAGGTTATGTGTTCGTGGATGATTTCGCGACGGCGTTGGTAGGACGCCAGCGGGTAATCGTAATTCATGCCAATGTTATCGAAGGAAAATCCGCCGTGGTTGTTGGTGTCGGTCTTGCGGTTTGGAATGGGATCGAACTTGCCGGTCACCGCGCTCCAACCGGCTTGCAGATAGCGGGCTAGCAACTGGTACTGTTGCGGGTCGTAACCATCCGGCTTGGCAAAGGCCACTCGGTTGTCCGGATGGTCGCTCAGGCAGGTGCGAAAACAATACGCCTGCACCTTGTCGTCGGCGCTGCCGTCAGCAGCCGGTGGTAGCGCAGACACCCGCGCCAACAAGCCGCTGGCCGGGTCACCGGGCACCACGCAGGCGCTCACCGGTTTCTCGAACTGATGTTTGACGGCGTGACGCACCTGCACACCATCGAGAGACTCACCATATTTTTCGTTAGCCTCGCGTCCCACCGTGAAGCTAACGCCCGCTGCTGCCAACAAATCGCCCTCGTAGGTGGCGTCGATGAACATTTTTCCGGTATAGATGTTGCCGTCGAGGGTGGTGATGGCGAGAATGTGCCCATCCTTCATGGTCACGCCGTGTTGGCGCTCAAGCCATTGGTTCCGGTGCACCGGAATGTCAGTTTTTCGCAGCCAGTCTTCGAAGATGCGCTCAGCCACGTGCGGCTCGAACGTCCACATCGTCGGTTGCCCTCCATCGTCCGCAGTGCTGCCTTGGCCGCGTGTGCCGAATTCAGCGCGCGTTTGCCAGGTCCATGCTGTCTCTGCCTGATAGGTCTGCCAGACGCGGTGGAAAAACCCGCGCGACAGCCCGCCGATGGCAGCTTTGTTGCCGGAATCCGTCCATCCCAAACCGCTGGCCATGAGACCGCCGAGGTGTTGTTCAGGGGCAACGACTCGTACCGATTTGCCCATGCGCTTGGTCTGCACCGCGGCGGCGATGGCTGCCGCAGTGCCGCCATAAATCACCACATCGGCGTCCAGCGGGGCCGCCGCCGAGTGGGCAGCCAGAGCCATAACGAGGAGAGCCAGGAAACGGTTCATGGGATGTTTATTGCAGAACAAATGAACGCCACCAGAATGAAAACATGAATCATCATTAGGGTATTGTCCTGGCTTGTACTAAATGATTGGTGGATTTGTGTTCTCGGTCTCGCCGACGTCCTCGCCCTTGCCCAGGCGGCTGTGGCCCACGCCATAGAGGAAGTAGATGCATAGGCCCAACGCAAGCCAGATGAGAAATCGCAACCATGTTAGAAGAGGCAGACTCAGCATCAGCACGCCGCAGAGCATCACCCCGAGGACCGGCAATAGCGGGACCAGTGGCACCCGGAACGGGCGCGGTCGGGTGGCGTCGGTGCGCCGCAAAATAATCACCCCGAGGCACACCAGTGCGAACGCAAAGAGGGTCCCAATGTTGGTTAGATCGGCCAGGGATCCGATGTCGCTGACCATGGCCACCCCACCGACGATGACGCCGGTCCAGATGGTGGTGACGTGAGGGGTGCGGAAGCGCGGATGAATCCGGGCAAAATAGAGCGGCAGCAAGCCGTCGCGGGCCATAGCCATGAGAATGCGGGGTTGGCCGAGTTGAAACACCAGCAGCACCGAGGTCATGCCCGCCAGTGCGCCGGCACTCACCAGAGCTTGGGCCCATGGGCGCTCGGCAAAGGCAGTTGCCACTGCGGCGGAATCCCCGAGGTAGGCAGTGTACTTCTTTACGCCTGTTAGGACCGCAGACATCAGCACGTAGAGCAGGGTGCAGATGATAAGGCTCGCGATCATGCCGCGGGGCAGATCGCGTTGTGGATTGCGCGTTTCCTCTGCTGTGGTGGATACAGCATCAAATCCGATGAAGGCAAAAAACACAATTGCGGCCCCGCTCATCACGCCGCCAAAGCCGCTAGGCATAAACGGGTGCCAGTGATCGGGGTGGACGAGGAACGCCCCAAAGGTGATGAAGAACACCACCACCGCGACTTTAAGCACGACGATGATGCTATTGGCCCGCGCACTTTCGCGAACGCCATAGATCAGCAGCACGGTGACGGCCGCCACAATGACGAGAGCCGGCAGATTCAGCGCGATGGCATGCCCCGCGACGATAGGTAGGGTGGTGGAGGAGAAATCCATAAGCGCATCCCCGCCATTGGCTAGAAGATCACTGGCCGTGTGGTAATCGGTCACCAACCAGAGCGGGAACTTCAGCCCGAAGAGACTCTCGCAAAGTTTCACGAAGTAACCGGACCAGCCCACTGCCACCGCCATGTTGCCCACCGCATACTCGAGGATTAAATCCCAACCGATGATCCATGCCACCAGTTCGCCCAGAGTCGCATAGGCATAAGTATAGGCAGAGCCGGACACAGGAATCATCGCTGCCAGTTCGGCATAACACAATGCTGCGAAACCACAAACGATCGCCGCAACCACAAATGACAGGATCACCGCCGGACCGGCTCCAGGACGCCCCAGCACGGTCGGCGCGTGGGTCATCCACGCTTGCAAGAAGTTGATCACCGGCGTCATCATGGTCCCGGCATTGGCTTGGGTGGTATCGCCCGCCGCTGCGGTGCCGGTAAGTGCGAAAATGCCCGAGCCAATGATGGCACCGATACCAAGGCAGGTGAGGTCGAAAGCGGTGAGCGAGCGCTTCATGAGGCGTTCGGGCGCGGCCGCCTCCGCCATCAGATGGTCGGCACTCTTGGTGCGTAGGAGTTTTGATCTCACTGTGCCTCTATGTTGGGTCCGACGGTGCAAGAGATGCAGAACGATCGCGCTGGCCATCCCTGAATCTTTTATTCACATAGGTGATCATAGACACGCTCATATATCAGTTCGTTCCCATCGGGTCATGGTGCCAGCATATTGACCACATCAGCAGCGCGGGACTGCGGAGTGACTTTGATGGATGTGACTTTGCCATCGCGCAGTTCGGCTTCCACGGTGGTGTTAGATGGGGCGTGGAGTTTGAAGGAAACATTCCACTCCTTCGGCCATGCGGGAAACAGATAGATCTTGCTGCCTTCGGTTTGCATGAGCATCGACTGGGTTGTATTGAGCAGGTTGCCACCATGGCACTGGTCCGGGAGCCAGTCGTAATTCGGGCCCCAGGTGGCTGGGAAGCGCATGCCGCCATTGCTGTTAGCGGCATTTTGCACGAGCATGCCCTTGGCCTCGGAGGTCAATCCGAGCATGGCGGCCTGAACGGCTGACTGTTGCCAGCCTTGGCAGGCTTTTTCGATGCGAGCGGCAAAGGTATCGCGGCCGAGTTCGAGGTTTGGCTTGCCGACGCTGAAGATGCGGAACGGGAACACCGTGTATAACTCCGGATTTTCGCAGTTGCCTCGGTCACCGAACTTGGCGGCGGGTTGCACGCATTTCTTGCCACCTTTTTCGGCTATGGGAAGGTCGGGAAGCTCCTTTTGGAAACGCAGCCAGCGCTCGCGGGCGGTAGCATCAGTTTGGTTTGGTGACAATGCCAGCAGGCGCTCAATGACGGCATGCAAGCCGGCCACATCGGTCGTCGGGTTGAGCACCGAAGCATCGCGGTAGGTTTCCAAGGCTTGGCCCGGAGTGATGAGCAGTTTGCCCGATGCATCGCGTTTGAAGCGGGTGTCGAAATACTGGAGCATAGCGTCGGCCCACGGCAGGACGTCATGTTTGAGAAATGCTTGGTCCTGAGTGTGCTCGCAATAATCCAACATCATCAAGGACAAGTCCAGACCACCCGTCCAGATGCGCCCGATCCACGGGGTGGCGACGTCGCCAACTTGCTTGCCATTGCGATCCCAGCCGTAGTCACCATAGCCGTAGAGGCCCCAGAAGTTCATGGTTTCCGCGATGAATGCTCCTTCACAGTTGAACCAGATTTTGTTTCTTTCTTTGGCGAGCGGCAGTGTGTCCAGATACATCCGGAACAAGGGTAGCATCATGTCGTAGTCGCCGGATGTTAGCATAGGCCAGTAGGGCAGGCGGACGTTCTGCCACCAGTAGTCGCCGCCCCATTGGCGAAAGTCCGGATCGGTCGTGGCTTTGCTCCCGTCGTGCTTCTCAACGGTGAAAATGGAGCCGTTGAATTTGAACGGATAGGCACCGCGGCCAGCGCAGGCGCTCATCCAGCGCTGCAGCGTGTAGCCGCGGGTGACGGCCTCTGCGCCTGCTTCACCGCTGATGCGGATCCAACTCCTTTGCCAGAATTTTTGCCACCACTCTTGGTGCTCGGCGCGAGTTTTGGTTAGAGGCTGGGCATCAGAAGCTTTGATTTGTTTATCCAACAGGATCTTCCAGCCCTGCGGCGTGGGGGTGATGGCTGTTAGTGGATAGATCGAGAGCAGGTGCGACTTTGCAGGCTGGCTGGAGGCAAGGGTGAGCGGATCTTTCCTAGCCAAACCCGGGCCGCTGAGTGCCGCGCCGAATGTGCGGTTGAGCAGCGGGTCCTGCATTTTGGACATCATGGATTCCAGTCCTTGGAGTTTCATGCCAATCGGCCACACCGAGGATTCGTTGCTGTGATACCAAATAACCCGGTCATCGCCGGTTTCCATCACCCGATCAGGCGTCACATAGCACTCAAGGCCCTTGCGATTGACGGACCCCTGCATCGTCCAGCAACTCGCCCATTCATTCTCACCAAACAAGCGCGTTTCAGTGCGCCATGGCTCCGACACAGCCTTGATATCAAACGGCTTCGCTCCCTCGCACTCGACGCGGATGACCGGTTGGTTGGCGTCCACCCAGACGCGGAGGGTGGTGGCTGTCTCACCCTGGCCGCCGGAAATTTCTATTGTGCCGTCGCGCAGTTTCAGTTCCTGGCGAAATGGTTTGCCTTTGGCCAAAGGCGTGGGGGTGAGCGATAGGCGGACGCGGCCGACCTTGAGAATGCGGCCGTTGGCGTCCCAGGCATCGGTCTTGCTGATGAGCAGCAGCAGGTCGCCATTGGGCTCGATCCAGACGTTCATACCGATGTCGCCATTGCCGATGGGCATGGAACCCGCCGAGCTGTCGCTGGGTGAATCCCAGACGACATTGCAGCCATCGAGGGAATCGGGGCGTGGCTTCTGTTGGGGCAACTCAGCCGCACCCGCCCAACCTGCAAGCATCAGAAGCGAGGCCATGGCTGCGGCCGTTGGCAGATAGATTTTGTATGCTTTCATATATTTGATGTTACCCGAGGAGGCGTTTCAGTCTTTGGAGTAAAAATAAACACAGTGGCGATAGGGGATGGGACCTTCGCCTAACTTATCCGCAGCCCAACGGTCATTTTCCCAGGTTAGGAGCCATTTGCAGGACTTGCGGAACGAGATGGCATCCTGGGTTCGGCAGCGCAGCATCGCGATGCGGGAGCCGGCGGCACCCAAGGCTTCATTGCGCAGAACGGAGGTATATTGGTTGTCACCCTGTGGTTCAATGAAGCCCCAGGATCCGCCGTACAAGTCCTCGCTGCCCATCGACTGGAGGGTCGGTTTGTCATCTCCATCAAGAAAAAACTGCTGGTCCGCTTCGCAGATCAGTTGACCATCGCGGGCCAGGCTCGTTTCATATTGCAGCCAGTGGGCGACAATCGTCCCCGCCGATTGGGACTCGAACATGATGTTAGGGTGTTGGGCCGACAAATTCCCGTGGCGAAAATCCACGTGCAGGGAACCGCAATCATCGGGGATGGAAGCCACCGAATCATAGGTCAACTCGATGTAGCCACTGATTTTCTTGTCGGAGGGGTTTTCCACCTCGATGGTCACATGCTTGCGGAAAGGCATGGCAATGCGAAAATTGTGAGACTCCTTGACCTTTGACATGAAGACCGAGGTGAAGTACAGGCTTTTGCACTCGACGTCTCCCACAAAGTCCATCAGCGGCATCTCAATCGCGGCATGGGCCTGCCCATCGTAAGAAACCCGCAGGATCAGCCCGGCAACCGCTGCCGAACCAAATCCTTGTACGCCATCAGCTGCCATCGCCGAAACATGGAAACTGGTGATCACCCCCGGCCCATCCACATCCAGCACCTTGATCCTGGCCTTGGGATTGAGCTCGGGCATACCCCCCCAAAAGGCCGTGGCACCGTGGGTTTTGGCATGGCCCACTTTCGATAGTTCCTGCCAACCCGGCTCATCGGCCATGGCTGGGGCGGCAGCTAGCCAGCCTAACGCCAAAGTCATAACGAAGCGGTCGGAAATCACAAGGGATGGTTGTTTCATGATGAGTTGTTTGTCGGGGTCGATGATCAAAAAAAACACCCAAGGCACCGGTACTTTGATTCCAGTGCCTTGAGTGGGTAGTGTGGCCTAAACAGTTCGGACTCTACGCTAGCGATTCCAGACTAAGGATTGGAGCGCGAATTCGACCGTTTGGGCAGGCACAGACATTATTTTGCTTCAGGATTGGGGATGGCACTGCCTGGGGCCAAGCCCAGCGCCCACTTGATGCCACCGAGGATATGGGCTTGGTACTGCTTGCTCATCAACTCCGAATTTTTGCGGTCGCCGGCGGCGGCAGTATCATCCCAGAGGTCCTCGCGGTGACCGAGTGAGGTGTAGAAGACGTGGCCCTTGCCAGCCATGCGGCACCACGAGACGGCATAGAAACCGGCCTTCGTCTTGTCTTCAGGATGGTGGCGCAGGTACCACAGGGCGCGGATCTTGGTGCGGTCCTGATTTTTGAAGCGGTACATTTCCTCGGAAGCAATGTCCCAAGTGGCACCGAGGCCGGCGTTGGCAGGATGGGCGGTGTCGCCGGCTGTCATGTCAGCAGGGGGTTGGCCACCATGACCGTCGAATTCGCCCTGGAGCATTTCGTTGTAGCCTGGGAAGCCATGGAAGGTATCACTGCCACTGTGCATGGCGCAGAAGGCATGACCGTCTTCGATCCACTTGATGAAACCCTCGCGGTCTGGCAGCGGGAGGTCGCCCGTGGTGTTGGCAAAGATGACGCAATCGATCTTTTGGGCGATGAGGTTGGCGGGGCTGAGTTTATCCATATCCGCCTTATCAGGCTGGCGCACCCAATCGACGACCGTGTAGGCCTTGGATTGCTCGGCAAGCCGCTCGATGCATTTTTCAGCGAGGGGAATGGACGAATGACGGAAGCCCTTGGTGGCGGAGCAGACGATGACGCGCTTGGCCTCCGCTGCAAAAGCGGGGAGCGAGGCGGTGAGGGCTAGCGCAATGGCTAGGAGGGGACGCATGGTGGATTTCATGTTTTTTTGTTTTATGTTCTGGAGAATTGTGGGCGGTGGACAGGGCGGGTGGGATTGACTTGTTGCAGTGAAGCGCCGGATACGCTTCGTTTCCGGCCAATTTATCGCCTGAGCCAAAATCACTTACAACGAAAGTATTTTGGGTGGCACGCGTCGGCCAGGTGGAACCCCATCTGGGATCGACGCTTTACGCCGCTACGGTTGAGGTGGTGGGGGGGGGGGGCTGAAGGCGGCGCGCCACAGATCGAGACGCTCCTTGATGCGCTTTTCCATGCCTTGCTCGCCGGGCCGATAGTAGAGGCGCCCCTCTGGCAGGTACGCCTGGGGGATGTGGGCTCCGTCGAAGTCATGCGGGTACAGGTATTCCATGGAGGCGGAGGCATCACCGGAAGCGCCAGCGAGCTTCTTGCGGGTGGGAGTGCGCAAGTGAATCGGCACGGCCAAAGTGCGGCCGGTTTCCACATCGGCCATAGCCAGGCCCAGCGCCACGTAGGCAGTGTTGGATTTAGGCGCGGTGGCCAGGTAAACCGTGGCATGGGCCAGCGGGATTCGCCCCTCGGGCATGCCAACAAATTCCAGCGCGTGATGGGCGTCGAGCGCCACTCGCAGGGCATTGGAATCGGCCAACCCGATATCCTCCGAGGCGGCAATGACCAAACGCCGCGAAATGAACCGCGGATCCTCGCCGGCATGCAACATCTTCGCCAGCCAGTACAGAGCGGCATCGGGATCGGAGCCCCGAATGGATTTGATGAAGGCAGAAATCGTGTCGTGATGAGCGTCGCCTCCTGCATCGTACACCACCGCCTTGCGCTGGATGGATTCCTCGGCCACCGCCAGCGTCAGATAGATCAAGCCGTCGGCTGCTGGATTTGTGGTTAGGGCGGCAAGTTCCAGTGCTGTGAGCGCCTTGCGCACGTCGCCGTCGGATTTCTCAGATAGATGGATGAGCGCTGCTGGATCCGCGGCGATATGCAAATAGCCGAGGCCCCGTTCGGAGTCAGCCAATGCCCGCTGCAAAACCGAGACCACGTCGGGTACCGGCACCGGCTCGAGTTGAAAAACCTGGGAGCGGGAGACGAGTGGCGAGTTGACGTAAAAGTAGGGGTTTTGGGTGGTGGCGCCGATGAATCGAACGACCCCGCGTTCGATGTGTGGCAGCAGCACATCCTGTTGCGCCTTGTTGAAGCGGTGAATCTCGTCAATGAACAATACCGTCGTCTCACCGCGCAACTCGCGCCAAGTGCGCGCTTGGTCAATTTTGGCGCGGATTTCCGCCACGTTCGACTCGACGCCGTTAAGCGCCTCGAAGCGAGAGCCTGTGCAGCGTGCGATCACGCTGGCCAAGGTGGTTTTGCCGGTGCCCGGCGGTCCGTGAAAAATCAGCGAGGTGAAGCGGTCCGATTCAATCGCGCGCCGCAACAATTTGCCGGGGGCTAACAGATGTGCCTGGCCCGCGAGCTCGTCGAGCGAACGCGGCCTCATGCGTGCCGCCAGGGGTTCGGTCGGCTGCGGTTTATTGGCTAGCGCGGGTGGATTGGCAAACAAATCGGACACGGCAGGGGAGGCTTGAATTTTTTGTTGCGACTCAGGTCAGCGGGTTTCTCAATTTGGATTGATAACCCGTGGATGGGCACGGCTCACTCGGCCTTGTCTGTCTTGCCGGCCTTGTCTGTCTTGTCGGCCTTGTCGGCCTTGTCTGTCTTGTCGGCCTTGCCGGCCTTGTCTGTCTTGTCGGTCTTGTCGGCCGGATCTGTCTTGTCGGCCTTGTCTGTCTTGTCGGCCTTGTCTGTCTTGCCGGCCGGATCTGACGGGGCATGCGGATCCGGCTTATCGGACGGATCGGTGGGTTCGGGCAGGCGCGCCAGGCGTTCGAGGTCGAGTTTCCAGGCCATGACATTGAAGCGGGCGCGGCCCCGGGTTTTGAGGCTGGGGAGGAGGGCGTTGAGTTTTGCGATGGCATTCTCACAGGCGGCTTTGCCCTTGGGGGGGGCGTCGAACAAGGGACTGGAGAAGGCATTAAAATCGGCGATATAGTCGGCAGCGATTTTCTGATAGAACAGAACCCATGGGTCTTGCTGGCCGAGGTTGGCGGAGTTTACTGCATTAAAAAAGCGGGCGGCCTCGGCGAGATTCCCCTGCTCCCAATTTTTGAGGCCAGCCAGCAGCCAAGCCATAGCCGCAGGCACCCCACCATCGACCAGATCGGTATCGGCGGCGGGCATGACGGGCAAGTCCGAGAGCTTTCGAAGAACTGGCAGGAGCAAGCGTTTGATCGATGGGTCATCAAGCCGAGCATTGGCAAGGTGGCTGGCGGTAGCCTTTGCCTCCTGCCGGGCGAGGCCGCTTTTGCCATCGAGATAGGGCATGATCACTGCTTCCACGCCGGCCCATGTCCGGCTGGGTTCCTGCACCTGGCCATCATCGCGCAAGCTGGCAAAGATGCCGCGTGCTTTTTCATAGTCACCGGCCTCCAGTCTGCTGCGTGCCTGTTGATAGAGATTGGTGATTCGGGCGGCGGTGGCGGCGGCATCAGTCAGCGAGGCGGCGCTGGCTGCGGAGGTGGTGATTTTACCGCCAGCTGGCACGGATTTGTCCGGGTGCTTGAAGTGATCCCGTATTCCCCAGCCCGATAGAGCCACCAGCGCAACAGCCGCCGCCACGCCAGCCACGATTAACCCCATGCGCAACTCGCCGTGTTTCGTGGAATGGCGGCGCTTGGCAGCCACCGGCATGCCCTGCAACGTCGTGGCTCCGGCCCGCAAATTTTTGAGTGCGTCGTTCAAATGCGCCAGCATTTCATCGTATGACTGGAAGCGCTTGGCGGGGTCGTACGCCATCGCCCGATCCACCGCTCTGCACGTTTGCAGGCTCACCCACGGTGCGGACGTTTGCAGTGGCACGACCTTGCGTTTCGCCTCGCGCAAAATTACCGTTGACATGCTTTCCTCATCGCAGGGCGGCTTGCCTGCCAACGCATGGTACACGGTGGCTCCAAAGGCATACATGTCCGAACGAAAATCCTCAGGGTGGCTTTCAATGGTCTCCGGCGGCACATAATACGGCGTCGCCCAAATTTCCTTGGCTTGCGCGGTGCCCCCGTTGCCTAACAATAGAGCCAAACCAAAATCCACAATCTTTGCCTGACCGTCGCCATCTAGCAGAATATTGCCCGGTTTGATGTCGCGGTGGATCAAGCCCGCGCTGTGTGCCGCGCGGAGTCCCTCGGCGACTTGGATGGCGAGTTGGAGCATTTCGCGTTCGGGGATGGTGCCTCGCTCGGTGATTTGTTGCTCGAAATGGCCGCCGACGACGAATTCCATGGCGATGAAAAACCGCCCGAACGCCCGTCCTGTGGTGAACACGCGCACCACGTGGGGATGACTGAACGAGGCGGTTAGGCGTGCCTCTTCCTCGAAGGCGGCGATGCGGCGGGCGTCGGCGGAATACGCTTCGTTGAGGATTTTGACGGCCACCTCGCGATTCAGCGTGTTATCGTGGGCGACAAAGACCACGCTCATACCGCCGATGGCGTGGCGCCGCAACAGCGTGTATGGGCCGAACTCGCGCTTCACCCGGGTATGCTTGCCGCAGCCCGGGCACGCAACATTGGCAAAGGGTCCCATCGCGGTGACGTCCATGGGACTTCCGCAAGCATGGCAATAAGCGATTTCATCCGCAGCGACCGGCATGGCGGAAGCCTATCGGCGTGCCGCGACCTCTGCAAACTTGAATCTTGTCGCGGGCGTTTTTCCTGAAAAGCTCTGCCTGTGGAGATACGAGTCGATGACATGCCCGGCGAACGCCTTGACGCCTTCCTCGCGGGCCGTCTGCCTGAATTGTCGCGTTCACGCATTCAGACGCTCATTCGCGACCAGTTCATCCACGTCAACGGCCAACCGGCCAAACCACGCAATCCGGTAAAACTCGGCGACCTCATCACCATCGCTCTGCCCGAGGCCGTGCCACTGGCCGCTGCCGCCCAGGACATTCCTCTCGATATCCTCTTTGAAGACGCCGACCTGCTGGTCCTCAACAAGGCACCGGGCATGGTCGTGCATCCCGCCCCCGGCAATCCCGATGGCACCCTCGTCAACGCCCTGCTTCACCACTGTCAGGGGAATCTCTCCGGCATTGGCGGCGTCGAGCGCCCAGGCATCGTTCATCGTCTGGACAAAGACACATCCGGCTGCCTCGTGGTGGCCAAATCCGACCCCGCCCACCAATCACTCGTCGGCCAATTCGCCGGCCGTACCATGGAAAAAATCTATCTGGCCGTCTGTCAGGGCATCCCGCGTCCGGAAAAGGACACGGTGTTCACCCACATCGGGCGCCATCCGGTCAATCGCCAAAAAATGGCGGTGGTCAATCCGCCCGGCGGGAAGGCCGCCATCACGGATTATCAGGTGCTTGCGGTGGATGCGTCCTCCCTGACCGCGCTGATCCTCTGCCACCTGCACACCGGGCGCACCCACCAAATCCGCGTCCACCTCCACCACCGCGGTGCCGCCCTCGTCGGCGATCCGATCTACGGCAAGCCCAGCCGCACCTCCGCCCTCACCGGCCGCTTGATGCTCCACGCCTGGCAGCTCACCTTCGACCACCCCATCTCCCACGAACGTCTGCACTTCCAAGCCCCCATCCCACCCGAATTCACCCCTTGGCTGGAACTGCCCAGTGCCGCCCCATTTTTTCTATCTAACACCTGACATCTCGCCAACGGGGCATGGCCCAAAATTCAAAATTCAAAATTCAAAATCTAAAATTCAAAATCTAAAATTCAAAATTCAAAATCTCCAACCCCTCCCCATGACTGACGACCTTCTGCCCGACCTCCTCGCCGCTGTGGAGCAACAACTCGCTTCACCACAAACCCGCTACGTCGCCGCAACCCTCGTTAGATTGGAAAAACTCGGCCTCAGCATCGGCGACGCTAAAGACCAGATGGCCCTCTGCCTGGGCGAAGCCATGGATCAAGTTCTGCGCCACCACCGGCCATTTGACCAAGCCGCCTACCGAGCCTCGCTCGACTCTCTGCCATTCCCCGACGACGAGGAAAATGACGAACCCGGAGACGCTTCAGGAGACGATTCTCTCCTCTGATTGAGCCTGACTGCAACTTGAGGAAATCGAGCTAGCTGGCCCCTGTGGCTGGGCTGAGGATCTCTGAAGTTACTCGGGCGGATGAGTGGGTTTGCCGGGCAGTCAGGTTACTTAGCGGGGTGGTGCCACAGGGATTCCCAGTAGCGCTGGTCCGTCTGATAGGCATTGACTGCGGCGTCGGGGGCGAGGTCCGCAGGCAATACGCCGTAGCGTTTCATCTCGCGGAGGTAGGCGGGACGGGGTTTGAAGTTAGGCATGTCAAAGCGGGTGATGGTCTCCAAGCGATCCTTGCCGGCGGTGACCATTGCCAGCAGGGCTTGGTAGCCGGGGTCGGAGGTGTCCGCAAAGACTGCCTCAGTGTTATCAGGTTTGTGGCAGAGTTGATAGCCGCCGGCGCTGCGGGCGAGCGGGGCTAACAATATCATGGATTTTTGCGGACGGCTGAGATTAAAGACGAGGTGGCGACTGGTGACGAGCGAGCGATCGGGAATCCTCGGCTGCCAGAACGAGGTGCCGCGTTCGTCAGAGAGATTGCGCGGCAGGCGCGGGGCTCCCTTGTCTGAGTGGCAGGCGAGGCAGCGGCTATCCACCACCTGCGCAGCGGCACGGGTGCTGGGCCAGTCAACATCGGTGCCGACCTGGTTGTTTTCCTCGTAACCGCCGATCATGCCGGTGCCTAGTGCGGCATAAGTGCCCGGGTAGGTGGCTGCGGCGTCGATCCAAAGGCGCAACATGGTGGCTTGGTGAGGGGTGACGGTGGCACCGTAGTGGGAGCCGTCGATGAGCTTGAGCAAGCGGCTGGCGGAGGATCCGTGGGTGCGGGGGGCGTGGTTGCTGGTGGCCTGGTTGCGGCCATCGGAAAACAGGCCTGCGATGGTGAGCATGAAATAGCTATGGCTGAACATCGGGCCATGGTCGCCTGTTAGGATGAGTTTACCGGCATATGGGCCGCCGCGGGTGGTCTTGTCGTAGTCATGGCAAGCGACGCAGGCGGAGTCGAGGATCGGTTGGATGTCACGGGGAAAGTCGAACACTTCAGGCACGCCGGGCACCGGGGTGATTTGGCTTGGCGGGTGGTCCAAGGCGGTGGGATGGAGCGGTGGAAGGGTGGTACGAGTGCGCTGCTCGTGGCAGCCGATACAGCTGGTGAGCTCACCCGGCTGGACTGTTAGAAAACTTTGCATGCGTTTTACAGCCATGTCTTTTTCATCCAAGGCGATAAAGAAGAAGCTACGACGTGCGGGAAGTTCGAGGAAGGCGGAGCCGTCGGGTTCCACTGGCACGGTGCCAGCCACGCGTTCGAGGGTGAAGGAACCGCCATAGGTAAGGGGGTCCATTCCGCCGGTGTAGTTGATGGGTTTGGGCAGTGACTCGATGACTAGCAATTTACGGATTTCGCCGGGTTTGATGCCCTGCATATTGCGGCCTTCGAGGATATTGTAGAGGATGAGTTTGCCGGTGGCTTGGGCGGAATCGGTGTGGCGCGCAATGACCTTTCCCAATGAGCGCGGCAGGACGGGGCGTGGCTCATGCACCCAGAAGCCGGCTTGGCGCTCGGATTCCGGCAGCGTGAACAGCGGCGAGGTACCGCCTTTGCTGTCCATGGCGAGAATCTCGGCACCTCGGGCAACGATGAATGCCTCGGTGGAAAGTGGCCAGGGGTCGCGGAAATCAGCAGAGGCGGATATCACGTGGACGGCAGCGGGGTCGTCGGGGCCGAGGCGCGGATTGAGAGTGACGACCTGGCCAGCGTGTTCCATTTGGCCGTGGCCGGGGGAGAAAATACTAACGATTTGATCGGAGTCCGGGATGGGCTTGGCATCGATCATGACGATGCCCGGGGCCTGGTTGCCGAAGTAAATCATCTGGTTGGTGCCGTCTGGATTGGCGCTCCAGAGGTGATGATAGTGGACTTGGGAGCGGTCGATGTACTCCCAGCGCTGATAGAGGATGCGGCCATCGGGAAGTGGCCACGGGGTATTTTCCTGTTCGAGGTTAGCGGAAATGAGCTCGATGTTGCTGCCGTCCGCGTTGCAGCGGTGGAGGGTGGCGACCTGGGTGAGCCAGCAATTGACCCAGCGTTTGCAGCGGCTGGAGACAAACACGATGCCGCCGTCTGGCAGTTGGCTTGGTTCGAAGTCATCCCACGGGCCGTCGGTGAGTTGGTGCATGTCTGAGCCGTCGAGCCGACACTCATGGAGGTGATAGTGCGGATCGGAACCCTTGCGCCATGCAAACAGGATGCGGCTGGCATCGGCGTTAAGAACCGGATCGCGGATGCCGCCGAGCGGATCGTCAATCAGGTTAGTGACTTGTCCGCTAACCACATTGAGTTTGCAGAGGCGGCCACCGGGTAGGTAGGTGGCACGGTTCTCATTGGGGCCGTAGTAGCTGAAGTTGGCATACCAATGGCCGTCGCTGGGATTGTTTTTTCGCACGGCGAAGACAATCTCCTTGAGTGCCGGGGCATGGCCCAGCACGTCACTGCGCACGTCGGCGGAGGCCACATTCAGGCCGGCGGTCAGCGCCAGAGCGGTTGCCAGGAGGCGCGGTGGGCATGATGGGTTGATTGGCATAGGAATGGTTGGATGTTGGCGGAGGGCATGGTCCCCTGCCACCGGTGGCCCGGGCATCCTACCCGGTGCATCTTTTCAAACAATCAAAGGTGTTGGTATAGGCGAAAAAGCAATTCTCGAAAGGCAACTGAGATGAATTGTATCGACGGTCTGTGAGCGCCGATATGTGCGAAATCTCCTCTTGCGCAGCGACGGTCAAAGACTGCCGCTACAGGGCTTCACATGAGCTGATCATAGATAGGCCCCTACAAGCTGATCGATATTCTTAGAGCGATTGCAGATAGGCGCTGAGGTCGTCGAGCTGGGCGGGAGTCAGCTTTGAGGTGACTCCGTGTTTGTCTTTGGTGTTTTGCTCGACGAGCACCTCGCGGATGGTCACCGCGCTGCCATCGTGGAGGTACGGAGGGGTGCGCCACAATTCGGTCAGGGAGGTCGTGTCGAATCTGAGAGCTCCTTGGTCGAAGGGGCGGCTGGTGCCCACATCGTACATTTGGAGGTTGGTGAGCAAGGGGCCTGGGTGGCATTTGGCGCAGGCGATTTGGGGGTCGTTGTAGAGTTTTTCACCGCGCAGAGCGGCGTCGGTCAGGGACCCGTCCGCCTTGCGGTAAGGACTCACCACCGGTTGGAGACCTTTCAGATAGGAATAGACAGCTTGCACATCCTCGTTTTTCGGCTCAGTGAAAAGAATGTGGACGAAGCCGGCCCGAACACAGGCTTGTAAATCGTCGCGGGCACCGTGGGACATGAGCGGCGGCGTACGGTCGCTGAAGACGAGCGAACGGGCGTTTTTCGGATTGCCCAGACCGTCGTTGAGCAAATCCCAGTTGAGACCGTCGGCCCGCCCGTCAGGATGGCATGAGGCACAGCTGAGCCAACGCTGGAAGCAGCGGCCCGCATCGTGGAAGAGCGCTTCGCCTTGGCGGGCAAGATCGGCCTGGGGCTGCACACCGAGCGCTACGGCGACCGGGGCGGCACCGTTAATGTCGGTCAGGACGACGTCGCCAGAGAAGTACGCGGCGCTGGCTACGCGCTTGCCATCGGGAGCCACGGCGAGACCACGGGGGCCTTTGCCCGGAAGGTCCACGCGGCGGATGAGGTTGTGGCGGTAGAGGGCGGCGAGGTCATTGACGAGCAATTCGGGGGTTTCCTTGAGGATTTCCGGGAGTCGTTCGAGGTCGATGAGGGCGAGTTGATGGACGCCGGAGAGGGTGATGAACAAACGCATACCGGAGGGATCCAGCGCGATACCCCAGGGGTCGGCCGCCCCATCCATCACTTGGTCCAAGAGGACGGTGGCGACAATTTTGCTGGCTGCCACGTCGATGATCGTCATGGCATTGGTATTGACCCAGCCGCGATCGAGTTGGGTGGTAGGCAGGTTAAATCGGCCGAGTGTGTGGACGACGTAAGCGGTGTGGCCGTCGCCGCTGACGGCGATGCCGCGGGTGTTGGTGGCGCCGAGAGGCAAGCGGATTGGGGGTTTGGCTTGCAATGTTTGGAGATCGATCACCGACACTTGGGTGGCCGTGTCCGGGGCGACGGCGGCGGTGTCCGGGATGAGGTTGCTAACGAGAGCAAGGGACTCGTCCGGGGTGATGGCCACAGCGGTGGGTTGGCGGCCGACGGTGATGTTGGCCTTGGTGGTGCCGGAGGCGACGTCGATGACGGTGAGTTTGTCCAAGCCCCAATCGGTGGCCAGCAGGAATTTATGGCGCGGGGCCATGGCGAGTCCGCGAGGGTAGCGGCCGGTGGTTAGGCGGCGGGTGACTGCGCCGCTAGCAGGATCGATTTCAGCGATGCTGCTGGCACCGGTTTCTGAGGCGAAGAGGTGTTTTCCATCAGGTGCCCAAGCGAGGCCGGCGGGAGCGCCGCTGAGTTTGATCGTGCGCAGGACGGTGTTGTTAGCTGGGTCAATGAGGACCACCGCCGGGCTGGTGGCATCCGTGACCGCGAGAATTTTCCCATCGGGTGCGAAGGCGGTTTCAAGGGCCGAGTGCACCTCGGCACCCATCGCTGAGTGCAGGGCGGTTGCGGCGAGGATGGCGGTCAGCCAAGCGGGGGCATGTTTCATCGGGTGGAGGGGTGGGAGTGGAGCTGGTTCCCGCGCCGCAAGCACACGCAACGCGGAAACCGAGGGCCTATTTGCAGTTAATAGCAGGCAATGCTGCGGGTCATTTGGCGGGTTTGGCAGGTTTGGCCGGCTCGGCTTTGCCGGAACCCAGAGCGACGACGCGGAAGCCGTAGTTGGGCCATTTTCCGCCATCGACATCGTAGCGGGTTGTCGCAAGCAGATAGGCATCTTTGTCGTGCATGTAGAATGAACCGCCACGGAGGCCGACCTTATCACCCGTCATGGTTTCGTTGTATTCCCAAACGTTGCCGTCCTGATCAAACGTCCCCCATGGACTGGGGGCTGTCTTGAAACTGCCGACATCGGTGGGGGTGTCACTGTTCAGGTTGCAGGCCGGGGCGCTGCCACCTTTCACCGCGTATGGCCAATAGCCCGGGCCACCGGGTTTTTCGGCATCGAAATAGGCGGCTTTGTACCATTCGTTTTCAGTGGCAATGGCCCACTTCAAGGTTTTGCCGACGGCAAGGGTGGCGTGATTTGGCGGAGTCACCTGGCCCCACTTGATTGTGTAGCTGCCGCTCTCCGTGTCGGCGCCGATGCCGCCGCCGTTGCTCAACCAGTTCGCGTAACGAACGCAGGAGAGCCAAGTGAGGTAGTTGACGGGTTTTTTGCCCATGGCATCTTTCAAGCTATAGGTGAAGCTGCCGGCTTCGCCGCTGCGGAGGATCCCGCCGTATTGGGTGCCCATGCGGCCGTCGTAGAGTTCGTAGGAATCGCTTTTGGCGACGGCGTTGAGAAAGGCGCAATACTCTTCGTTGGTCACCTCGAATTTGCCGATTTTGTATTCGTAGGGCACTGCGCCATAGCCCGTGGAGTCGGCCGCATTGCCCGGCTTGCCCACCGGAACTGTCACTGGTGGGGCCGCTTGGACTGCGACAGAGGCGGCTAACAGCAGCCAAATGGATTTGGAATGGGTCATCATATGGTAATTAGTTTGGTATTTGCCGAAACAGTTTGCCTTCATTCTCTGACAACTGGATCGCGGCTGCCCACCTTACGTGCCACGGTCCGGGGGTCTTTCGGAAAATTTTGTCTAGGTGTGCGGGATTGGTGAGACGTGTGGCAAGTGCGGCCATGGGTGCCAAACCAAGGCGAGGCGGATTGCAAAATCCACAGGCTTGTGAGGGGTTGCGGCAAAGTGGGAATCGTTGTGAGGGATCGGGCATTATGGCGGACGCAGTGTCCCTAAGTATCTAGCCAAAGAACTCGGCGTTAGACCTCAAAAGAGCCAATGAGTCGAGCAAGTTCAATTCCCTGAAATTGCCGTCAAACTCAGGAGCCGCACAAGCCTATTTGTCGCGCTTGTGGCTTTGGAGAGGAGGGGGCAGAACTCAGTCAATGCTTCGCAACGAGATCGTAGCCGCGCCAATCGCCGATGGTGATGGTCGCGAATTGGCCAACGGGCAGGGCCTCATCGACATGCACTGAGCCGTCGATTTCCGGGGCGTCCCAGGCGCTGCGGGCCAGGCCGGGGCTTTCGACGAGCACACGCACTGACCTGCCGACCTGGGCTTGGTTGGTTTCGCCGGCGATGCGTTGAAGGGCTGCCATGGCGCGTGACCAGCGGCTGCGGCGGGTCATGTGGTGGAGGTGGCCGTTCAATTGATAGGCGCGGGTGCCTTCTTCCTTGGAGTATTGAAATACCCCGGCACGCTCAAAGCGGAACTCATCGATAAAGTCCAACAATTCCTGGAAATCCTCCTCGGTTTCGCCGGGGAAGCCAACGATGAAGGTGGTGCGAATGGCCAGGCCGGGGATGCCGACGCGCATCCGGCGCAGCAGGTCGCGGATGTAGTCGCCGCTGGTCACCCGCTGCATGGCCGTGAGCATGCGATCGGATATGTGTTGGAGCGGGATATCGACGTACTTGGCCACCTTGTCGCAGGCGGCGATGGTTTCTATCAATTCATCAGACCAATGGGCCGGGTGGGTGTAGAGGAGTCGCACCCAGAAGTCGCCGGGAAGCTGGTTGATGGCGCGCAGCAGGCTGGCGAGGCTTTCGCCCTTGGTGGAATCCACTGGCGAGGTCGGCTTCGGGCGGTGCTCGCTCCAGTGGTCCATGCCAAAATACGTGGTATCCTGGGAAATGAGGTTGATTTCCTTGACCCCCGAAGCGACCAGCGCCTCGACTTCGCGCACGACTGAGTTCTGGCTGCGGGAACGGTGGCGACCGCGGATTTGCGGAATAATGCAAAACGAACAGGTGTGGTTGCAACCTTCGGCAATCTTGACGTAGGCAAAATGGTCCGGCGTGAGCCGGAAACGCGGCGTCGTGTAATCCGGAACAAATTGAGGCTTGAGCGTGACGAAATCGCGGGGGTCGTCGGTGGCTGCGGGCCCCTCGTCCTTGGTTAGTTCGCTTTGATCGTTAGATCCTAACAGCTTGTGGATGATCGGAGCGATTTTTGGGAGTTGGTCGAGGCCGATGAAGGCATCGACTTCCGGCATCAGACCGGGCAGGTCCTTTGCAAAGCGTTGAGACAAGCAGCCTGCGACGATGATTTTCTGGCGGGCTCGTTCGGGGTCGGCGCTGCGGTCCTTGACGGCACCGAACACAGCGTCGATTGACTCCTGCTTGGCGATATCGATGAACGAGCAGGTGTTGATGATGAGCACATCGGCGAGTTCGGGATCTGGAGTCATGGCCATGCCGGCCTGGGCGAGGTGCCCGAGCATGACTTCCGAGTCGATGAGGTTTTTGGCGCAACCCAGGGAGATGAGGCCGACGGTGGTGGTGGGCATGTTTTAGAAGCGCGGCGGCAGGATGAGTTCGTCGCCGCGCACCGGGGCGATGGTGCCGAAGCCGGGAAGCACGTTGGCGATAGCTTCGCCACCGACGATGGAAGAGATTTTAAGTTTGCCGAGGATGCCGGTATTGCGGCGGATATCGAGGATGGTGTTTTGTTGGACTTGATCGGGCATGAGCACCTCGAGGGTGACGAAGGTGCCGGTTTGGGGATCATTGACGCATTCCTTGACTTTGGCGACGAGCAGGGCTTGGGCGATGAGGCGGGCTTCGCGGGCGGTGGCGTTCTTTTTTTCCAGCTCGCCACGAACCAACTCCATGTTCTCACTGTCGGAGACCTTGGCGTTTCGTTCGGCCTTGGCTTTCTCTTCGGCGAGCGCCAGGCTGCGCTCCTCGCTTTCCTTCAAGCGTTGTTTGGTGACCTCCAGCTCGTCGTGGTTGGCAGGCGGCGGGGCAACGGGGGCTGCGGCGCTTTGCTGAAGTTGTTTTTCCAAGGCGGCGCGGTTGATGTCCTCGCGGAGGGCATCGACGGTTTTGCGCAGGCGTTCGGTTTCATCGGCCGGGGTGTTTTTCACCCCTTGCTGCATGTTATTCCAAGACATCACCACGGCCGCGAGCAGCAGGGCGACGGTGGTGCCAAGAAGGAGTTTGGTTGTGTCCATGCGCGGAAGATGACCGGAGCAGCCCTAGCTGTCAACGCGGCAACGCAGGAATTGCCATGAACGGCCTAAAATGCCTGGTTCGGCGGGCTGGGAAGTGCGTGGGCCGGAGAGGGTTTACTTAGGGCTGGGTTTGTGCGGCGCGCTCTTGGAGGTGGCGGGTGACGTTGTCCGGCAGCGGGTTTTGTTGGATCCAGGCCTGGGCGCTGGCCGGGTCGCGGCTCAACCATTTGTCCAAGGAGCGGTTATATGTGTTCTCTTGGTTGCCGGGATCGGTGATGCTGCCGACGTAATTCAAAGCAAGGGCCGGATTGCTGCCAAAGGAGTGCCAAACAAACGTCTGAATGGTGCCATCGGTGATATCGGCTGGGTGGCTGCTGATCATGGCGGCGGCCGCCGTCGGGTCTTGGCCTGAGATGGCGGAAATGACGCCGCGCAAGGCATTACCGCGCTCTTCGCCTTTCGGCAGGGCTTCATAATAGGCCACGGCGGCGGATTTATCGGCGGTTGCCCAGGCCGCTAGCACGTTATCGAGGCTACGTTTGGTGGCCTCGCCGGGGTTAGCCAGCAACCAGTCGGCGGTGCCTTTAGGATCAGTTTGGGCCATTTGGTCGGCGGCGCGCATCATCGATCCATTGCGCAGCGAATCATCGGTGAGGGCGGAAATCCACGCACGAGCGGCATCTGTGCCCTGGGCCAGGACGTGGGGGAGCATGGCGTCCAGAGCCTCACCGCGTTCGTTACTGCGGGGCATGCTGGTAAGCAATGCGGAGGCGCGGGCCGGATCAGTGGCACCGAGCGTGCGAATGATGCCAGCAAAGTAGGGATTGGCGTCGGTGCTGGTGTGGTTTGCCTGAGCCCAACGGATCGCGGCCTCCGGATCGGTGGCGGCCCAGGTCGAGAGGATCGTGGTGGCGGCAAAGCCACTGCGGGTGTTGGCTTGGGCGTAGGCGAGAGCGGCGGTGGGATCGACCTGTGACCATGCGGTTAGCAACATGGCGTATTCGCTGAAGCGGCTTTCGGTGATCCCTAGGCCGCGGAATTTGGCAATGGCGGCTTCAAAATCACCCGGGGCGAGTTGGTCGATGTATGCGAGCAGGGCGCGGTTGCGGTCGAGGGCGTTTTCGCCGCGGACGATGGCTTCGAGTCGGCTGAGTTTATCTCCGCCAGAGGCACTGTGGCTGGAGTCCGGGTGGGCGTTGCGTTTGGAGCTGGCAGCGGAGTGATCGGCGGAATTTGCGGTGCGGGAGCTTGAGCGCAGGGTGGCGTTGCGGGAATCAGAGGCATCAGGCGCATCGCTGGAACCCGGGGAGGTGAATTTGCCAACGAGAAATCCGGCAACAGCGATCAGGACGGCTGCGGCGATGGTAGTGGCAGGAGTGAGTTTCATAAGGGGTGATGAAAGTTAGGAGCAGGCTCTGTGACCCTTTTACCGATCCAAAGTGCCGAATATTTCTGCAAATATCCCTCAGGGCACGAGCGGGGCGCTTCCTTGGGGCCCAATGTGGCGGCGGCGGACCGAGATGTTTTCACGGTGAGTGGGGAAAATCGGTAGATCGAACCATGCCAGAGCAGGGCCACGCGTTATCTGGGTCACAGGCTCGTATCCACCTTGTCAGACTCTTACGCGCAAATCCCTGGCGCTCCACAGCAAGCCCTTCACGCCGCTGCCGTTGCCCCGCATCGCCCGCGCTCCATCCTGGCGCTTCGCGCTGAATCGCTCCCGGGCCCGGGCAAACGCCTCGTTCACAAACTCCTTGCTTCCGATCACCGCCCCATCTGTGAAATACCTAACCCGACAATGCAATATCTATGCATTTCACAGATCCTTCAAGATAGTGCCGTTATCATTACTCTCTAACATATCGGACGTATACCTCGTATATAGGCCCGCACGATTTCCCTCTCCACCCACCTCAGCTCCACCCACCTCAGCTCCACCCACCTCAGCTCCACCCACCTTAGCTAGCCACGGCTTGCGTCCCAGGGCCAAGCCCATCAAGCGCCGGCATAGGCGTGAGACCTCCTGCCATTTCTCCGCCTCGAACCCCACTCCCTGATCGCAGAAATAGGCCCGCACCAAGCCCTCGCGAGCCTTCTTTCCGTTCCCTTTCTTCCCGCCGCCCACCGCTTCCCCATAACTGGACCAGCGGTAATCTGCCGGGTCTTTGACCATCCCCGCCCGCACCGGATTGAGGTCGATGTAGGCTGCCATCGTCCGCGCCGCAACCCCGCTTTCCACGATCACGCTCTTGAACCGTTCTTCCCACAAGGTTCCCGTCCGCAAATGCACCCGGTTGAACCACCGAGTGAACCGGATCAACAAGCCTTTCATAAACTCACTTAAATCATGCATCCGGTAGGTGAATCGGGTGTGAATCGCTGCCACCCGTGCCACGTCCGCTCCTTCGTTCTCGCCAAAAGCGCACTTCCTCGCCTCCGCCAATTCCGCAGCCACACCCGCCACCATCACCTCCGAATATAGCCCGCCCAGACGTCCCAGCAGCTCCTCATCACTCAATCCGCCATCCGCCATCGGCGGTACCTCCAGCAAAAGGTGAAAATGGTTCGACATCACGCAATACGACAAGACCCGGCAGCCCGAGAAATTCTCATACATCCGAAAATACATCCGGAACGCCTCGCATTCTCTCTCCTCAAACACAAACCGCCGATCCACCACCCGTGAAATACAGTGATAAATCACAGGCTTCGTCGCCGAACCCTTCCAACCCGCCAGCCATCTTGACCTGCGCATCTCTCCACCATACCACCGAAATCCTC
>CAIKHZ010000230.1 GCA_903827375.1 Akkermansiaceae bacterium
CCAAACATCATGAACTTGCCCGCAAAGCCCGCCAATGGCGGCACCCCTGCCAGCGATGTTAGAAAAACCAGCAGCGCCACAGCTTGGAGCGGTGAGCGGTGAACCAATCCCGCAAAGGCACCCAGTGAGTCGTCGCCGCGCTCTTGCTCGACTGCTGCGGTGACGGCCAGAGCGCCAAACGTTGCCAGGCCATAGACGACCACATAGAACAGTGCGGCCCCGGCGGCATACTCACCGTTGGCTGAAAGTGCGACGAGCAAATAGCCGGTGTTAGCCACCGCTGAGTAGGCGAGCAATCGTCGCACACTGGTTTGGGCGAGCGCCAAAACATTGCCGAAAATCATCGACACGGCCGCCAGCACCGCGAGCCACAGCGCCCAACCGGGGTGCATCAACCCCCAAACCGCCGAACCAGCACACTCGCGGAAGCCTAACAACAACAAGCGCACCAGCACCACTGCACCGACCGCCTTGGATGCCGCAGCGATCAGGGCCACGCTGGTGGCCGGTGCGCCTTGATAGACGTCGGGAGCCCAGTAGTGGAATGGCGCGGCCGCCAGCTTGAAGCCCAAGCCCACGATGACCATCAGGAGCCCGACCACAGCAAAGGGCGGCAGAGGTCCTGCGGTGAGCGCGGCGGCGATGGCCGGCACGGTGAGGGCATGGCAAAACCCATAGATGAGGCTGAGGCCGAACAGGAAGAACGCTGCGGACACTCCTCCGAACAGGAAGTATTTCAGTGATGCCTCCGCCGCCTTGGCGCTGCGCGAAAATCCGGCTAGCAGGTACATTGAGAGGCTCGCCAGTTCCAGCGCTACAAACAAGAACAGCAGGTGATCGGTGCCGACGGTTAGCAGCAAGCCGGTGATCGCAAACAACACCAGTGCATGAAATTCTCCTGGCTGGCTGATTTCGCGCTGTGCTGGCGGCAACAGCACCGCTAACAGGCCAAGTCCTAACACCACCGCCTTGAACACTCGCGCCAGCGGGTCAATCACCAGCAGTGTGCTTGCGGATTCGGCATGAGCCGGGCCAAAGTTGAGAGCCGCGCAGGCACCCACAATGCCCACGCATGAAATGGCAATGGCCCACTCCATGGCAATGGGCCGGCGGGTTTTCGCTTCGATGGCCACGGCCACCCCGAGCAGCACCAACGCCGTGATCACCAGCACGGCCTCTGGCAATAGTTGAAGAAAAAGTGCGTAGTAGTTCACGGCAGGGCTAGGATCGAGTGGAACAAAGGCGAATTGAGACCGTCGTCGATGAGCGTCACCCACGGCAGCGGATAGACACCGATGGCCAGTGACACACTGATCAACAACGCGATGGCAGAAATTTCCGGCCACGTCAGCGGCGGCAACATGGCCGCAGGAGCTGCGGTGGCATCCCTAACCGGGAAAAACGCCCGGTGCATGGCCCGCAGCGAGAACGCCCCGGTGACAATGATGCCGACAGCCACTGGCACAATCAGCCAGGGGTCTGATTCCCAGACACCAATGCCCACCGAAATTTCCGCCACAAAACCACTGAAGCCCGGCAAGCCCATCGAGGCCGCTGTGGCCAGTGTGAAGGCAAAAGCAGCCCCCGGCAATGTGCGCCACAGGTCGAAAGCCCCCAGCGCGGTTAGGTCCCGAGTATGGGTCCGTTCATACACGACCCTGCCCGCGATGCCGAACAACAGCCCCGCGACAATCCCGTGAGATATCATTTGCAACATCCCACCACGCAGACCCCAGTGGGTCGCTGTCGCTAAACCTAGCAAAATAAACCCCATGTGGCTCACGCTCGAGTAACCAATGACAAATTTCAGGTCCTTTTGCGTCAAGGCGGTTAGAGCACCATAAATGATGCCGACGACCGCCAGCCCGGCAATGACCAACCGCCACTCAGCGAAGCCTTGCGGAAACAACGGCATCGCCACGCACAGTGCGCCGTAAGCACCGAGTTTCATCACCACCCCGGCCAACAACATGGAAGCTGCGGTGGGTGCCGCCACGTGGCCAGTGGGGGCCCATGTGTGAAATGGCCACATGCCCGCCAGCACCCCGAAGCCAAGAAACAACACCGGGAATGCCCAGCATTGCAGCGACGGTGCATATTTGTAGCTGGCCAGAAAATCGAGGTCGAAGCTGGTGCCGCCGGCCGCCGCATAGGCCACCACCAGTCCGATGAGAATCAGCGCGCTGGAGCCGATTGAATACATGGTTAGCTTCATCGCGCCATACTCGCGGTTGGTCGAGCCCCAGATGGCGATGAGCATGTACTTGGGCAAAATCACAATTTCATAAAACACAAATAACAGAAATGCGTCGCGGCTCAAGAACACCCCGTACACGCCACCGATGATGGTCATGAAAAACGCGAAGAACGCCCGCGGTCGCTGCGTCACATTCCAAGAGAACAACACACCGGCAATGGCCACCAGCCCGGTTAGCAGCAACAATGACAGACTCAGGCCGTTGGCCGCCAAGTGAAATTGAATCCCCAGATGGGGAATCCACGGCCGGTCAAATGACCAGGCCGGGGCATCCGGATGTTGCAATTTTGCGAGGCAGGCGGCGGCGGCGGCCAGTGCGCCGGTGGCGGATGCTAGCAAGGCGACGACGCGTGCCATGCCGGCGGAGCGGGCGGGCAGAAGGAGCACTAACAAGGCCCCGGCAAACGCGGAAATAAGGGTCCAGGCGGGAGTCATGGCAGGATGCGGAGGAGATCGAGGAGCCGCACGGTGTCGGCGTTGATGCATTGGAGCAGGGCTTGGGGCCACAGCCCCGGAATGAGGATCAGTGCGATGGCGGGAGCCAGGATCCAGCGCTCGGCGGTGGATAGATCAGGCCACTGGGCGCAGGCCGGGTTGAGCGGGCCATGAAATACCAGCCGCACCATCCGCAGGAAAAACACCGCCGTGAGCAACAGCCCGATGACCGCCAGCGCCGCCGCCCAGGGCACCAGCGCAAACACCCCGTTGAAAATCAGAAACTCTCCGACAAAACCGCTGAGGCCCGGCAAGCCGAGCGAGGCAAACACCGCCAGACCCATCAGGGAGCACAGCAGCGGCACCCGCGCCCGAAGCCCACCAAAGTCGGTTAAGGTGCGAGCGCCACCGCTGCGTTGCTCCATCAGCCCGATGCAGAAAAAGATCGTGCTGGCAATAATTCCGTGGTTGAACGCCTGCAAAATCGTGCCGGAAATGGCCGCCGCATGAGCACTGCGGTCCGTCTGCAGCGCGGCCGCAGCCACCACTGCCATCGCACAATACCCGAGGTGATTCACCGACGAGTAGGCTAAAATGCGTTTTAAATCGCGCTGAGCGAGCGCCGCCACCGCACCTAGCAAAACCGTCAGTACCGCCAACACCATCAGGCATGGCGCGAGCCCCGGCAACACCTCGGGGAAAATCGGCAGCAAAATCCGCAGCAGGCCGTACACCCCCATTTTTGATAACAAACCGGTTAGGAGCATCGTCACCGGGGTGGGCGCTTCGGCATAAGCCGCCGGCAACCACGCGTGGAACGGAAACACCGGCAACTTCACAGCCAGCCCGAGAAACACGCACACCGCCACCACACCTAGCAGGAATTGCCCGCTGTAGCCTGTGCCGACGAAGGTGGCAGCCAATTTAGGCATCAATTCGTGGTTGGCGGCAAGCGTTGCTAGGCTGTTGAAATCCATGGTACCGGCCGCGAGTTGCAGTGCCAAAAACCCCAACAACATGAACACGCTGCCGCCCAGCGTCATGATGAAAAACCGCAGTGCGGCACGGGGAGCGCCGGGTCCGCCCCACAGCCGGATAAGCAGATAGGAAGGAATGAGCGTCATTTCCCAGCACAGGAACCAAGGGATGAAATGGCGCGCGGTGAATACCCCGAAGAGCATGCCTTCAAGCACCAGAATCAACGCGCAATAGCCGCGGCCACCGATCTCAAGACGAGCCGAGGCCACCAGTGCAAACAAGCTAACCAAACTGGTTAGCAACAGGAACAACCACGACGTGCCATCCACCGCGAAGCGCAGCGATATTCCCGCATCCGGCAGCCAGCGGCTTTCGCAGGATGCGAGCAGGCCGCTCACCGGATCCACTTGTTGGGAGCCGATGACCACCGCCAGCAGGACCGGCAGCAAGGCCCAGATGACGGCGAGGCGTCTGGCGCAGGAATGGCCCAAGCCCTGCCAGCCACCGAGGATAGCGGCACCTAGCAAGGGAATCGATAGCAGTGAAAGTAACAACATGGCGGAGTTATGAGATTAGCCAGAAGTAAAGGATGAGGAGAACTGAAGCGCCAAGGCCGATGGCGCGCAGATAGGCCTGGGGCCGTCCGGATTGGCTGGCGGAGGCTGAATTGGCGCTGCCTTGCAGCCCCGAGCAAACTTGGTTGAACCCGTCGTTGAGGCCCTTTTCATCGGCGTTACCGGTCCAGCGGCCCACCATCTTGATGAGCCCCTCGGTCAGCGCCATGAGCGGCACAAACCATTGGCGCTCGATGCCATCAACCACACGGGCCAACGCTGCGAGCGGCGCAATGATACATCTATCGTAGGTGGCATCGAAGCGCATCCCGTCGCCGAGGAATTTCCAGACACCGCCGAGTTTGATTTCCAATGGATCCGGCGCGCGGCTATCGCTGGATGGATTGCGATAGACCAGCCATGAGGCAGTCACTCCGGTAGTCACCAAGACCAATGACAAGCCGATGAGTTTGAGAGCTTCGGGTTTGGCCAAGGCCCAGATGTTAAACACGGCGGACTCGCCCGTTAGCCATTCTTCGAACCAAGGCCAAGCGGGTGTGCCGACGAGAGCCAGCAACATCGCGCCGGCGGCCAGCACAAACAGCGGCACCAACATCACCGGCGGGCTTTCGTGCGGATGGGAAACCCCGGGGCTGCGCGGTTTGCCAAAGAATACCAGCAACGCCTGCCGCGTCATGTAAAATGCCGTTAGTAAGGCCGCCGTCGCCGCTAACAAAAATGGACCGTGCCCGCCGGGCCAGGTTTCTGCTTGGTGCAACACCGCTTCCTTGCTCCAGAAGCCGGAGAACACGAACGGGAAGCCAGCCAGCGCCATCATGCCGATGGCATAAGCGAAGAACGTTTTGGGCATCGCCTTGGCCAGTCCACCCATGCGCCGGATGTCCTGTTCGTCATGGCAACCGTGAATCACCGAACCAGCGGATAGGAATAACAGGGCCTTGAAAAACGCGTGGGCTATCAAATGAAACATGGCCGCAGCCACCCCGCCGGTGCCCAGCGCCACCATCATGAATCCGAGTTGCGATACCGTCGAATACGCCAGGATGCGCTTGATATCATTTTGCCCGAGCGCCACGCAGGCGGCGTACAGCGCGGTGATGCCGCCGATCCAAGCGGTGGCGCTCAACGGCAGGCCGGTGATGCCGCTGTTCATGAAAATCGGGTGGGTGCGGGCAACGAGGAATACCCCGGCCGCCACCATCGTTGCCGCATGAATCAGTGCCGACACCGGGGTCGGTCCTTCCATCGCGTCTGGCAGCCACGTGTGCAACGGCACTTGACCGGATTTGCCCATCGCGCCTACTAGCAAAAGCAGTGCCGCTGCCGCCGATACCGTCAGGCCGCCGACCGTGGTGATGCCCGCCAGGGAACCGAGGACGTCGGTTTCCAGCAGGCCGCGGCCGTGGTCGAAAAACAACAAGGTGTGAGATTGGCCGTAGAGCCAGATCATGCCGAGGAAAAATGCCATGTCGCCCACCCGGGTGGTGATGAAGGCTTTCTGCGCCGCTGCTGCCGCCGAGGGTTTTTCAAAATAATAACCAATCAACAGATAGGACGCGAGCCCCACCAATTCCCAAGCCATGAATAACAACAGCAAACTGTTGGAATAGACGACCAGCAACATCGCGCCGGAAAATAGCGAGAGGAAACAGAAGAAGCGGCCAAAGCGCAGCTCATGCTTCATGTATCCGGTGCTGTAGATGAAAATCCACAGCGCCACAAATGTCACCATCGCCCCCATTGCCGCACTCAGCGGATCTAACACAAGGCCAACTTGCAACGCCACGTCGCCAAAGCTGAACCACGTGTAAACCGGCGGCGTCGGTGCCGCATGCTCGTGCACCGGAGTGAGTGAGCAGGCCAGGCCCGCGACCGCAATGACACAGGATACCAGCAGCGCGCCGATCGCCAGCCACGAAGCGGGCCGGCCCATTCGGTTAGGCATGAAAGCGGTGATGCCACCAGCCAGCAGCGGCAGCAGCGGTACCAGCCAGAGCAGGGTTGGGAGATAGGGGGAGAGCGCGTCAGCCATGGAGGGAATCGAGGCGGTTTAGATCGGTGGAACGGGTGCGGCGGAAGTTCATCAGGATGATGGCCAAACCCACTGCGGCCTCGGCTGCGGCGATGGCTATGGAAAATAAGACGAACAGCGGGCCGGTTAGGTCGGCGTCTTGCGGGCCGTAGCGCCAGAAGGCGATGAAGTTGAGGTTGGCGGCATTGAGCATCAGCTCGATGCCGACGAGGACCAGGATGGCGTTGCGGCGGCTGAGCACGGCGAAAAGGCCGAGCACAAAAAGCAGCGCGGAGAGTGTGAGGAGCAAGGGGAGGGGAGTCATCGGCTGGCTGGGGGTTCAGGTTTGTCGCCGGTCTCGCGGGCAAACAAGGCCGCGCCTATCAACACCGCGGTGAGCAGCACGCCCACCGTCAACACCGCCGGCACCGAATTTTCAAATAACTCCCTGCCCAGCGCCTGCACCGGCAGCGCAGGATTGGCCTCGACCGCAGATGACGCCGGCAAGCCTTTGGAAAACGCAAACAGCAACAGGCCAAGGACTGGTAGGACGCAGGCCAGTCCTACACCCAGCGAGCGCGGACGGCGGTCGAGTTCCGCAGCCTCATCGCCCGGGCGGGTGATGAGCAGGGCGAAGACGATGAGAATGGCCACCCCGCCGATATATACCATAAATTGGACCAAGCCGATGAACTCAGCCCCAATCGTCAGATAGAGAACCGCCACCAGGGCCAGCGATAGCGCCAACAATAGTGCAGCGTGGACCGGCCGTGCCTTCCACACGGCACCCAGCGCAGCGAGGAGGATCAATGGGGATAGAATGAGCAGAGGAATCATTCGGCGTAGTGGTAGGTGCGAATGGCTGGGGCCATGCGGCGGTTGAAAATGACGGTGATGATGATGAACGGAACCGCCAGGACGGCCGAGCACAGCAGCCAGCCGAGGGCTCCTTCACCCGAGAATTTCCACAGAGCAGCCACCGGCAGGGTGAGCAGAGCGATAGGAATGAGGCACAGCCAGGCGAAGCGCATCAACTGGTCGATACGCACACGAGGGAAGGTGCCGCGCACCCACAGGAACACGAAGATGACCACGGCGAGTTTTCCGAAAAACCAGATCCACGACGGCACGAAATCGAGGCCTGGCAGAGGTGCCTGCCAGCCGCCAAGGAACAAGGTGATGCCTAGGCCGGAGATGGCGAAGAGGCCGAGGTATTCGCCCATGAAGAACAAGGCGTACTTGAAGCCGGAGTACTCGGTCATGTGCCCCGCCACAATCTCAGACTCGCCTTCCGGCAGGTCGAAGGGGCAACGGTTGCTCTCCGCGTTGGCGGCAATCGCAAACACCATGCCCGCGACAAATCCCCAAGGCGTTAGGATGTTCCACGCCGGAATGAACCCGAGATGATATCCCGCCTGGTTTGCCACGATGCCGGTCAGCGACAAGGTGCCGGAGAGCATCACCACGCTCAGCGCCGAGATGATGAGCGGCAATTCATAACTCACCATCTGCGAGATGGCTCGCATCGCACCGAGCATCGGAAATTTCGAGCCGCTGGCCCAACCGGCAATGAACACCGCCACTTCGGTCATGGTGCCCGTCGCAAAAAAGAATACCAAGCCGAGTTCCAAGGGCACCGGGTTCCACTCGCGGCCATAGGGAATGACGCCAAGCGCGAGAATCGACGGCAGCACAATGAGAATCGGCGCTAACAAATGCAGGAACCCCTCAGCCTTGATCGGAACAATGTCCTCCTTGGTGAGCATTTTGATGCCGTCGGCCACGGGTTGCAGAATGCCGAAGATCCCGGCTCGGTTCGGGCCGATGCGGTTTTGGATGCGCGCCAGCGTCTTGCGCTCAATCAGCGACAACAGCGCGAAGGCCGATAGAAACACCCCCACCACCGTGCCAGCCGCGGCCGCTAACGACCCCAACGTTACCAGCCAAGCCGGGGCTCCGACGGTTTCCAGCACGAATTCCACCAAATGTTGCGGCAGCAGCGGCAGAGATTCACCGGTGAGCATCAGTGGCCGAGTGCCGGCCGCCCATCCCGATGACGTAAGTACGCCCGTCAACAGGCCGATCAGCGCGGGCAGTCTCATGCGGCAGCTCCTCCTTTGATATTCATTTCCCGTTTGTTTTCAATAGGTTACAATTTTGGCCGTGCTCCCGCTTGGGTGATTCCATCGATTCCTCGCAGATGCCTTCGCTTCGCATGCCAGTGCTTGCCAGAGCGCGACTGTGCTTGGGCGAAATCAAACGGAAGTTGATAAAAAGCAAATTCATGCGGATGAGAGGCGCGTTGCTGCGGGCCGGGGGTGACGCCCCCGGGCAGTTCTCTCCACCTCCGGCTACCGAAGCAAGTCTTTTTTTTCCATTTTGACAGTCACTCATTCGGACAAAAACTTCAGGATTACAAGGGTTGGCGGTTGCAGATGACATCGAAATTTCAGTTAGCCAACGGCTAGGAAATTTCAGGATTTTTCCCTGATCCGGAGGCATTCGAGGCGCTGCCGGGATTTGCGGGATTGCCAAGCGCCTGCCGCCCCGCTTGCATCCGTTCGCCGATGGCCAACGCATTCTCATTCGATTCCCTCAACCAAGCCCAGCGCGAAGCCGTCGGTGCCCTCGATGGCCCCGTCATGATCCTGGCCGGGGCCGGCACCGGGAAAACCCGCACGGTCACCTGCCGCATCGCCCACATGCTCGAAAAGCGTGTGCCGCCCGCCGACATCCTCGCCGTCACCTTCACCAACAAGGCGGCCAGTGAGATGCGCGACCGCATCGGCGGCATGGTCTCGAAAAAGGCCGCCGCCGACATGACCGTCTGCACGTTTCACTCGCTGTGCGTTCGCATCCTGCGCGGCGGCATCGACAAACTCGGCTACAAACGCAATTTCTCTATCTGCTCGCACTCCGATCAGGTCGGGCTCATCAAGCAATTGTTAGTCCGCAAGGGTGGCAGCGATGAGAAAGTGAAGCCAGACGCCGTGTTGGCGGCCATTTCCAAGGCGAAGAACCAGGGGGACGACCCCTCTGAGATACCGGACGACTACTTTGCGACGATTGCCGTCGCCTATCAAAATGAACTGCGCGCCCAGAACGCCGTGGATTTTGACGATCTGCTGCTGCTCGCCGAAAAAGTCCTGCGTGAGCACGCCGACGTCCGTTTGCACTTCCAGCAACGCTACCGGCGCGTCACCGTCGATGAGTTTCAGGATACCAACGCCCTGCAAATGCGCCTGCTCCAACAACTTGTCACCGATCCCTATCACGTCTGCGTGGTCGGCGATGACGACCAATCGATCTACGGTTGGCGGGGCGCGGAGGTTGCCAATATCCTGCAATTTGAAAAATTCTTTCCTGACCCGAAGATTATCCGGTTGGAGGAGAACTACCGATCGACCCACGCCGTGCTGCACACCGCCAACAGCCTGATCAAGCACAACCGGGGTCGGCGTGAGAAGATCCTTCGTTCGACCCGCAAGGGAGGGGATCCGGTGCGGATTGTGGCGATGCCCGGCGACGACGAGGAGGCCGAGTTTATCGCGGAGGAGATTCTTGCCGAAAAAGGGGCGGTTGGCCGCGAATGGGAACACTTCGCCGTGTTGTTCCGCACCAACGGCCAAAGCCGCAAGCTGGAACTCGCCTTCCGAGAACGCAAGATCCCCTATCGGATGGTCGGTGCCCAGAGTTTTTACGACCGCCGGGAAGTGCGCGACGTGCTCGCCTACGCTCAACTCCTCGTCGCCCCGGATGCCGATGTGCCCCTGCTGCGCATCCTCAACGCTCCTAACCGAGGCATCGGCCAGTCCACCGCCGTCCTCGCCACCGAGTGGAGCCGCGAACACCACGAAAGCGTCTGGCAGGCACTCTGCGACCCGGATTTTACCTACCAACTCGGCAGCAAAACCCGCCACTGCATCGAGGCGTTTGTGGCCCTCATCGCCGGTGCCAAAAACCGGATTGATATCAATCATGACAACCCCGCCGAGATTCTCAACGCCCTGATCAAGGAAATTGAATACCTGCCGTGGATCGAGCGCTCGTGCAAAACCGACAGCGAACGCCAACAACGCGGCGAAGGCATCCAAAGCGTCATCGAAAGCCTCCGCAACCAAGCCGCCAAAGGGAAAAGCCTCCAAGCCTTCCTAGACGACAGCGCCCTGGCATCCGACCGCGAGGACGAGGATTTGGAGAAAAAACAAGGTGCCACCCTCATCACCTTGCATGCCTCCAAGGGGCTGGAATTTCCCATCGTCTATCTGGTCGGCCTTGAGGAAGGATTCCTGCCGCACACCCGCTCCATCGCCGAGGGCACCAAGGACGAGGAGCGCCGCTTGCTCTACGTCGGAATCACCCGTGCCCAAGATCTTCTAACCATGACCTATTGCGCCACCCGGATCAAATGGGGCCAGCAGACGGGTTGCCAACCGAGCTCCTTCATTTGTGAGCTCGACGACGAGCACCTCATCCACACCACCTACGACGATATTCTTGGTGCCGAACCCAGCACCGATGAACTCGACAACTTCTTCGGTAGCCTCAAGGGATTGTTGGACGGAATCTGAAATCTGAGATGGCAGAGGCGGCGGCGGCGGCTCTGGCGAAAAATCCTCATTTTACGAGGCTGCGCCTCAGACCCTACGACAGCAATTTTGGCTTTCCAAGGACATTAGCCGCATGAGCTGCCCATGGCACGCGCTGCAAGACGCAGCACGCATTGTCACTGGCGGTCCAGACACGCCGCTACAAGGCACTTCCCCACACTGCTGACGCCATGCCCGGACACGACAAAGCCGGGAGCATAGCACTCCCGGCTTTGTGGTTAGGTTGATACAGGCGGCGCGGGCGAGACGCCCTCACCGCCTCAGTTCATCATTGAGCTTGCACCCGGACAAACAGTTTCGGAGCACTCAGCAGACCCGCGTCGAGTGTCACTGGAACCGTCTCGACATCACCACCGTTAGCAACGGCCGTCCCTTGGGTCGCACCGGTCGAGGTCCATGTCACTAGGTCAGCGGAGTGCCAAACTGTGTAGGTTAGACCGGTGTTGACCGTGCGGGTGTAGGAGAACGTGCCGGTCGCCTTGTTGAACGGCACGCTGATCGGATTGACCGACGAGCCGCTGGTTGGGTTGAGGCCGAACGCATACTCTTGGAAGTTGCTCATGCCGTCGTGGTCAGCATCGGCGCTTGCAACCTGGCCGCTAATGCCGTGGGCGGTGGCCCAATCGGCATAGCTCAGCGTCGCAGGTGCACCGGTGTAGTGGCTCAGGATTTCCGCTGCACTCAGTGCGCGGCTGTAGAGAGCCACGTCCTGGATGTAGGAAGGAGCGGCGGAGTTGCCGTTGCGCGAACCAATGGTGAAGCCGAGTTGGCCCGCACTGGCTGGCACATAGGTCGAGTCGCTGAAGGCTTCCAGGTTGCCGTTCACATACAGCTTGAACGTGGTTCCATCGTAGGTGCCAACGACGTGATACACTTGACCCGCCAGGGCAGGCGTCGCGCCATTGATGGATGGGTTGGTGGTGCCGGAGCTTGTCCACTGCATGCCGAAGCCCGCAGAACCATTGTTCTTCCAGATGGCATAACCCGTCCGCGAACCGGTGGTGCGATCTTGGAGA
>CAIKHZ010000231.1 GCA_903827375.1 Akkermansiaceae bacterium
GTTTTACCGGGTCGGGAATATCGGCCAATGATGACAGGGGCTTCGGCATTCCGAGCCCTTGTTAGCAGGGAAAATCCTGCGTGTCCCGCACAAAATGACCCCAGCCCAAACTTTTCTCCCCAGACGCACCGAATATTTACATTTTTGGCGCGACAAGTCGTTGCCAATCAGTTTGTAATGCCGACGCACTTCCGCCGCCACCTCCCCTTTCCCATGGCCACCATCACCAAACGCGAGCTCGCCATCCGACTCACCGAAAAACTCACCGACAAAGGCTTTGAGATCACTCAACAGGCGATTTCAGAAATTATCCAAACCCTCATCGACGAAATCACCGACAGCTTGGCCGCCGGCGATAACGTCGTCATGCGCAGATTCGGCGCCTTCGAGCTCCGCGAATTGAAAGCCAAACTTGGCCGCAACCCGAAAAACCCCACCGCCACCGTCAAAATCCCAGCCCGCGCCGCCGTCAGATTTAAACCCGGCAATGAGCTCAAGGAAAAAGTCGCCGCCACTCTCAAAGTCGTCCGCGAACGCAAAAGATAGTCGGTAACGGCGGTTTTCAAGCGCCATGAACCTCAAGACGACCCTCTGGAAATTTGCCCGCGCCGGAGCGCTTCTCCTGTTCGCCCTGCTCGCCTCATGCGCCAGCAGTTACCACGGCTATATGACCCGCTCCTACACCGTGCGTGGCCACACTTATCACCCGATGAGCGTCAACCAGGCACTCACCTATCAGGAAACCGGCACCTGCTCGTGGTTCAACGAATCGTCGTTCTTCGGGTTGAGGCGCGGCACCACCTCGCTGGGCGAGAAAGTCATGCCCTGGGACCTCATCGGTGCCCACAAAACCCTGCCGCTCCCCTGCCTCGTCAAAGTCACTAACCTCAATACCGGCCAATCCGTCAACGTCCGCATCAACGACCGCGGCCCCTTCATCCCCGGCCGATGCCTCGACCTATCACCACGCGCCGCCAAAAAAATCGGGTTCTATGACAAGGGCCTCACCACCGTCCACCTCGAAGTATTGTCGGTGGGCGATGGCAGCTACCGACGCAGCAAATCCCACGGGTGGTTTTTCTAGTCATGCCAAAACCCATCCGCATCATCCTCTGGACGGCCGTTTCCTTGCTTGGCGCGCTGGCCGTAGGGCTGATGGCCTTGCAGCGCGGCGAGCCGATCAACGCGTTGTGGTTGGTGATTGCCGGGGTCTGCAGTTTTGCTGTGGCCTATCGGTTTTACTCGGCCTGGCTGATGGCCAAGGTGCTCACGGTGGATGAGCGGCGTGCTCCGGCCGCCATCACCTGCGACGATGGCAAGGACTTTGTGCCCACTCCCAAATGGGTCGTTTTCGGCCACCACTTCGCCGCCATCGCAGGCCCCGGGCCGCTCGTCGGGCCAGTGCTCGCCGCTCAATTCGGCTATCTGCCAGGTGCCTTGTGGATTCTCGTCGGCGCGACCCTTGGCGGCGGCGTGCACGACTCCGTGGTGCTTTTTGCCTCAATGCGGCGTCATGGAAAATCGTTAGGTCAAATGATCCGCGAGGAACTCAACCCGCTGCTCGGCATCATCGCCCTCATCAGTTTGCTGGCGATCATGACCATCCTGCTGGCGGTGCTCGGCCTAGTTGTGGTCAAAGCCCTGGCCGAAAGTCCGTGGGGACTCTTCACCATCGCCGCCACCATTCCGCTTGCCTTTCTGATGGGCGCAGCTATCAAAAGCGGCAAGGCCAGCGTCACCCAGGCCACCCTCTTCGGTGTGATCGGCTTGTTGGCGGCAGTGGTCGGCGGCAAATACCTGCCTCCAACATGGGCCGCGGCCCTCACCCTGCAATCCACCCAGTTGGCCTGGGCCATCATGATCTATGGCTTCAGCGCCAGCGTGCTGCCGGTGTGGATGTTGCTGGCCCCGCGCGATTACCTCAGCACCTACATGAAACTGGGCACCGTGGCTTTGCTAGGTGCGTGCATCGTGATTTTGGCACCGCCCTTGCAGATGCCCGCCCTCACCCCATTCATCCACGGCGGCGGCTTCGTCGTTCCCGGTCCGGTGTTTCCCTTCGTCTGCATCACCATCGCCTGCGGCGCCATCAGCGGCTTCCATGCCCTCATCGCCTCTGGCACCACCCCTAAATTGTTAGGCAGTGAGCGCAACATTCGGCTCGTCGGTTACGGCGCGATGACCGTCGAAATGTTAGTCGCGCTGATGGCCATCATCGCCGCCTGTGCCCTGCCCCCGGGTGAATACTTCGCTATCAATTCCCCGGTTGATCCTAACAACGCAACCGCCGTCGCCGCGCAAATGGCTATCATCAACGGCTACGGACCCACCTATGCCATCAGCCTGGAGCAAATGCAGACGCTGGCCAGCGACCTCGGCGAACCCCACATGATCGGCAAAATCGGTGGGGCGCCGACTTTCGCGGTGGGGATGGCACGCATGTTTGCCGCGATCATTCCCGGCAAGACGGCCCTCTCGCTGTGGTATCACTTTGCCATCATGTTCGAGGCGTTATTCATTCTAACAACACTGGATGCCGGCACCCGCGTCGGCCGATTCATCCTGCAGGACCTGCTGGGTGAGGTCGTGCCACGACTGCGCGACACCCGCTCGTGGCTGGGCAACATTCTGGCGAGCGGCCTGCTGGTGGCGGCTTGGGGGTATTTCCTCTATCAAGGTGCGCTGGATCCCGAGGGCATCGCCAAGAGCCTGTGGCCGATTTTCGGCATCTCCAACCAACTGTTGGCGGTCATCGCGTTTTGCTTTGGCACGGTGCTGCTCATCAAAATGGGCAAGGTCCGCTATTGTTGGACAACTGTCCTGCCGTTGCTGGTTCTAACTGCGGCGACCTACACGGCCGGCTGGTTCAAACTTTTTTCGCCCAATGCAGCGGGATTTTTGCCTGCCATTCACAAGTATGAGGCAAAGATTGCCGGTGGCCTCGAAGGGCCTGCGCTCGCAGCCGCCAAAACCGGGCTGTGCAATGCCCGGGTGGATGTGGGGGTGACCGCCGGTTTGCTGGTACTGGTGACGCTAATCGTCTGCGGCAGCGCCTACGAGTGTTGGCTGCTGCTAACCAAACGCAAGCCGATGCTCCTGCACGAGAGCCCGTACGAGGTATTGCCAGAATCACCCACGCCAATTGCCGGGATTTGCTGCAAGCCATGACGCGGTGAATCATCTTAAATGAACGAGACGACTGACAGGTTGTGTACCGTCGGCGGTATGGGTGCCATCCTGCTTTGGAGCACCACCTTCGCGATAGCCCGCAGCTTGTCAGAACAGGTAGGGCCGTTGAGCGCCGGTGCGGCCGTGTACCTCGTTGGGGGTTGTGCCTATCTGGTTCGCCAGCGCTGGTCAGGCAAGGCCGCTAGCGGATCACCAGCACATTCCCGCTTGTATATCTTCGGCTGTGGATCTCTCTTTATCTTTTACACAGCCGCCATTTACCTCGCTGTGGGTCTGGCCGCAGACCGCGGGCAATTGCTCGAAATTGCCATGGTCAACTACCTGTGGCCGACCCTAACCATCCTGCTGTCTCTGCCGCTCCTGGGCAAGCGGGGAAGCATCTGGCTGGTTCCCGGCAGCGTGCTGGCATTGTTCGGGGTTTTTCTTGTGATGACGCAGGGAGCCACAGTTTCCTGGACCTCCCTGGTGGATCACCTGCGGCTAAATCCGGCCTCCTACCTCCTGGCGCTGGCCGCCGCCATCTCGTGGGCCTTGTACTCAAATCTCAGCCGCCGATGGTCAACACCCGGCAGTGCCGGAGCTGTCGAAATTTTCCTGATAGCCGCTGGCTTGGTGTTGCTCGGCATGCGGCTTCTGGTCAACGAGCCAACCGGATGGGGGATGCAGTCGGTGGGCGAGGTGCTTGGGCTGGCTACCGCCACCGCTCTCTCGTACGTTCTGTGGGATGTGGCCATGCGCAGGGGCAACCTGCTGGTGGTGGTGGCTGCCTCCTACTTCACGCCCCTGTTATCCACCGGGCTGAGTTGTGCCTATCTGAATGTCGCGCCCGGCCCCAGACTCTGGCTCGGCTGCTTGCTGTTGGTGAGCGGCTGCTTTCTAACATGGCTGTCGGTGTCTGATCCACCAGCCAAAAATCCGGCGTAGTGCCCTGAGCCGACCGTGTCTTGCCAGATTCCCGCTCGACATCGTCGCTGACACTTCTATTTTCCCCGCCACATGGCCAACCCCTCCACCCTTCCCGCCGGTATCGTCGCCGGCACCGGACGCATCCGCCGCTGCTGGTGGGGCGCGGATCCGCCGATCTATCAGGCCTATCACGATGACGAGTGGGGCCGACCGGTGGCTGATGATCGCCGCCTGTTCGAGAAACTTTGCTTGGAAGGTTTCCAGAGCGGACTGAGTTGGCTCACCATTCTTAAAAAACGCGAAAACTTCCGCCTCGCCTTTGATGGCTTCGATTTCCATCAACTCGCCCACTGGGGGGAACACGATGTTGAGAGGTTGTTAGGAGACGCTGGCATCGTCCGGCATCGCGGCAAAATCGAGGCCACTCTCAACAATGCCCGACGGGCCTTGGAACTGGTGGCCGAGTTCGGATCACTGGCCGCGTATTTCTGGGCTTGGGAGCCAGCGACCGGAGAACGCCCGCGCCACCTCGACCAACCGGCGCTGGCTGCGCTATCCAGCAGTCCGGCATCCGTCGCCATGAGCAAAGACCTGCGCAAGCGCGGTTGGGCCTTTGTCGGCCCCACCACCTGCTACTCATTCATGCAGGCGATGGGCATGGTCAACGACCACATCGAGGGCTGTTCCGCCCGGCCCAAGGTCGAACTGGCGCGCCGCATGTTTGTCAGACCCCTGCGGGTTCAATCCTAGAGAGGCTTCGCCTCAGGCCCATGGGATGTCTGCCAATTCCGGCCAGTGCCGGGTATGGCAGCCAGCCCCGCACTGCGGAATTTTCGGGGAATCGACTTGAACCCCGGGCAAATCTGATCAACATAGCCCAACCCAACTGGCGGTGGGCCTGAAAGCAGGTCCCCCAGATGGGGCCCCTATCAACCCACGCAGCGTTCTCCAGACTCGAACAGATCGCCACCACAGAAGACTCGTTTCATTTTCATCCGCAAAGAAATGCCTTCAAAAATATCCTGATTCACAGAGTGCCCTAAGAAGAAATCCATACCTATTTCAGAGGTGGAAATCATCGATCCTCCAAAAAACAACCCAAACTTGACGCGCATGCCCGGCGGTGTTCGCGGCGGTCGAGCCCGCCTTGCACCGCAACGGGCGAGCGGTGCCGGGCCTCAGCCACTTTTCATCCTACCAACGCCGCCATGAACCGCTCCTCCCAATCCCTATTCAGCAGTATCTCTCTGCCATGGCTCGCCATTCTAGTAGTCGCCAGCCTAGGCTTGGGTGCCTGGCTGGGCATCAGACAGCGACACAGCTTACGCTCAGGGTCTGCGTCAAGCGCGGCTACGAAGTCGGAGGCTTTTGAGCACGGCCCCTCGCCCACCACAGTCGCCTATAACTTCATGCGAGCTGGTAACCAGACCGAGCGCCTCCGGTGGGTTCGCAAGCCGGAAAAAGTGGCCGCAGAAATGGAGGAATTCTTCAGCCACGGCCATGGCGCGAGCGAATCCATGGTTAGCCTCAGTCCCATGGAATCGGCATTGACCGACGTGAACTCATACGAACCCTTCGCCGTCGAGCTAACTAACGGGGCCCGGCGCTTGCTTTGCGTCGTCCGGGAAAATGGCTCGGCTAAAGTCGATTTCGAGGCTTATGCCCGACATGGCTCGGTGCCGTGGGAAGATTTACTCAGCGGCACGGTCAAAGAAGCCTCAGAGGTGCGTGTCTTGATCCAGAAAACCGACTACTATAACTTCGAATTCGCCGATGATCAGCACTGGCTCGATTTTACCGCCACCACTCCCGACCTCGATTCTTCGCTGCATCTTTACGTTTCGAAGGATAATTCTGATATCAAAACTTTGAACAAGTTAGGCTCTGGGGAGGGTCTGGGCGTCACCGTGGCAATTCGAGCCCATGGCGAGAGCTACCTCAAACGCCAATTTGAAATTACTGCCCTCCTTGCCACCGATTGGGTGATTCCGGATAAAACCGAGTGAGGCAAGCGGGGGCTGACTGGAGACATCTCTCCAGTGTTAGTCAACGCGGGGCGGGGCGAAACCGTTGCGGTACTCGCGGCGAACAATGGTTTGGGTGGCCTCCGCGTTGTTGGAGAAAGCGAGTTTCGATTTGTCCCAGAGCAATTCCTGGCCGGGGAATCGGGTGGCTTTGACGCTCAGCAGCACAGCCTCCGTGATCCGAACGGCGTCTTTGAAGGGGGTGCGCAGTTCGGCTTTCTTCCCCAGACAATTGTCCACCCAGGCATGCCAGTGGTTGAGCGGCGGGAATGGCGGCAAGCCCGGCATCCGCAGTCCTTCCTCCATCTTGCCGTCCCGCCAAATCTTGAGGCGGCCGTCCGCTTCCAACGTCAGCGTGCCATTTTCACACACCACCACCGTCATGTTGCCGCCCTTGATCGGTTCGGGAATGCGCATCTGCTCAATCGTCGGTTGCTGGTTGGAATCATAGTAGTGGATAGGAAACGTCTTGGCTGCAAACTTGTCAGAGTTAACCTGATAGACAATGGTCGATTTGCACGGATTGGCGTGAAACACCTTGCCGGCGGGCTCCGCACAATCGGTCTTGACGGATACCGGCGACATCAATTCGTCGTAGGCAAAAAAGATCACGTCGAGAATGTGGCAACCCCAATCACCGAGACCGTTGGTTCCGAAGTCCCACCAAGAGCGCCACTTCACCGGTGCCAATAAATCGTAGTATGGCATCTTGGCGGAGGGGCCTAGCCACAGGTCGTAATCCAGATTGGGCGGTACGCTGGCATTCTCCTTGAACACTTTGTTGAAATTAAAATAGATGCCTTTGTTAGGCGATCCGGTCCAAGTATAGGCTTCGATGGCCTTGCCCAGCATCCCCTGCCGCAAAATCTCCACTGCCGCGCGACGACCAGCATTCGCCATGCGCTGGTTCCCAAGCTGCGTCACCAATTCCGGCCGGACCTTGAGCGCTTGCTCTACCATCACCAACTCGGCGAGTTCATGAACCAACGGCTTCTGGCCGTAAACATGTTTCTTGTTCGCCATGGCAGTCAGCAGGATCGGCGCGTGCGAGTGATCGGGCACCGAGACGATGACCGCATCAAACTTGTCGGCGTGCTTGCTGAATGCCTCGCGGTAGTCGCGGCAGGTGAACGCGTTGGGATGATCCTTGGCGGCCTGTGCCAGATAGTTCGAATCCACGTCGCACAGACCGGTGATTTCAACCTCGGGGTGGCTCGCGACGTTGTGGCGGTCGGTGCCCCCGATGGTGCCTACCACACCGATGGATAGCACGCGAAGCTTGCCATTGGGGGAGGCGGCACGGACGCGTGGCAGGCCCAGCGCGGTGAGGCCGAGACTGGCGGCGGCGGCGGTCTTCAGGAAATGGCGGCGACTCAGTTCTGTTTGCATAGCTGCCGGGCATACGAGTGGCATGTGGGCAATCTTGCCGGGAATTCTCCCGAAAACGGGGTTTCTTGCGCAGCGCGACGGAACATTCTGGTGAAGATCAGTGGCTGGGAGCTGTCCTCAGCTCCGCAGGCCACACATGAACGGATAGGGGGCGTGTACCCTTCATCTCCAGCGGTGTACTGACCGTTGCCCGGGGCTGGTATAATAGCCACTTACGCCATCCGCGCCACCAGCCCCAATATTATAAGGAGGGTTGCGCGCGCCGTGCCGGACGATGCGATGAGTGCCACCGCGACGGCGAGAGCGGAGTGTTTGAAATAATCTCTGATCGCTTTGATGAGATTCAGTTTTTTCATGGCGACTTTGTTGGGTTGGCTTTTTCTAACGGTTTGTTACCAAGAAATGGCGAGCACGGGTCCGTTGAACCGGACATCCCCCCTTTGCCTGAGCCTGCTGAAATGTCGGCCCCCCGCTAGGCAAACGCCGCTGGCTTGATAGAATCGAAACCACCAGAGGATTCCGCTTGCTGTTGATGGCCGAATTGACATCGTGAACCATTTACAAAAATGGCTTGCAAACGTGGAATCATCCTTGACAAGCCAGCCCCAAGTCGAAAATATCCGGCGATTGTTCAAAACAACGTGCCATGTCTATCATCCTTGGTTCCTTTTTCGGTTTCACCGCTTGGTTTCTTATGCGGTATCTAGTGGCTGGTTTCTTCACGGTCGATCAAAACGAGCGAGCCGTGAAAACGGTTTTCGGACGCGCCGCGCGGATCGGTGATCTAACCACCTTGAGTGATCCCATCGCAGACACGCTCAGTGAGGATCAAAAGGCGCGTTACTGTTACCCGCAAGTGCGGGTGATTCCTCCAGGTGGACCGTATTTCAAATGGCCGTGGGAACGGATCTACAAAATTTCCATTGCCACCGAAACACTCAACATGGCCTGGGACCCTGAGGACCCATCCGCCAATACCAACGGCACCTTGCTCGAAGCCGTCACCAAGGACCAACTCAACACCGGGCTCAGCGGCCAGATCCGCTATCGCGTCGCCGAGCGCAACCTCTACGCGTTTTTGTTTGGCATCAAGAACCCGTTCGCCCACGTGATGGGCTATTTTGTTTCCGTGCTGCGCGAGCGAATTGCGAATTTCGAAGCTCCACAAGCGGCGGCTGAGGAAGGCGCGCCGGACACGGCGGCGGTCATCGGCATCTCTATCAACGATCTGCGCAAGAACCTCCGCGACCTCAACGAGCACATGGACACCGAGTGCGTCTCGTCGGCCGCCCGCTATGGCATGGTGCTCGATGCCACGCTTATCACCGGCATCGATCCGCCGCCGGAGGTCGAGTCGGCGTTGGCGGCTATCAATACCGCCTACAACCAGGTTTCCAGTGATATCAGTCTAGCACAGGCGTCGGCCGACCAGAAGATTGTGCAATCGCGGCGTGCGGTGGAGATTGAAACGCTGCGTGCGCAGGCCGAAGTCGAACCGCTCACACGGTTGGCGGCGCAGCTCACGGATTTGCAAAGCCGCGGCAGCCAGGCGCTCCGCGCTTATGTGCGAAACGTCCGCTTGGCCCTTTTCGAGAAAGCCCAACAAGTATTCGTGGAATCCAACAAATGAACCACTTCCTCTTTGCCGCCGCCGTCACCTTTGCCGGGTGTTCCATTGGAGTTCCGATTCTCTTTGGCATGGCCCGGATGCTCGGGCTTTACGCCATCATCCAGGAGCGCCAGTGCAATGTCTATGTCTTGTTTGGCAAAGTGCTCGCCACCATCGACGAGCCGGGCCTGCACATTCTGCCGTTCACGCTCGGGCCCGCCGCGTTCATCGTCAACTGGTTAGGTAAATGCCATGTTCTGGACATGCGTCTTGATCAGGAGTACCTACGCAGCCAGGCGGTGAATTCCGAGGAAGGCGCGCCGATGGGTATTGGTATCTGGCATGAGATGTTCATCAGTGATCCGGTTGCCTATCTATTCAAAAATAGCGACCCCCGAGGCTCGCTCTCCGCCAATGTTAGCAACTCCACCGTGCGATGCCTCAGCAACATGCCTTTGGCCACGATGATGGTCAATCGCCACGCCATGAGCGACAACGTCCGCAACGAAGTGTCGCCCAAATCCCATGAATGGGGATACAAACTCGGCTCGATCTACATTCGCAAGGTCCACTTCCGCGACGTCGGAATGATCCGCCAGATCGAAAGCAAGGTGGTCAATCGCTTGCGCCAGGTGACCTCCGCCATCAAACAGGATGGTGCCAATCAGGTGAGCATCATCACCAGCACAGCCGAGCGCCAGGCAGCGGTTGAGTTTGCCAAGGCTGCGGCGATCCGCCCGCAAATTGTCGGCGAGGCGCTGCAACGCATATCTGAAGACAACGATGTGGCTGAAGCCATGTTCGAGATTCTCGAGACCCAGAAAGTCATCGGCAGTGGCGCGCGCCTAACCGTCCTGCCGCGCGGCGGCGAGCTCCTCGCCCAACTCATCGCTGGCCAGACAGAAACGCCGGGGCTGGGGCGGCCACCGGGCTTACCCGCCAAATAGACGTTCAGACATCGACCTCCTGGAGGTAAGGTGACTCGGGTTATTTGGAAGAAATATCGACCGTCTTCTGGTCGCGCAGTGGGTGCTTTAGGACACGGAGCCGCCCTCCGGGGGGCCTGCGAAGGGGTCTGATGGAATGTTTCCGAGAATTTCCATTGCTATTGCGACTGCCATGGCTCCACATTTGATGCGAACGGCAAGGTTACGGAAGGGCCAGCGAAGCGCGACTTGCCATTCCTATCGACGCGGGTGAATGACAAAGGGCATCTGCTGGTGCATGTTTCCGCCGGGTGAATGATCATCAACTCCGCAATCCGTCAGCTGATTCCAAGCCCACTCGCGGTAACGCGAAGTCCTTGGGGATGCACCGGTGCAGGCTCAGCTTAGCCTGACGCCCGGGCCCCGGCGATATGCCAGATGGCCAGCCCTGCAGCGGCAACCAGCACGGCCAAAGCCGCGCTGCCGGCTAGCCGATCCGTGAGAGTGGCGTCTGGCCGTCTGGCCGAGGCGCTCTTGGGGAACACGATGGCAGCATAGGCCATGCCAGCGAGCAGGCCGCCGAGGTGGGCGGCATTGTCGATAAAGCGGTAGCCGAGCAAGCCGATGATGGCGGTTAGCACGACTCCTGCGAGGAGACGGCGTCTGGCTGGGCGAGGTGAGAGTTGTCCGTGGAGGGTCTCAAAGACAATAAGAAACCCGAGCCAGCCCATCAGGCCACCCGAAGCGCCCACTGAGTTGGCCTTCACAAACATGGCTGAGGCGTCACCACCGACCCATGCGGCAAAAACAAACACCATGACCAAGTGCGGCCAGCGGGCAAATACCTCCAGGCGCTTGCCGAGGTAGGCAAGCGCTGCCATGTTCATAAGGAAATGCACGATATTGCCGTGCAAAAAAGGTGCTGTGAGAAGCCGCCACCACTCGCCCTTCAGATAGTCGATTTTGACTAAGCCGGCCGCAGCCACCGAGTCTCCTGGGAGCAATTGGGTGAGGCCGACGAGGGTCATTAACCCCAGTAAAATCATCGTTATCGGGGCGCGTTGGAGTTCGAGCCAAGTTTCAAAGCGCAGGGTAGGGACCCGTGCGGCGGTGCCGATGGCATTCCATGTCCCCAGATCGGCGCGGCGTTTGCGGGCTTGATACCAAGGAATGAAACCAAACATGATGAACATCAGCATCGCCAATCCGATGGTCGTCGAGCTGAAGAGCGCGCGGCCAGCCAGCAAAATCCGTTGGCGCATTTCCAGCACTTGGCTGGAATGGGCCGCAGCCTTCGAAAAAACCTCCATCCCATTGAAAAATGCATGCGTGGTAAAACCCGCAAGCAATATACCGAACCAGCGCAGTCGCGAACTCGCCGCACTTAGGTCGTCGCGAGTCCAGCGCTCGCGGGCCACCGCCATCGATTCCTCCAATCCCCTCACCTCTTCCGGCAGGCACATGCGTGGGTGCTCCGGCGTCCATACCAGCAAAATCACGCATTGGCGGTCGTCTCGCACCGCTATGGCGAGAGCCTCAAACGACTCACACGGGTGCGGCCGCCGCTTCACATCGAGCCAGCCCCATCCTTGTGGGGCGGGTGCAAAGGCCTCGTCACGGGCCCATACCGGTGATCCGGCGATTTCATCGGTGGCTTGCGTCACGGTGGGGAAGCGGCGCGGCACTGCGGATTTTTCCAACAAAGGAAGTTAATGGACAAGCCCCTCACTGGTTTCCTGTTTGAGGCGCAGCTGGCCGCAGGCGGCATCGATGTCGTGGCCCTTTTCCAGGCGCAGGGTGGCGGTGACTCCGGCGCGCTCGAGGGTGGCGAGAAACGCACGGCAGTGGCTCTCGGCAGGGCGTTGCCACTCCAGCCCATCCACCGTGTTGTAGGGAATGAGATTGATCTTGGCATGCAGGCGGCGGGCGTGGCGAGCTAACAGGATCGCTTGTTCCTGTGAGTCATTGATGTTGGCAATGAGGATATATTCAAGGGTGAGCTTTTGTTTTTTGAGTGAGTTCCAGTAATCCAGCGCGTCCAGCAATTCAGCTAGAGGCCACTTGCGGTTGACCGGCATGATTTTGTCGCGCACTTCGTCGCTGGCGCCATGGAGCGAGACAGCCAGGCGGATTTGTTGGGGATGCTCGGCGAGTTGGCGGATCTGCGGGACCAAGCCAGCGGTGGAAACCGTGAGATGGCGGGCACCTAGGTGGAGGGTTTTGGGGCCGGTGATCAGGGCGATGGCGGCGAGCAGGTGGTCGAAGTTGGCGAGGGGTTCACCCATGCCCATGAACACGAGGTTGTCCACGCGCTCGCCGGACAGCCGTTGTGCTGCCAGTACCTGACCGGCAATCTCTCCAGGCTGCAGGTGGCGCGCAAATCCTGCCAGCCCGGAGGCGCAAAATTTGCAGCCATAGGCGCAGCCCACTTGCGAGGAAACACACAGCGTGTGGCGGTCGGAGGATTCACCATAGAGCGCCGGGTTGGCCGCCATCAACACGCTTTCCACGTAGCGCCCATCGCCCAAGCGAAACAAAAACTTGCGAGTGGTATCGGCAGCCCCCTGGGTATGCGTATGAGAGAGACCGTGAAGGCGGAAATTTTCTGCCAGCTCATCTCGCAGTGCTGCGGGCAGGTTGCTCATGGCGGCAAACGAGTCGGCCTGTTTTTTCCAAATCCAATCGAGGATTTGGGAGCAACGGAATGAGGGTTGGCCGGCAAGTCTCAGCCAGTCAGCCAGAGACTCCGGCGACATGCCTGAGAGGATTGGGAGCATTGGGTGGGCAGATGGCATGATGGACGGGCTAGCTCATCTGGCGAGGAGCCAAGCGATGTGGGGGGTGTAGAGTCCAGGTTCCAGCAAGAACGAGTCATGGCCTTTGGCAGAGTGGACGGTGATGTGCATGGCTTCGACCTTGGCGTCCTCAAGGTGTTTCACCAATTCGGCTTGCTCCTCTGGGTAAAAACAAAAGTCCGAGTCGATGGAAAATACCAACCAGTGTTGGCCAGCTTCGCGGGAGCGTTCAAACAAGTCCGCCGGACTCTCAGCATCGCCCTCCAGCGTGGCGTCGTAGCGAGACCACATGTCGATGATCCGTAGATAGGTATTGGCATCAAATCGCCTCACAAACTTTTTCCCCTGATGGAGCATATAGCTTTGGAATTGGTCGCGCACCCGGTACCAGGCAAGCACGTCATCAGGTTGGATCACATCCTGGCGGGCGCGCTTTTCAATGGCATCAAGGTGAACGAAGGTCTTGTGAGAAATCATCCGGGCCAGCGCCAGACCGTAGAGCGGGGCCTGACCTTCATAGTAATTTCCCCCACTGAAATGCGGGTCGTTTTCAATGGCGAGGATTTGCTCAAAGAGAATGAGCCGGTTGAGAACCGTCGTCTTGAAGCCGGCGGCGATGGAGATGACATTGCGCACTCGCTGCGGATAGCGTGTGGCAAAGGTCAGCCCGACCAGGCCGCCGACCGAGGGGCCGACCACTGCGTTGAGTTGCTCGATGCCGAGGTGGTCGAGGAGTCGGCAGGCTACCTCCGCTTGGTCGGCGGCAGTGACCGACGGGAATGCGGCGCCCCACGGTTTGGAGCTGGCCGGATTGATAGATGAAGGGCCACTGCTGCCGTAGCAGCCGCCGAGGTAATTGACGCAGATCACGAAGAACTTGCGTGTGTCTAGGGCTTTCTTTGGTCCGATCATCACATTCCACCAGCCCTCGTGGAGTTCGGGTTGCCAGAACTCGCCGACTTCCGGCAGCGACGGATTGAACCCGGCCGCATGGTGGGAACCGGACAAAGCGTGAAACACGAGAATCGCATTGGTGTGCCCGGCGTCCAATTCCCCCCACGTCTCGTACGCCAGTGTGATGCCCGGCAGCAACACTCCGTCACGCAGCCTCACCGGATCGGAGGGGCTGCCAGTGTGAAAAAAGCTGGTGTGAGTCGCGCTGTGCATCGGGCGGAGGATAAGCTCACGCCCGGTTCAAGACAAGCCTCGGGGGATGTCGCCTACAAATACTTGGTTCGCGCTTCGGAGTGGATGAGGCGGTCGGCTTCCGGCATGCCGGGCACCTGCAGTTTCGCCCCGTCCCAGTCGATGTTCTTTTGCAAGCGCAGGGCGAGCACTCCGGCAAGGCCGATCTCAGTCAGGTGCCCGCCGAAATCAAAGTCGGAAAATACTTTGGGTCCGCCCAAGCAGGCGTCCACCCATTCGTCAAGATGACCTTTCACCCGTGGCAGCGACTGCGGTACTTCTTTGGCTGCAGCGTGGTTATCCGCTCCGAAGAAACGCTTTTCATCGTTGAGTTTGACGTAGCAATCGGAATTCCACAGACCGCTTTGAAGTTGGCCTTTGGTGCCAATGAGCAGGCAACCGGTGCCCGGCAAATTGCCGGTTGAATTGCGCAAGCTCGCGGTGACATCTTCGGGGGGTAGGTCCCCGCCGGTGTAAAAGTTGAGGAGCACGGGGCCGCGCTTGCCGCGGGCGGGGAAGTGGTAGCGGACGGTGCAGGCTTTCGCAAAACTCTCCTTGCCCAAATCCGTGCCGCTGATCTCGATCTTCACCGGATGGTCGAGGTCAAGCGCACGCACCGGCAGGTTGAATGCATGACAGCAGAAATCGCCCACCGATCCGCTGCCGAAATCATACCAGCCGCGCCAATTCACCGGATGATAGGTGCCGGATTTGAAGGGCCGAACCGGTGCCGTGCCCAGCCAAAAGTCCCAGTCCAGCCCGGCAGGAACCGGGTCGCTGTCTGTCGGCCGATCCACCCCGCTCGGCCAGCCGTGCGGGGGATGCCAAGCGTGAATCTCGGTGATGGCACCAAAAAAGCCTGCCCCAATCAATTCCATGCTGCGGCGCAAGTTGCCCGACGCGCTGCCTTGGTTGCCGGTCTGGGTGACGCCCTTGGAGGATTTGGATAGTTCCCGCAGTTGCCGCGCCTCGCCGAGCGTGTGGGTCAGCGGCTTCTCACAATAAATGTGTTTGCCGGCCTGGATGGCCGCTCGGCAGATCGGGGCGTGCCAGTGATCGGGGGTGGCAATAACCACCGCATCCAACGATTTTTCCTTGTCGAACAATACCCGGTAATCCGCGTAAACCGCCGCTTTGGCCGCGCCCTCACCATGCCGTTTCTGCGAGCCGGCAATCTGCCCGGCATCCACATCGCACAGTGCCACCACTCGGTGCCCGAGTTGCAAGATCTGCCCCACATGTCCTTGGATTTGGTTGCCCATCCCGATGAACGCCACGTTGAGCTTGTCGCCCGGCTTGCGGGCCTGGCCCCGCAGCACCCCGCTTGGCAGAATGAGCAGCGAACCAGTGACGGTGCTGACAGTTTTGAGAAAGCTGCGGCGGGTGCTCGGGATGGCGGGGCTTGCTAGTTGCGGATTCATGGGGGGGGTACAATTTGTCTGTCTCTATCTACGGAGTGGATGTTCCCAATTTGTCTGTTGTTCCCAATTTGTCTGTCACCATGTAACGAAGTCGTTGTAGGTGTACGTCGTGACGTTGCCCATCGGGTCCGTGGTGGTCGATGGTCTGCCCCACGTATCAAAGTCGCTGGTGGTGGTGGGGATTTCTCCAGGAGTGGTGGCGACGCAGACGATTTTGCCGCACTGGAACGAGCTATTGTAACTGAACTCGGTGGTCACCGAATCGGCATTGCCCATACCACCTTCGATCACGCGATCGCAGAGACCGAGGGCGTTGTATTGAA
>CAIKHZ010000232.1 GCA_903827375.1 Akkermansiaceae bacterium
GGTCACGCGTTCCTCGGCACCACGAACCTCCATGTTGTAGCGGCGCGTCTATGACCGTCGCACTTTCCTCAGCGAGCAAAATGTCCATGCTTGGTCCCTGCTCTTCAATTTCAGCATTTCAGTTTTCAGCTTTCAGCTTTTACCCAAAAGGGGCCAAGGGCAACGTCAGGGCCGCGATGGCGGATTTGGAGATGTGGATGGGGTGAGTAATAAGAGATGATGAATTCTTGAATGTGCCAAGGCCGGAAATGGTGTTGTACAGAGCCTATTCGAACCGTCCAACAACGAATGAGCAGAATTACGAGAAACATGTTGACTGCTCGTTGAGAGTTGTTGTATCAGGTTACGCTTTGGATGAAAGCAACCCCACTCGTACTCGTCGCCATCATGGTGTTGACACCACCCGCGCGCGCTCAGGAACAAGAAACGTCGGTCTTAAAAGACGGTTCCACCTTGCCCGCCACCGAGGGGGGGCAAGCTCAACCTGAATCGCCAACAAGCGTTGGCCCCGCGATCACGGATACCCAAAATGAGGCAGCGCCAGCCCTTTCCAGGCAGCAAGACAATGCAGCACGCACCTTCATCCCCGGTTCATTGGAAGTGCTGCCGTTCACTCCGCCGGTGCCCCCGCCGCGCAAAGTGGTCCAGCCAATCCGGATAGACGCCTCCGTTACCGTACCCACCAAGAACGCCCGCACGCTCACCATCCAACGCGGCGAACCCTCTACTAAACCTGACTTGCCGCCGCCTCCACCGCCACCACCATTTGTCCAACCCACAGTACCCACGCCGGAGCAGATCGCCCGTCAAATCTGGGAACGCCGCCACAATCTCAACCTCGGTGCCACCATCTACGACCACAAGGTCAGCGTGGTCAACTGGACCGATCAGGAAACCCTGGTGCATTATGAGGCCGTATGCGGTTTTGACATCGGCTTGCTCGCAGGCCTCGGCGGTTTCGTTCACAAGGGCGAGAACTACAGCCTCTTCCTCATGCATGGGCATTTCAGCACCACAGCCATACGGCGTTTTGCCAGTCAGTGGCACCCGAACATCCCGGAAGTCGCCCCAGGCCAAATCATCATCACTCGGGGCAATCCCGAGGATCAAGTCGCGATCGCGCCCATGTCCGTCATCAAGGACATCATCGCCGCTGAAGAGGCTCGCCTTCTCCCCTACCAGGTTTCCCGGGAAACCTACTTCGCCGCCAGCGCCGCCTGGCACGCCGCGCACCCGCCCATCCCGCGCGACCAAACCTTCATCCTCCGCCCTCACCGCGGCAGCCGCTACCTACCCGCCACCCAACCCACCAAGCCATGAACACAATACTGCGACGTCTTCTGCCGCCGGTGCTGCTGTTGGGGTTGGCCCTAACCGCACATGCCGATGGCGACAACGAATCCCTCGAATTTATCTCACCTTCCACAGGCGGACTATTCATCCGCTGGCACGCCGTGGCAGGGCGCACGTACTTCGTCCAGGTTTCCTATGAACCAGAACCACTCGCGACGTGGACCTTCGCCCCGGCAATTGAAAGCGGCGACAACGTGCCAATCGACTACGAACTTCACGAGCCTGATGGTGGATTCCCCGACAAAGGGTTCTTCCGCCTCAAATACACCGATCAAGCGCTGGCTCCCGGCGAAACCGTCGACACGGCGGATTTCGACGGTGACGGCCTGTCCAACAAGGATGAAGTGGATCCCGGCGGATTGCTCGCGCCGACTGACCCTCTGAATCCTGATTCCGACGGCGACGGGCTCCCCGACGGATGGGAGCGGGCTCACGGCCTGAATCCCAATGACAGTGCCGATGCCGCCAGCCTCTTTCCCGGCAGCAACGTGAGCAACCTCCAGGCATTCACCGCCGGAGTGCAGGCAAACCCCAACGCCACCATGGACAATTTCGACGGCGACGCCCTTGACAACGTTGACGACGCAGATCCGAATGACACGGTGATCGACTGGAGGAAATCCGTCGATCCGAACTTCGCTGTCATTGAGCTTCCTGTTACTGGCCCAAGCTCTCTCTGGATTGACGATCTTTCCGAGAATGGCACGGTGCTATTCTCTCGAATCATTAACGGATCCTATGACGAACGTGTGCTTGTGGACAGCCATCAAGGTGTTCACCCCTTTCCTCGGATCGCGCAAACGCTGTATGAATTTGGCAGCATCTGCCCCACGTTGATCGAGGACTTGATGTTCGGTATCTGGCTCATCCCAAATCAGGAGTCAAACGGACTCGTGTCGCAACGATGTAAATGGAATCCGCTGGACGAATCCTATACTGCCTTCGGCTGGTGGTATTATGAGGACAGCATTATTGATGCCAGGACTGGGTACTGGCTGAACTGTTGGCTGAACCCCGTCACAAATGAATTTGGTAACGGGCTATACACTATGCAGGGAGAATTGTCAGACAGCGACTTCATGTATCGCAGTGAAAATTCAAGGATAGAAAAGAACGGCAATATTCGTTCAAGCGGCGGTTACTGGAGGTGCGAACATGCGGCGAATTCGACAATTTCATACGGAGATATCAACGATGTTGGCGAGGATACCGGTGGCTTCTCAGCGACCCTAATCCAGAAAAGCCCAACTGCTCAAGGTGGCGAGATCCAGAAGACCTGGAACCTCGTTCCCGGTGGCACACGCCTGCATGTCTCCAAAGACACGGCCTCATTTGCCCAGACTGGACTTCACCTTGGGTCTTCTGGATATCCGCTCGCCGCCACCTCACAAGGCTGGGTCGCCACCCCAAGTGAAATCTGGCTAAACGGAGATTGGCGTCCTCTCAGCGCCTTACTTAGCGAGATCACTCCTTATCAAGTTAGTTTGCTTGACATGCGAGACACCGGGTTGAGCGTGGCCAATATTCAATACACCAACGGAGGCGTACACAAGCTTGCACTCCTCGTTCCCGTTGAGATGAACATTATACACAGAGAAAAAGAGCGTGACGACGAAGGAAATGAACTCACAACCATAATCAAGCCGGGAAGAAACGTGCTGCTGCGGGACGAGATTGCAGATTTGCGCATCAAGGTTCCTACGATCAACGGCACGGATTGGAATATGAAAATAGACATTGACACGCCAGATATCCAGACCGCGACATTAGGTGATCGTGGCTCGATTCAGATGTATGATTTCGGCAAGGTGAAGAACGGCACGGTTACGCCGCTGACGACCAATTCCGACGGTAGTAGAAAGGTAGGGCCTTATGACATCAATCTACCGACAGCCACAGATGGTGAGGCCACCTTCAGATTCGTCGTCAACAAGGAGGGCTCGTTCAGACTTCGAATCACGAGCTCGGATAACAAAATCAATGTCTGTTCACAGGAGTTCACCGTCACCCAGCGGATCAGGAAGTATGCACTTGTTCCAGAAAACGGGAATGTGGACTACGACAAGCACGATAAAGCATTCGAGTCAGCCGCACAGTCTTGGGGGTTGTTCTACGGAAATCTTGTGGAGCCGGAAATTCTAAAAGCCATTGGGTACCGTGAAACTGAACTTGGATATCAAGCTAACGAGCACATTGACATCATGACCGTTGGTAACGCAGGTGATCACATTCTGGATCGGTTCCACCGGGCACCTGGGTATTCTGACGAAAAGGAGGCTATTCCGGATGAAAATGGAATAAATGGCTTTAGTATTCGATATCTAAACTACCCAGATGCTAGCAAATCAACCGCGCCAATTGCGATCCGCTGGGCTACGTGTTGGTTATATCACAAGGCTCAGAAGGGTAAGTTCCAAAGCTCACCGGGCAACCCCCCATTTGACACAGAATTCAGTGGCTGGAACTCGTGGGAGACAGCCGTTAGTTTCTATGGGCCAAACACAAGATACCTTGGACTTGTCGAGGGTCCATGGAAAAGAGGCATCAACTCTGAAGGCGGCGTAAACATCTATCTTTGGCCTGTTCTTTCTAACCGAAAATCACGAAAATGAATCGAATTTTACTATCTATCCTGGTTTTGATTGGCTTTGCTGGCAATATCGTGCTGGCTGTTGAGAACGAGAAGGTTGCCGAGGAACGTATATGGTCTACGTGGAACACCGCCAAAGAAGCGGCCTACACTAATGTAGGCTTTGATGCATCCCGAGTCGCTGAATCAGGCATCGCTTTGAAGAAATTGCTACTCAGCCCGGACAACACTTTGCCAGGAGACGCTAAGGAGCGCATTGCGGCTGAGCTAGTAGACTTTACCACTGCCCTAGCCTGGGCAAAGGCGGGCAATCTTGAAAAGGCAGGTGATTCATTTGCGGCCGAGGTAGCATACCAAGCATCACTGGGAAGACCTTTCCTCGAGAACACGCGAGAGCCGTATTGTTTTGCCAAGGAAGTATTTTCACTTCATTCTTCAATTATTGCAAATTGTCCGAACGCCATCCGAATTCCAAATCTTGGCTATGAGTATTTCCAGATTGAGGGTGATAACAGTCAAAAGAATTTTGTTTTCGTATATGGTTCAGACGGAGAATTTCAGAACGAATTCGTAACCAAGGATGTTGCGAAAAATGAGCAGAAAAAGATGATTTACCTTATGACGCCCGATAAGCAAGGTCACTATGCAGTGACAGATCAGGCCGAGGTCATTGCCGACCGTGCGCAATTCGCGGTTTCTGCAAGGCGAATCAACCAACAAATGACTCTGGAGCTTGACGGAGTGAACAAAGTGGTTGAGTTCCTAAGTGATTCCAAATTTCCGTCCGTGCATGTCTCTCCACGCTCTCGGATCGCGCTGCGAATTGACGCTACCAAAATTCAACAACCCCTTACGGCACTAACTCAAGGACCTCCCGAATCCAAGCAAGATCATGTGGCACCATCATCCGTACCGAACGGAGCGTCCAAATCACCACCACCACCAGGTGATTTGAGAACCGCAGATAGATCGACCAGTGCTGATAGACCACTAATGAGCGAAGGAACCACCGTGTGGCCGTGGATTGCTAGTGGAATTTTCCTTGCGCTAGTGGCTGCCTTCTTGCTCAAACGGCGGCAGTGATTCCCCTCGGCACCGCCGAAAGATGTGCCGACCGGAAACAACCATGATTTGGGCTGAATCGGCGTGATGGCGGTGTGAAATTGCTAGATTGGCATTGCGCGGTCGAAGTCAGAAACGTACACGTAAATATTCGGTGCGTCTGGGGAGAAAAGTTTGGGCTGGGGTCATTTTGTGCGGGACACGCAGGATTTTCCCTGCTAACAAGGGCTCGGAATGCCGAAGCCCCTGTCATCATTGGCCGATATTCCCGAC
>CAIKHZ010000233.1 GCA_903827375.1 Akkermansiaceae bacterium
AATTTGCATCCATCCTGCCGGATCATCCTTGCTATCACAGCCATTTGATCGCATCCATAGCACGCCCACAAGCATCGCCCATCTCTAACGACTCATCGGCCCCTCCCTCCAGTTTCAAATCCAAAATCCAAAATCCAAAATCCAAAATCCAAAATCCAAAATTTAACCCCCCCCGTCATGCCCCTCTCCGCGCTCGATTTGTTCACCATCGGCATCGGTCCCTCATCATCCCACACACTTGGCCCGATGCGTGCCGCCTGCAGTTTTGTCAAACAATTGCAGGGCGACGGAATGGCCGCGCGGGTGGCCCGGCTGCACTGTGAGCTGTACGGTTCGTTAGCCGCCACCGGTAAGGGCCATGGCACGGACAACGCTATTCTGCTAGGATGGCTTGGCGAGGAACCTGAGTCCATCGATATCGGCAGTGTTGCGGCGCGGCTCAAGGCGATCCGCCAAACCAAGCAATTGCCCCTGCCCTGGGGAACGAGCATCCCGTTCCATGAAGCACGGGATCTAAGCTTCAAGCGGCTCAAGCCACTGCCGCTGCATCCCAACGGCATGCACTTCAGCGCGCTGGATGCCAACGACGGGCTGCTGGCCGAGGCGCTCATTTATTCGACTGGTGGAGGATTCATCGCCAGCGAGGAGGAATTGCAACATCCGGTTCGCAGTTCAGTGGTGTTGCCGCATCCCTTCACCAGCGGGGCAGAACTGCTAGATCGATGTGCCGCCCACGGTCTATCTATCAGCGAGCTGATGTTTCTCAACGAGGCGGCGTTCCGCCCGGAAGCCGATACCCGCGCCCGCCTCAATACCATCTGGCAGGCGATGCAAGACTGCGTCAAGAGGGGTTGTGCTCAAGGTGGCATTCTGCCCGGCGGACTCAAAGTGCCCAGGCGGGCCAACACTATCTATCAACATTTGCGCGACAACGCCGAGGGGGCCCTGGCCGACCCCCTAACCATTCTCGATTGGGTCAACCTCTACGCCCTCGCCGTCAATGAGGAAAACGCTGCAGGTGGCCGCGTCGTCACCGCCCCCACCAATGGCGCGGCGGGCATCATCCCCGCTGTGCTGCACTACGCTGTGCGTTTCCGCCATCCGGTTCATCTGGGTGGAGTGCATCGGTTTCTGCTCACCGCCGGAGCCATCGGCCAACTCTACAAACGCAACGCTTCACTCTCCGGAGCCGTCGCCGGCTGCCAAGGCGAGGTGGGCGTCGCCTGTTCAATGGCCGCTGCTGGTCTCGTCGAATACCTCGGCGGCTCGCCCAAACAAGTCGCCAACGCTGCGGAGATTGGCATGGAACACAACCTCGGCCTCACTTGCGACCCCATCGGCGGCCTCGTTCAAATCCCCTGCATCGAGCGCAATGCCATGGGCGCGGTCAAGGCCATCAACGCCGCCCGGTTGGCCATCGCCGGCGACGGCACCCACGTGGTATCCCTCGACAAAGTCATCCGCACCATGCGCGACACCGGCCGTGATATGAACGCCAAATACAAGGAAACATCCCGCGGCGGCCTGGCAGTAAATGTGGTAGAGTGTTAGGGAAACATTCCGCGGGCAGCCTTTGAATCGGCCACAGTCCTAATGGCTATGGCCTGCGCGGCCAACCTGTTAGATATATGTTGGCGTTGGGAGAAGTCGGAGACTTTAGCCATGGCCTTGGTCAGAATAACTTCCAACTTGCTGATAACATCCTGCTCCTCCCATTGGAAGCGTTGGAGGTTTTGCACCCATTCGAAATAGGAAACGGTGACGCCTCCGGCATTGCACAAAATATCCGGGATGATGAACACATCGCCGCGAGCGTCGAGAATGCGGTCGGCTTCCGGGGTGGTGGGGCCGTTGGCACCTTCTGCTAGAATCTTGCAGCGCAACTTGGGAGCATTGTCGCCGGTGATGCTGCGGTCCAGCGCGCAGGGGGCGAGAATATCGCAGGGTTGGCAAAGGAGTTGGGCCGGATCAATCGGCTCGGCTTCGCCAAATCCAGCAACACTGCCGGTTTTGGCGACATGCTCGCGAAGGAGGCGGATGTTCAGGCCGCGGGCGTTCCAGATGGCACCATCGACGTCAGCCACACCGGTCACTAACACGCCGCTGGAGACGAAGGCATCCGCAGCGTGGGCACCCACATTGCCGAAGCCTTGGATGACGGTGGTGGCTCCCTGGACGGAGAGCCCGAGATTAACTAACGATTTGCAGGCGCAGAACGCGACTCCATAACCAGTCGCCTTGCTGCGACCCTTTGACCCCTGCAAGGCTAGCGGTTTGCCGGTGACGATGGATGGCACGAGGTGGCCGGCGTGGGTCGAGTAGGTATCGGCGATCCAGCCCATCGTTTGTTCGTTGGTGCCCATATCCGGGGCCATCACATCGGTTTCCGGATCGATGAAAGGAATCATCTCCATGGTGTAGCGCCGGGTGAGGCGCTCGAGTTCACCTAACGACATGCTTCGCGGATCACAAGTGATGCCGCCTTTGCCGCCGCCATAAGGCAAGTCCATCAACGCGCACTTCCAATTCATCCACATCGCCAGCGCCGCAATCTCACCCAGCGCCACACCCGGATGATAGCGCAGACCTCCCTTGACCGGCCCGCGAGTGAGTTGGTGCTGGACGCGATGGCCGAAAAACACCTCGGTTCGGCCATCATCCCGACGGATCGGAACGGTCACCGTGATCAAGCGTTTTGGCCATTTGCAGCGCTCGCGCAAATCATCGCTTAGATCTAGAAAGTCCGCCACTTGGTCGAATTGTTCGACGGCCATGGCGAAGACCGGATGCTGTAAGAGTTCCTTGCGCATAGGATCTACTACTCGGGGAAGATCCAGCGGCTGTCAAAGCCTGAAATGACTTCGCCGCGCTGAATTTTCCAATAGCGATCCACATAGATTTCGACGCCTTTGCGATAACTCAGATCCGGAGACGAGTTACGCGCCCACTCCAAATCCAACTGCTTGGCATCGGCCGGAATCTCCAACACGCGGTCCTTCGCTTCCACCGCACGACCATCCACCTTGGCTGACTTCAAATCCAAAAACCACGGGATATGGAAACGCAACCCGCTAGGTGCCTTGCGCCATTGAGCATCGAGTTTCACACTCGCCCCACCAGCTGTGGCGTCAATCGTATAAGATATCAGTCCGAAATCCGTGGGGGCTTTGGTCACCCGCACCCGGCGCCCATCTTCTAACCAAGTTGGAGCCAGTGCCGAGGCGAGATGCAGCACGGGCTGTTGCATATCTTCACGCACCAGCATGTTGCGAAGGCACTCGTTGAAGCGGGCGGCGCACCAACCGTGAGGCGGATAGTTGTTATGGAAATTGCGGTCGCGCCACGCCCAGATATCATATTCGAAGCCGGTGTGGGTACTACCGGTGTGGACCAGGAATGAATAGAAATCGGTGATCACCTCGCGGTCCATGCCTAGGGCTAGCAGGGTTTCCAGCACTTGGAACGTTTCGTAGTGATGGATGACGGTGTGCTCAGGCTGCGACCAATCGAGTGGCTTGGCATCCTTCGCCTGCCGGACCTTGAAGGCATTGTGCTCGTAGGTCATGATCCCTTCCTGATAGGCATAGTCGCGCACCGTCTTGACCGTGTTCTTGACCATCGGATCGGCGGCGGCTATCACACCGAACGGATAAACACCGCCCGATGCGTTCTCCCAATCCATGCCGGCCAGTGGGTCATCCAGCCCCGGCGGAATGTAGCCGCCTGTGCGAGCCGTAATCGCCTTGAGCCTAACCATAAACTTGGCCAAATACTCGTCATGGATTTTTTGGAATCGCTTGGCGTCGTCAGCCTTGCCGACGGCGGTGGCCAGCTCGGCGGCGTCCTTCAAGCCGCGCAACACCCAAAAACTGTGTCCGGTGTAGTGGCCGTCGATGCGCTCGTTGTCATAGGGGCCCGAGGCTGGCCACAGACCCCAAGGATCCTTGGCGGTTTCCACCTCAAGCTTGGCAACGTGACCCGGAACCGCCGGATAGACGCGCTCCGCGAAGGCCCGCTCACCGGTGATCCGGTAGTGCGCGGCCAACGTCCACAGCGCTTGTCCCCAGGCGTCCGGATGAGTCGCCCGCAGGCCGGTGAGCTTGCCATTTTCATCCTTGAGCAGGACGTGCTCGATGCATTGCTCGGCAACCTTGGTCAAACCTAGCATATCATAGGTGTGGATGATAAACGCCGCGTCGCGGGAGAAAAACTGGTTGTATTGGACGTCGCTGACCGTCTGGATGTAGGTTTTTCCGTCCTCCTGCAAATCGCGTGCCATCAAGTCATACATCAGCGAGGACTTATGCATATCCATCACCTTGTGCTCGGGCACCTCGAACATGGCACCTGCGTTCAATTGTTTTTGCCAGAAGGCACTGCTGCTTGCCAGATAGTCGTCGAAGCCCGCAGTTGTCACCGCTTTCACCTGTTCGGCGTGGGCGTCGGCCACCGGCACCCACGGCACGGTCACATCGACGAAAGCTGACTGGCCGGGTGCCAGTTGGATCACAAACTCGAAGGGTTCGACGTTGGAATCGGCGGTCAGCACTTTCCATCCGGACTTATCCGGCTGATAGTTAAAGATCAAGTGCTTGCTATCCGTGCGGTGAACCTCGCCGCCGTTGCGAATCTCTGTGGGCTCCCATAACTTCCATGGCTTCCAACCCGCTTGGTCAATGAAACGTTCGGTCCACCACTGCGGTTCGGTGTGATCGAAGAACGGATGCCGCCAAGGCCCCTCGTGATCAAACACCCGCGCCCCAACCGCCGCCCGCTGCGGCGTGCTGCCGGTGTTAGTGGCGGTAAGGCGCACAAACCCGAGCAAATTAGCCAACGGATCAAGCCCCGCAGGAGCGGCAAACGCCTTGACCCGGTATTCGATGCCATCAACCAGAGAGCCGTAATTGATCACCGGCAGGCAACCACCGTCAAGCGTGCGCACCCGGCTGTTGAGCCTCTTGAGCGGCGTCCCAGCCCACAACGTCAACTCGCCAAAATAACTGCTGATGGCTCCGTCGCCGGTAAGCTGAAACGCCTTCGGCGCGTCCATGAAGCCGAGCGCATCACTGGGTGTTAGAAAATAGTTGAACGGCCCCTTCAGGTCGTGGCTGCGCTCATCGAGCCGCGCGTCGTGGATATAGGTCTGGGCTGGCAAGTGCATGGGTGCGCAAATGAGTAGAGCCGCGATCGCCGCCTGGCAACCGCACAAGATGGTGGAAGTCTGTATTTTCATAATTCGTTAAGACAAAAGGAAGATTAGATGACTAAGATATAGTATTCGTTATTGTTGTTCCAGTGAATGTTTGAATTGATATCTTGCTCTATTCTATTCGAGAAGAGAAGGCTGATGGTATTGCTCTCGATCAAAAGAAAGAATCTTCTTTATCTTTCCGGGCTGCGCCCAATTGCATTTTCCAGCACCATTCAATTCGGTGAGGATTCTCGCAATCCTAGGATTTCCTAAACCTTCCGTGATTCTCTGCGCATCTTCAAGCTTCCAGCACGGAATAAATGCTTGCATCGCTTGGTTCGCCTGCCATTCCATCTCTCCATACTTCCCAAGGATGATTGGGGCGAAATCACTATTCCCGTAAGCCTGCCATATCACCTTGTAGGGGGCGAAAGAATAAGGTCCAACACCCAGCATCGCCCACCAAACACCCTTCCTGATCGCCGCCTGGATGAGCGTTCCCTTACGGCTTTCAAGTTCACTCTTGTGAGCGTACAAATAGTCCCATAAATCGCCGCAATTCTGGACCTGTCCGATATTCAATGGTCGGCCTGAGACTTTGTCATAGGGCAAGCAAATCCACTTACACGGCATTCCAGAACTTCCTTTCCAAAGCTCTTTCGTCACAAGAGGATACAAAAAGTCATCTGGAATATACTCCGGCTTGTTATCAAAGAGATAGACTGAATTTGCGCCACATGTGTTAATTCCTTGGCGCGGCTTTTGCTCGGGAGAGAGGCTGATGTCAATATCCTCGTAGGTTTCATTTTGACAGTCGTCGCCTGAGGAAATCCTCCACTGGTCACTTGATGCTTTGAGTGGAGATGCGCGCATCATCATCCATGCTCCATTGTTCTCGCGGTAATAGGGAACAGGGAAGAACTGCTTTTTTTCCTTAGTGAAGTGAGCGCAAGCATATGAAGTGCCGACGCCTTCAAATACTTTAGTAGTCACGAACTCAAGAACTTCTTCAACGCAGAAATCTAGCCCATTGGCTAGGTAGTCCCGGAAACCAATATGAGCGTCATCCCCGGAAAAAAGTGATAATGGAATAAAGAAGTAACCCGATCCGGGGTTCCTAAGCATCCTTCCGATCACTCGCTTTAGCACCAGCGCGGCAATGTCTGTCCGTGAGGCTCCCAGCAAGACAGACTTTCTGTCGGGCACAAGTCCCTCGGAAACGAACCATGGCTTTAATGCCTCCTTGTACGGTCCGGGAAGATCTGTAAAGTTGGCCCAAGGAGGATTGCCCACCAGAATATCAAAGGTAA
>CAIKHZ010000234.1 GCA_903827375.1 Akkermansiaceae bacterium
CCTCGACGGGTTTATCCGCGAAAGCGTTGCCACCATGCGTGAGGAGACAGCCAGACTTGCCACAGAGGTTTTGGCCACCATCGACGGATCCGAGAACGGTGTCCACCAGCGAACCCTCAACCGCCTCGCGACGTTCATCGACAGTTTCCGTACGCTGAATTTTGCAGGTGACCAGCAACTGGAAAGCACCCTGGAAAAGTTCCGTCGCGACCTGCTCACCCGCAGTGCCGAGGATTACCGCAACGATAGCGGGGCCATGACCAGCCTCACCGACGGCCTTCACCGGCTGCGGGAAAACGCCGTGCAGCTTGCCCGCAGTGATGCGCGTGAGGTGGTGGCCCGCTTCGGCCAGATGGGCAGCCGCAAGTTGGCGGCTGTTAGTTAATTCGAAACCATTGCTTCCGGGGATCCATGCTGGATGCCCGGGAGCCATTCCCTTTCCCAACCAAGCTATTCAATAATCACCCAAAACGTATATCTTTTCCCTTTAGACTGAATTTTCAAACTACCACCAACTTTAACTCTCCCATCACCAGATTCCACCACTCCCACCCACACTCAACCTCAATCAATTCACGTACCGCAGAGAGGGCGGCCTGTATTCCACGGGTCGCTCTTCCTGCATCCAGCCTCTTCAATCCAACCCAACATCCAACATTCAAAATCACCCATGTCCCACTTCACCACCATCCAGACTCAGATCAAAGACCTCGACGCCCTTGTCTGCGCCTGCGTCGAACTCGGCATCAAGCTCGTCCCCGACTCCACATGCCGGGGCTATGCGGGCGTTGTTCGACAGGCACCCTACGTTATCAAACTCAAAGGTCCGTATGACATTGCCGTCGAACCTGCGAAGGGAAAAGACGCCAACGATCATGACCGGACCTACGGCCTGACCACCGATTGGTGGGACGGTCACGTTGCCAAGGAAGTCGGCATCGGCTACGGCCGCTTGCTGCAATCCTACGGTGTCCACAAAACCATCCGCGAGGCAAGTTTGCGCGGACTTCGTACAACCCGCCGCGCCCAAGCCGATGGCTCGATCCTGCTGACATTGGAAGGAGGGTCGTTATGAGCCGCCGCATCCTTGTCCGCATCTCAACATCAGGTGAAATCCTGGTCGAGGCCGAGGGATTCCAAGGCAAGGGCTGCGAGGCCGCTACCAAGGCGATTGAGGAAGCGCTCGGCAAACCCCGGGCACGCACCCGAAAGCCTGACTTCTGGCGGCAGAACAACCAACAGCAGAACCGCCAACAACTCGGGGAGTGAGGCTTATAGCATATTAAATAGTAATCGCTGCATGGAATCGCTTTAATGCGTTTATTTACAATGGTTTATGATGCGTGAATGCAGTTAGGGATTCTTGTTAGTGCCCGGTGTGTGCCCGGTTTTGCGGGGAAAGGGGCTGATTTCCTGTTAGAAGTGCTATTTTGGGCGTTTTTTCCTAACTGCTAGGAATGGGTGCCCCACCCTGATGTTCACGAAGCCAATTTCCCGAACATGCTTGTGGCCACCGGGTCAAGCCGTCCCCTCGATCTCCTGATGCTGGTGCTGGCCAGAGGATCCACCTCGGGCTGGTGCCGGGTGCCGGGTCCTGCCGGGTGCCTCCGGTGCCGGGTGCTGGCCAGCGGATCCACCTCGGGCTGGCGCTGGTCCTGCCGGGTCCTGCTGGTGCCGCTGGTGCCGGGTGCCCGGTGAGCC
>CAIKHZ010000235.1 GCA_903827375.1 Akkermansiaceae bacterium
CATGTTCTGTGATGATGTAGAGGCGGTCGCCTTTGGCGGTCCGGTAGCAACTCAGCAGGCGGGTGCCGTATTTGAGGGCGTCCTCGTTCGCCTGCTTGTCTTCGGCACAGAGTTCCTCGCCCCAATCGCCGCAGTGATGGCGACGGAGGTAGGCTGACAGGTCCACGTCCAGCGCCAGCGCGCCGGGGGTGGCATAGGTTTTCCCTAGCGGGAAGCGGGGTTGCATGATGTGTATGCCAAGCTCTCGGTGTAGCTGTCGTGCAGCGCCTTGACCTCTTGGGTGAGGATGCCCCAGCAATCTTCCGCGCTTACGGTGAGCAGACGGCGCCAGACATACTGGCCGAATCCGCTGGCCCACAGTTCGAGCGCCCAATATCCGGCCAGCTTTGCGTCGCCACGCCGGATCGCCTTCTGCATCGCGCTGGACACTGCCGGAAAGCTGTATCCGCGAATGGTGTGTAAGTGATAACTCATCGTCTGCTAGAATATCGGTTTGGCACACGAGGTGAAAGCAGTATTGAACGCCATTTTGTCAGAGTTTCAGCCGGCGACGCCGCAATTCCACGGTGGGTGGCACCACGATCACACACTTCCGCACGGTGGCATTTCCTGAATGGGAACCTTGACAAGCCGTGCTTTGTCATCCGCAATCTGCGCACAGCCCCTTGGACTACACCACATTCGCCAACGAGACCATACGCCACTGATGATCACAAAGAAGTACGTCGCGGACATCGAGCTAAAGCGGGACGAGGTGGAGTCGTTCGATCTCTATCCGTTTTCACTTGCTGCCGTGCGGCCGCTGGAGAAGTTGGAATTCCATCCGGCCGTCACGTTCTTCATCGGCGAAAATGGCTCCGGGAAATCCACGCTGCTAGAGGCCGTTGCCGTGGCTTGTGGATTCAATGCAGAAGGGGGGTCAAAGAACTTCAGGTTCGGCACCCGCGAATCGCATTCCCAGCTTCATCGTTTCCTGCGGGTATCAAGAGGGCATCCAAGGCCGCGCGACGGCTACTTTTTCCGCGCTGAAAGTTTCTTCAATGTCGCCACCGAGATCGAGAAGCTGGATGCCGAACCAGGCCTCGGCCCACCAATCGGCCCACCAATCGGCCCACCAATCGGCCCACCAATCGGCCCACCAATCGGCCCACCAATCGGCCCTTCATACAGCGAGCACTCACTGCATGAACAATCCCACGGGGAATCCTTCCTTGCGCTGGTGATGAACCGGTTCCGAGGCAACGGCCTCTATCTGTTGGATGAGTCCGAGGCCGCGCTTTCACCACAACGCCAACTTGCGGTCATGACGCGGATCCACGACCTGGTGCAGGAAAAATCGCAGTTCATCATCGCCACCCATTCCCCGATCCTGATGGCCTATCCCGACGCGATCATCTATCAATTCTCATCCAGCGGCATCGAACGCATCGCCTATGAGGAAACCGAGCATTACCGGATCACCCGCGATTTTCTGGCAAACCCTCAACGGATGCTGAAGATCTTGTTCGAGCAGTGAACTCTCCAATTCTAACGTGCCGCCCACCGTCTGTAGAAACCCCGAAATGCGAGACCAGCCTACAACGGAACTTCCAGACTTTGCCGACACTCAATCATCCCGGTTTTC
>CAIKHZ010000236.1 GCA_903827375.1 Akkermansiaceae bacterium
GTGGGAATCGAGTCATAAATGCATATTTGCATATTGACAGGTGACGACATTCCGCTGAAGGTTTTTTCATGAAAACCACCCTCGACATCCCGGACGATGTTTACCGCCAGGCGAAGGTGCTTGCGGCCCAGCGAGCCACCACGCTCAAGAGCCTGTTCCTCCAGGCCTTGGAAAAAATGCTCTGTGAGCCTGCGGCTGAGCCTCAGACATCCCGGCACCAGAAAGCCAACCTCGCCCGCTTGCCTGGATGGATGCAGCAAAGCGCCGGGATGGCACATGGCAAATTCACCACCGACGTTCACCTCAGGGAGCTACGCGGCGAATCCTTATGAAATCGCGCATTCTGTTGGATACCAACGTCATTCTGGATCTGCTTACCTTGGACAAGACTTGGTTTGACTGGTCGGCGCAAGCTATCGCCGCGCAACAAAGGAGCGGCTGCTTGGTTCTCAATCCGGTGGTGTGTGCGGAAATTTCACGGGCTTTCGACTACGATTGGGCCAAGCTTGATGCGTGGCGTCGAGCGGCCAGCATCGAGCTCGAAACCATCCCCTTTGAGGCCAGTGTTCTGGCCGCTAAAGCCCATAGCGAATACCGGAAAAATGGCGGTCAACGCATCGCCACGCTACCCGACTTCTTCATTGGTGCGCATGCGCTTTTCGCTGACCACGCACTGCTCACCCGCGATGCCACCCGCTACAAAACCTACTTTCCAAAACTCAAAATCATTTGCCCGTAGAATCATGCCTCCTTGCACATCATCTGCGTGGTGGCCAGGGAGTCGCGGATTCTGAGTCTTGCGTCTGAGGTGCTGCCTCGCTTGGGAGATGTGCGGCTTTGGAGCCGTCTCGGAGCGAAGCCCGGGCGATGCGTTTCGTCAGTAAAATCCGCCAAACCGCCCGCTTGCGCGATGGCCTGGATCGTGGTAACAGTCGCGTGCCATGAGCCGCCTCAACCGTTGCTTTCTTCTCGTAGTGGTCCTTGCGTGGACCGGGGCGGCAACGGCTCCGGGCCAAGTGCTGAACTATGCCGGGCGCATCGCGGTGGACGGCAGGCCCTTCAACGGCAACGGTTTTTTCGTGTTCAGCATCCACGACACCAGCGGGGAGATTTTGTGGGCATCGGGCGATTTTCCGCAGGTTGGCACCAGTCATCATCCAGTGGCCACTTGGCAACTCGCGGTGCGGGACGGTCTCTATCAAACGCGCCTGGGTGATACCGCCATCGGCATGCCGCTGCTGGATACCGCTCGGGTGCTCGCCGCCAAAAACCCATTTCTGCGGGTGTGGTTTCACGATGGCACGGGCCGCGGTTGGCAAGCAGCGGGGGACACGCCGATCAAGCCCGCCCTCGCCGGGAAAGCTGCGGGAGCTGGCGCTGAGGCAATCAACGGCAATCAGGCTGAGGCGATTTTGCGGGAGTTGCGCGAGATGCGGGCTCTGGTACAAAAGCCGTCTGTAGCCGCCAAGTCCGCCGTGCCTGAACCGCCGCGCACGGTCACTGTGCCGCTGGGCGACAGCCCGTCGCTCGGTGAGCCTGCGGCACCGGTGGTGTTGGTCGAGTTCACTGATTTTCAATGTCCCTTCTGCAAGCGCGCCAACGACGAGATGTTAAGTGCCGTTCGGAAAAAATATGTGGAAACCGGCAAGGTGCGGTTAGTGAGCCGGTGTCTGCCGCTGGCGTTTCATCCCAACTCGGAACCGGCTGCCAACGCCGCTCTGTGTGCCGGCGAGCAGAAACAGTTCTGGGAGATGCGAGAGCGCCTGTTTGCCAATCCAGAGGCACTTTCACAGGCTGACTTTGTCCAAGCTGCCGGGGAATTGAAACTCGACGCCAAAGCCTTCGCCACCTGCTTGGAGGCCAAGCGCTTTGCGGCTGTCATCGGCCGCGACAAGCAGGATGCAGCAACGGCTGGCATCACCGGCACTCCGACGTTTGTGCTGGGGCGCGCCACCGGGGGCAATGTGACCGGCTTGTTGATGGTCGGTGCCAAGCCGATGGCCTTCGTCGAGGCCGAAATCGAAAAACTGCTTTCCGCAAAATGAACCCACCTCCCGACCATCCTCATGATCCGGCCATTGCCACCGATGCTCGGCTGTGGTTGCAGGCCGCCTGTATTTTCGCAGCCGCGCTTGTCTTCGGTGTCTTCTACAACGGGCTCAGTCCGCTTGGAGTGCGCCCGCCGCCGCCGACTCCAGCCGGAGCGGTGGCCGTCGCCGGTGCCGTTCCCGACGTGGTGGTGGCGAAACCAGGGCTGGTGCATCCGGGGGTTTTTAACGAAACGGTGTCGATGACGCTGGAGGGGGCGGCTGGCAGTGTTGCGCAACCAGCCCCGGCCCATCCGATGCCAGCGGTGGCCCAAACCGAGGTGCCCAAGCTGACTTGGCCGCAGGTTCGTGGGTTGTTAGAGGCGAAAGCCATCGTATTGGTGGATGCGCGCCCCAAGGTGGCGTTTGACTTGGGGCATATACCTGGGGCGGTTTGTTTGCCGTCGAATGCGCCTTTGCCTGAGTTGCAGGCGTTTGCCACTGGTTTGGCCAAAGACAGCGCGCTGGTGATTTATTGCGGTGCCAACACATGCGGTGCCTCGCAGCACTTGGCCCGCCAACTCGCAGCGGTGGGTGGCTTTCGCAGCATCAGCGAGATGCCCGGCGGCTTTGCCGAATACACCCTGGCCCAGACAACCCCGGCTTCGCCCGCCCCATGAAAATCGAGCTGGAATTCGACCTCAAGGTGGGGTTTCGCTGGTTGTTAGCAGTTATCCTGTTATGGGCGGCTCTGGGCAAGATCGCCAATCTTCAGGAATTTCACGCACATTTGGCCGCCTACAAATTGCCGCTCTCTGAGCCCTTATTGCGGCTGGCGGTGACGGTGGTGCCGTGGCTGGAGTTGCTGTGCGGGATCCTGCTGATGGCGGGTGGTCTGCGCCGCGCTGCCTTGTTGTGGACGGCCATCCTTTGCAGTGTCTTTGTGCTGGCCACCGGTCAGGCATGGGGGAGGGGGCTTCAGATTTCTTGTGGTTGCCTCAAGCTGGAATTTCTCGGCGACGGCCCGGCCAAGCAGATGCTGGAGTCGGTGCCGTTCGCCTTCGGGCGGGCGCTGTTGCTTTTGGCAGCTGCTGTTTACCTGTTGCGGGCCAGCCACCGCCACCCGATGCCCCAGCCGCCACGTCTATCTTGATCTCCGCCGCCTCGGTCCCGGCGGCCTTCATGAAATTCGGGAAAATATTTCTTGCAATGCCCGCAGATTTCGCTCGAATCGCGCTGACGCCGCCAGCTTATGAAAATCTTATCTGCGATCTCATGGGGAGTGCCCATGCTTGGATTGATGCTTTTGGCCCAGCCACTGTCGGCTCAAGGGCCACTGGCACCGCCCGGAGCGCCGGCACCTATGATGAAGACGCTGCAGCAAATGGAGCCGCGCGCCCTTATCGAAAATGCCGGCTATGTCATCACATCGGCAGGTTCCTACTATTTGACGGCCAACCTCAACGGTGGCGGCTCTCAGAACGGCATCGTTGTGCAGGCCAGCGGGGTGACCATTGATTTGCGCGGCTTCTCGATTCTGAATTGCCAGGTTGGCTTGTCCGCAGTGGCGGGTGTGCAAGGGGTGGCGGTGGCCAACGGCAGCGTGCGCGATTGCAGCGGCGCCGGAGTGGATTTGTCCCTGGCCGCGCAATGCCGGCTGGAGGGAGTAGCCATTTCTAACAATGCTGGCGATGGAGCCAGCGTGGGATCCGCCTCGCTGGTGACGTTGTGCACGGCGGCGGGTAACGGTGGGCGGGGCTTGGTGTTAGGCAATGGCGGCACGGTCTTCCGGTGTGTCGCGCAGGCCAATGCCAACAGCGGGATCGTCATCGCGTCGAACTGCCAGGCGACTGACAACACCAGTTCCGGCAATGGTGCTGGTGCCGGTCAGGCTGGATTGCTGACAACGGGTACCGGCAACCGTGTGGACGGGAATTCGTCTAACCAAAACAACGGGCAGGGGTTTCAGATCAATGGCACGGGCAATCTCGTCATTCGCAACAACGCCTGTAGCAACACGGTTACGGATTATGCGATAGCTGCCGGAAACAACTATGGCCAGATCCTGCTTTCGCCCGGCACCGCGTTCGTCAATTCCAATGCTTGGGCTAACTTCGGCTGCGGCATGCAGGCCGCCGGTTGTCTGAGCGCAGCGGACTGCGACGATGGCAACGCTTGCACCACCGACATTTGTCAGGGCGGCAGTTGTTTGCACCTGCCCATCGTCGGTTGCAACAACGCGGGTTGCACCACTGCCGCGCAGTGCAATGATAACGATGCCTGCACGACTGACACCTGCGTGACGGGTGCTTGCGTGCATACCCCCATTCCCAATTGCAATCCTCCATGCGTCCCGACGACCTGTGCCGCCCAAGGCATCAACTCGGGCGTTATTGCCGACGGTTGTGGCGGCGTGCTCAACTGCAATCCTCCATGCGTGCCGACGACCTGCGCCTCGCAAGAGGTCAATTCGGGCGTTATTGCCGACGGCTGTGGCGGCGTGCTCAACTGCAATCCTCCATGCGTGCCGACGACCTGCGCCGCGCAAGAGGTCAATTCGGGCGTTATTGCCGACGGTTGTGGCGGCGTGCTCAACTGCAATCCTCCATGCGTGCCGACCACCTGTGCCGCACAAGGCGTTAACTCGGGTAGCATCAGTGACGGTTGTGGCGGCGTACTCAACTGCAATCCTCCATGCGTGCCGACGACCTGTGCCGCGCAGGAAGTGACCTGCGGTACGATAGCCGACGGCTGCGGCGGTGTTCTCCATTGCAACAGTGGCGGCGGCTTGTCTTGTAATACCGGATTGTTAGGAGCCTGCGCCGCAGGCACCACCGCCTGCATCAATGGCGTCCTAGTATGCGTGCAGACCTACCAGCCATCCGCAGAAATTTGCGATGGCTTGGACAATAACTGCGATGGCAAAGTCGATGAGGGACTTTCTTGTGCTGCGGTGTGCGGCAATGGTATCCTCGAACCCGGCGAAGAGTGTGATGATGGCAACACCATCAATGGCGACGGTTGCTCAGCCACTTGCAAGGTCCAACCCGGGTTTTCCTGCGCAGGCTCTCCAAGCGTCTGCAGTGATATTGACGAGTGCGCGACCAACAATGGCGGTTGCTCGGTGAATGCAACCTGCACGAACACCATCGGTTCGCGCGTCTGTATCTGCACGCCGGGTTATATCGGCGATGGTATCACATGTGTGCCTGCCGAATGCACCACCTCCGTCCAATGTGACGATGGCAACCCTTGCACCAACGACGTTTGCCAGTCCGGCGTCTGCACGCACACGCCAAAAGCCAACGGCACCGCTTGCAATGATGGCAATGCCTGCACCCAGGTTGACGTTTGTCAGTCGGGCGTTTGCATCGGAACCAACCCTGTCAATTGCTCGATCGGCACATGCAATCCCGCCACCGGGGTCTGCCAGTGATTGTGCTCCGCTCACCCCATGAATCCGTCCGTCCCATTTCTGCTAGCGACCGTGGTCGTCGGGTGGCATGCCGAGGCGGCCACCACCATCAACACGGTAAACAAATTCGCTTACGCCGCCAATGCCGGGTGGCTCGACTGGCACGCTGATGCGACCCACGGCGCGGCGATTGGTTCTTACGTATGTTCCGGTTGGATATACTCGGCCAACTTCGGTTGGATCAATCTGGGCAGCGGTACACCCGTCAACGGCATTCAATACCAGAACCATAGCGCCAGTGATTTTGGCGTCAATCTGACCGCCGATGGCAAGCTGCGCGGCTATGCCTACGCGGCCAACATCGGTTGGCTCAACTTTGAGAACAACGGCGATCCGCATGTGGACCTCTTGACCGGCAAGTTCGGCGGCTCCGTTTACAGCGCCAATTGTGGCTGGATTTCCCTCAACAACGCCTCGGCTCTCGTCCAAACTGATGAGCTGCTTCCCGGCTTGGACAGCGATGGCGACGGACTGCCTGACGCCTGGGAGCTGACCCATTTTGGAACGCTGAGCTTTGGCCCTAACGATGACACGGACGGCGATGGCGCGACAAATCTTCAGGAGTATTTGGCTGGCACCGACCCTAACGATCCGGCCAGCGTGCTGGCCATCACCAGTTATACCACCGCGCCGGGCGGCACGGCCACCACTCTCACATGGCGCTCGGTGATGACCCGTAACTATGTCATCGAGCAAAGCCTTGATTTGAAATCTTGGTTCGATAGCGGCCTCGGGCTGATCGCTCCGGCAGGCACGTCCACCACCGAGGCATTCCCGCACCCGTACTCACCGAGCCGGTTTTTTCGCGTGCGTGCCGTCAATCCGCTTGCGCCCTAACACTGAAGCTGGATTCCTTGAAACGCCCAAAAGGCATCACTGGCACATCGGCGCTCACTCGAACTGGGAAAACCAGCGCTCGATCGCATCGGGAAAATACTCGTGCAAGGCGGCGGTGGCAGCAGCAGGCGTGTCCACTGGGATGGTGCCATTCGGTCCGGTGATGCGCTCCAGCCAAATGCGAGTGGGCAGACCGGGCACCCAGATTTTTTCCCAAGCGAAGGCGGCCTCGAAGCCGTTGCGGCGCCACAGCATGCCCTCGCCGTTTTGCGAAGCATAGTGGCTCATGACCAGAGTGGTGGGGTAGCCGTCTTGGAGCAGCGAGTGGCCGGCCAAGCCGTTCCACTGGGCTTGCGGGCAGCCTAACACATCCATGATGGAGGGCATGATGTCCAGATGGCTAGCTTGTGCCACAGGCTGGCCCCTGCCTAACGCCTTTGGCCATTTGATGAGGATTGGCACCACGGTTTCCTCGATAGTTAGGCCTGATGTATGAAACCAAACCCCATGCTCCTGAAGCTCCTCACCATGATCTCCGGTGACGATAATCAAAGCGTCGTCGTAGCGGTCATGCTCTTTGAGAAACTTGATATATTGTCCGAGGAGCTGGTCAACCCACGCCAGTGAGTTCCAATAGCGGTGTTTCACTTGCACAACGTCTTGCTGGCTAGGATGCATCGGAAACCACGACGATTGGGCAAAATCCGCAAACGGCGGGGTGAAGTCGGCCGCCCAGTTATATGGATAATGCGGCGACTCCACTGCCACCAAGCGCAGGGTGCTGCCTGCGGGCCTGGCCAGCACCGAATTGCGCCACAGATCCAGAACATGCACGTCGCGCTCGCTGATGCCCTCCGGCCACTCGTGGTTCTCCGGGGTGAGGCTGAGCAGCACATCAGTGGCTTCGCCATGACCAAAGTTGGTCGTGTCCATTTCCGCATAGTTGAAAATGGCGGAGGAGCGCACTTCGTTTCGATATCCGTTAGCATGCAAGGCTTCTAGCAATGGTGCGGGCCGCTGGGCCCGGCGTTCGGTATCCCAAAACAGGGCTGGTTTGCCACTCAGCATGGCAAACCACGAGAGATGTGTGGCGTTGGCGGCGGAGCGGGTTTCGCGAACCGGCTGGCACTCGTGATCGCGCCACTCACTAACAAAGGGCATGATCTCAGGCCGGACTCCATCGCCACGCAGGGTTTCCACAATGAACCAGTACACATCGGGTCGCCGACTGATGCTGAGGTCTTCTGGCCGAGGAACCTCACGAAATTTCACGCTATAGGAAGCCATCCCCGGTGCGACAACTCCAGAGCATAAATGAATCAAGCAGCTGCGACGTTGCCACCAGCGTCCCACCCGTCCGTTCCACCGCGCTTCGGTCGATTGCTCCACCAGCAACAACAGCCAGGTCCCCACGGCAAGCCACAACAAGCCGCTAGGCCGCATCCGCAACCCTAACCGCTGCGACAGTCGCGCCGTGCCGAGTACAATCCCGCTGACGAGCGCCACCACGCCGGCCACCCCCAGGCAGCCGGACCAAGTGATGCGGATGCCACCCCCTTGCAGCACCCGCCACAGATCGAATTTGCCACCGACCGTTAGTTCGCCAAAAAACAGCACCAAGCCTTTGCCCCAGAGTTTGCGCATGCCGATCTCCGCGCCGAGTGCCACCAGCGCCAGCCCCACCGCCACCCCGCCAAGCCAGCGTGTGCCCGGCGGCGAGTAACGCACGAATTGCTGCAACCCAAACCACGCCAATGCCACGATCACCAACTGGGTTAGACTCCGGGCCAACACAAACCCCCATACGGCAGGCGCGCCGCCCTTGACTTGCTCTAACATGATGCAATCACTCGCCACCGCCAACACCAACATCAACCCCCACAGCAGCCCGTTCCATTCAACAGCAGGTGCACTCACCTTGGCCCGCCAGTTATACCCTATCCTGCGCAGCACAGAAACCACCATGGCACTTAGCAACACTGCCAGTACCGGCCAGTAAACCACTTGCCCCAACCAGCCCACACAACCGATGACCCCGAAACCCATCAAAACCAGCGGCCCCCAGCGGCCCCCAGCGCGATGCTCCCATCCGTAGCCACCGCAACTTCCGCCCACCATCACCACCCCCCCGGCGACGATCCATTCGACAATGCAATTGCCCGGCCACACCCGCGCCGGACATGTATTGGCACCCAGCGTGATCGACCAACTCCGCACAAACGGAGTCAGGGCAATCAGAAGCCCCCCCAGCCATGCCAAGACCTGCGCACATCGCTGCCACTTTGCGGATTCATTCACCATCGCTGCGCGGTTGTAGCCGATCCGGCCACTTCGACAATCACAAAGCGCAGAAACGCAGAAACCCTCTCTCTGCATCCCGCTTGACAGTGCCGGCCTCTCGTTCCAACATATCAGCCGAATGTCGCCACCCCTCCACGCGCTTCCTGCCACGCCCCCGGGTCACCCTGCGGATATGGCGCGTCAAGCCGGGAAAAATCACGGAAAAAATCCCCTTGTTTTGGCGGAAATAGCCACAAGTCTGCCAGCGGGCAGGTGTGATGACAAGCCGTTGCAGCCAACATTCAGCCCGAGTGCCCGATGAAACCCTTGGATTTCGATGAACTCGCCGTCCACGTCAGCCGTTTCCATTTTTGTAAGATCTTCAAAAAAAGCACTGGCATGACTCTAACCGAGTATGTGGCCCGCATCCGGATTGAAAAGGCCATGGCCATGATTGCGGATCCATCGTTGCGCATCACCGAGGTGGTATTTGCCTCGGGTTTTGGTTCCATTCCCCAATTCAACGGCGATGAATGCATCTTGTGCGGCGGCTGCGCGGATGTCTGCCCGGAAGCCTGCCTGCGGCTGGTAGATGCCGTGAACCTGCGCGGCAACGAGAGCTTGCAAGCCGCCTTTTTGAGCCGCTATGAGCGCCAGCCAGCCCGTGGCGAACATGGCGCGATCATCAAGGATGAAACCCGCTGCATCCGCTGCGGCCTTTGCGCCGTGCGCTGTCCCACGGGAGCCATCACCATGGAACGCGTCGAACTGATCCCTGCCTAACACTAATCTCATGGAACCCAACAATAACAACGATAACAATGTTTCGCGTCGCGGCATTTTCCAGCTCACGTTGGGCTGGGTCGCCGCTGCGTTTGCCGCCAGCGCCTCGGCGGCCGGTGCCCTGCGCTTTCTCATCCCCAACGTGCTGTTTGAGCCAAGCCAGCAATTCAAAGTCGGCAAACCCGACGATTATGCCGACGGATCGGTCACCTTCATGGAGGAGCAGCGGGTATTTTTGGTGCGCAAAGGAAACACCTACCGTTGTCTATCGGCCGTGTGCACTCACCTGGGCTGCACCGTCAACCGCGCCGAAACAGGCTATCACTGCCCCTGCCATGGCAGCGCCTTTGATGACCAGGGCAGCGTCAAGGGCGGCCCGGCTCCCCGCGCCTTGGAATGGTTCGCGGTGACTCTCAGCAAAGACAGCCGCTTGGTGGTGGACAAAAACCTGCGCGTCACAGCAGACAAATATCTCGTCATATGAACGCGCCCCCCAAAAAATGCATTTGGAAATGGTTTGTACAGACCTGTCGTCGGCCCCAAACTCCAGTACCTCCTGCTAGGTGGACATACCGTCGGCCAGGAAGCGCTCACCCGCTTTTATGCTCTTCATATGATTGTGTTGCCCGCAATCACCTTCTTCTTGGTTTCCGTCCACCTCTGGCGGGTCCGCAAGGACGGCGGCCTGTCGCGACCGGGTGAGGCCGGGGACGTCGTTGAGCGGATGGGGCTGAGCGAATTGCCGACTAACAAAAGTTATGGTTTGATGGAATTGGCGCGTGGCAGCACGCCGCAGGTTGGCAAGAATCCTGATGAGGAGGTTTCCTCGTGGCCGCATCTGATTTTCCGCGAGTTGTTGTTATTCTTGGTGGTGGTGGCGGCGTTGCTGGTGCTCTCGATCTTTTTCAATGCGCCGTTGGAGGAGTTTGCCAATCCGATCCATCCGCCCAATCCAGCCAAGGCCCCATGGTATTTTCTCGGGCTGCAGGAATTGGTGAGTTACTCGGCATTTTGGGGCGGAGTGGTGGTGCCAGGCCTGCTAGTCCTGGTCTTGGTGGCGCTGCCATACTTCGACCGCCAACTTCATGGCGTCGGCCGTTGGTTCGCCCACGAGCGCCGCTTGGCCAACTCGATCTTCACGTTCTGCCTGATCGTTGCGGTTGTGCTGACCCTCATCGGCACGTATTTCCGCGGACCGAATTGGTCGTGGCAGGTGCCTTGGAAAACGCCTCCGGTATCGCATGAAAGTCACTGATATGCAAAATGACTCATTACGCAAGTTCTACGCTTGGTTCACCTTCTTGGGATTGTTAGTCGGCTCGCTTGTCGTGCTTGGCTATTACAAGGACGAATACCGCGAATGGAAAGACTACCAACGCAAGTTTATCCAGGAGGAAATGAAGCGCGCGGCCACTCCGCAGCAAAAGGCGGCCGCAGCCCGCATGGCGGTTGAAATCAAGCAGATCAGTCTACCGGAGTTGAACCGGGAGGACCGCTTCACCAGCTGCCATCTGGCGGTGGAAGATCCCACGTATGGCGGCTATCCGCAGCCACTGGCCTATCACCCTCATCACAGCCAGCATCCCTTTGAAAAATTCGGCTGCACTGTTTGCCATCGCGGACAAGGCCGCGCCACCAC
>CAIKHZ010000237.1 GCA_903827375.1 Akkermansiaceae bacterium
ATTTCGCGTTCATTGACGCGGCCAAGACCGAGTACGAAGCCTACTACGAACTCATCCTCCCGCGAGTTCGGCCGAACGGTTTGATCCTGTTCGACAATATGCTTTGGGCCGGCCAGGTGGGCGGCGACGCGCCTCTAGACACGCCTGGTCAGGCCATTGACGCCTTGAACCGGAAGCTTCCGAACGATCCTCGCGTGGAAACCATGCTCCTAGCCATCGCCGACGGAATCCTCATGTGCCGGAAGCGGTGAGTCCCAGCTAACCGCAGACTCTCAGCGCTTCTGGCAACGCCGGCAATAGTAGGTACTCCTCCCAGCTTGCTCGATACGCTTAATAGGCTCACCGCACGAGCTGCAAGGCCGGCCCGCCTCGATCCGACGGCGGAACGCTTCCAGGGCCAGATCAGGCCGCTGTCCCGGCCCCCAAACCGAGAAGAACCGCAGGGCGAGGAAGCGCAGGCCGTGCAGGCGGGCGTAGAGGCGGCCCCATTGCTCGCCGTGGAGCTTGGTCAGGGCATAGGGGCTGCACGGTTTGGCGGGGGTCGATTCCTTGGCCGGCAGCGGAGTTTCCGGCCCATAGACGCTGGACGACGAGGCGAAGACGAATTGGGGGATGCCCATGCGGCGGCAGAATTCCAGCAGGCGGATGGTGCCGATGACGTTGGTGATTTCGTATTCGAGCGGGCAACTGATGGATGGCCGGACTCCGGCGAGGGCGGCAAGTTGGACCACGGCGTCGAAGACCCGATTGGGGAAAGGGTCCTGGCGGATGTGGCACTGGCGGAACTCCACCCCGTCCGGCAGCGGGAATTTGGGCTTGAGAAGGTCTAGGGCGGTGACCCTGTGGCCGGTTGAGTGGAGTTGGCGTACGACGTGGGATCCGATGAAACCGGACGAACCGGTGACGAGAACGGAGAGCGGTTTGGAATCCATGCCCCGGCGCGGGGCGTCAACTCCGGATGAAAGATTTGAAGGTTGGTGTTTGACATTCCGGCAATATGCCGGAAACTAGCGCCGATGAATACCGCCACCCGCAAATCACCGTTGAAGGCAGTTACCGAGCGATTGGAGGCAAGGGTGCCCAAGCCACTCAAGAGCCTGATCGACCGCGCCGCCGCGCTTGAAGGTAGGAGCATCACCGATTATGTGATTGCTACCTTAGAGCGGGATGCGGTGAAAGTAGTGCGTGAGCATGAGATTTTGCAGCTAAGCACGGCTGACAGCCAGGCGTTCGCGCGGGCGATGATCACGCCTCCGAAACCCAACCGCGCTCTGAAGGGCATCCTTTCTCGCCACTCCCAAACCGTAGCGGTCCAATGAAAGGATTGCGGACCGAACCGTTGGATGCGCGCCATGACCGGAGCGGCTTTCGATGCGGGATTGCCGAACTGGACGATTATCTGGTCAGGCAGGCGTCTCAGGATGTCCGCCGGCGGATTGCTGCGGTTTTCGTGATGGTTGCTGAGGAACGCCCGGGACGGATTATTGGCTATTACACGTTGTCGTCGTTCGCGGTGCGCACTACCGGGCTTCCCGAAAGCGAGATCCGCAAACTCCCGCGATACCCGACCACTCCCGCAACCCTGATTGGCAGGCTGGCGAGGGATGTCGGTGAGCCCGGGATGGGTGGCTTCCTGCTGGCCGATGCGTTGAAACGGATCCTTGCAAGTGCCAGCGAAGTGGCATCCGCATTGGTGGTTGTCGAAGCCAAAGATCAGGCCGCGGTCGCGTTCTACCAGAAATTCGGTTTCTTTCCCTGTCTGGACAGCCCACGGAAGCTTTTTCTTCCGATGCGGACGATTGCCGCAGCAGATAAGTAAACCGCCCGATACTCTCCGCCGTCAGCTCATTCGGCCCGAGGCGGACGACGCGCCAACCGGCGAGCGCGGCTTCCAGGTATTTTTCCAAGTCGGCGGCGAAACCCGCGCCGCGATTGTGGTGCCCATGCACGTAGATGCCGCCCTCGATTTCAATCAGGGTCCGGCTCGGAAGGTGGGCGAAGTCGGCCCGCCACTTGCGAACCGGGTGGAAGCGGAATTCCTTTTCCAACACCGGTCCACCCAGCGCCCGCCACAGTAAATCAAAGCGGCTCTCCAGCCTGCTCGGCGGCTTGCCATCCCGGAATGGTCCCAGAGTCCAGTGTGACTTTTACGCCATGCCACGCTTCGGCCAGAGCCAATTTCGCACAGCGTTCTGAGATGCCATGGTCTTCAGTGCGACTGCCTACCCAGCTCAACTCGTAAGTTCTGAAGCCGAATAGGACTTCCACCTTCGGGTGGATCTGGATCGATGCGTCTGGGACCGGCCTTCTTGCTCATGGCGGGCCGATAATCGTGACATTGGCGGGCTTTGGTCCACAAAAAAGCGCCGCCGCTGCCACCGAACAAACCAACAAAACTGGACGTGCAGCCATCCCTCCCCAGTCCATATCTGCCAGTGTACGGCGAAACCCACGGACGAGCCGTGGCGCGGGATTTTAGCGTGTCCTTGGTTTCCGTCCAGCGCCAACTGGAGCGTTTCGAGCGCTCCGGCGCACTGGTATGCAAGCGGCAAGGCCGGACATTGGTGTATTCGTGGAATCCAAAATCCAGGCTCGCGGCGCGTCTGCGTGATTTGGTGGCGGTCGTCCATGAGGGAATGAGCCTGCAAGCGAAGGCGGCACTTTATCCAGAACGGCAATAGTTTCAGCCACGCAAAACCGAACCATCCGGTCGGAATGTAATATCCTCAAGGCCGGCAGGCATGGTAGTTCGATTTTCCTATGGCCCCTTCCCCTTGGATTCTGCCGAAAACCACCGATCTTCATAGATCCATCGCCGCGCCATTTTTCCGCAGCCATTCCTTTCTCGCGGTAAAATCAGGCATGACTTTGTCGACCTCATTCCAAAACGCGTCACTATGGTTAAGGTGGTGGAAATGGCAAAGTTCATGAACGACGATGTAGTCGATGATTTTCGGGGGGGCCATCATGCACTTCCAATGAAACGCAAGGTTCCCGTTTGCTGAACAGGATGCCCAGCGATGGCCCAACTCCCGCACGTCGAGCTTGTCTGATGTGACGCCTACCTTCGGCGCGAAATATGCCACACGTTGTGTGATGCGTTCGAATCCGCGGGTGATGAAATAATCCCTGAATGCCGCCTTGGCTGCTGGAATCTCACCTCGATCCACCAGATCGCGCCGTAGGCAAAAGCGTCCCCCTTTCAACAGCAGCGGCTCCACTTGATCCGCAACCAGCAGCAAACGGTAGGATCGCCCCAGATAGAGAAACCCTTCGCCGTTCCGGTATTCTCGGATCACTCTCGTGGCGTTGAGATCCCGCCACTCGGCCAGATTCTTGTAAATCCAGAGACGCTTGGACTCGATAATGTCCTCGATGCGCTCGACTGGGATGGTTTGGGGAGCGCGGACGATCACCCTGCCGTCTGGCTCAATAACGATGTCAGCGGTCCTGCGTGGACTGCGGATCAGCTCATAGGAAATGTCCTTGCCTGCATTCATCGCAAAAGCTCCTCATGCCGCTTTTCGGCCAGTTTGACAATCTCCACGGCGATCCGTTCATGGCGCTCGGCCAATTCCGGGATGCCGCAAAGGAGGAGTTCGGTGCCAATCTCGCCCCGTAAGCGTTTCACCTCAATCTGCTTTGTCCAGAATTCGATAATGTCGATGGTTCCCTGTAGCGTCTCAACGATATTTGAAACTACACGGACGAGAGCATCCTGATGTTGTTCCGGCACCCCGTTGTTGCCGAAAGCCAAATCTGCTACGTGATCATGGAACGTGTAGATTTCCCGAGTCATTCCTTTCTGTCTAACAGTGCGTCCGGAGACCGCCTCATGGACCAATGGTTCCATCTCCTTGGCGAGGAGATCCCACTGATTCTTGTGATCCTCGATTAGCTTCTCAAGCTTTTCGCTGAGCTTTTTGTAAAATGCTGGATCCTCGTCGAAGTGTACCGTGCAGTGCTTGCGGATGGCATGTTCCATCTCACTGGCCTTAGCCTCCGGGTTGCCGCGTGCATGGTGCTGAACCATCGCCATGAAGTCAGGCGACAGCAGTTCCACTGGCGGAATCTTCGGGTTGATTCCGAGATCGATCAAATGCTCGTTGATCAGCGCACGCACCTTGGCACCGGCATCGGCGATGTCGAGCGACTCATCCTTGTAGCGCTCCTTGACCATCCGCAGCAAGTATCCAAAGCGGCGTGTCGGGCCTCGGTATGGGTGCCCGGACGGATGTGGCAAAATCAGATTTAAACTCTGAAGAAACTTTTTCAGATACACCTCGAAGTCCGCCCGGCGCTTGATGTCCTTCATCGCAGTCACGGCCGCGTGGATCACTTTGACCTCTGCTTCAGGTGAGGACAGCTTTTCGCCGACGAACGGCTCGATTCCAGCCACGCCGCAGGCTTCGAAATGTTGGACCAGCCGCCGATAGCGTTCCTCCAGAATTGGCAACTCGGTAAGCACGTTTTTCAAGCCTAACCTGAGATCTTCCGCGTCCTCACCGGTGTAAATTGAAAGTGCTTCCGTCAGGTGATTGGCCAAGCCGATATAGTCCACGATGAAGCCACGTTGCTTGCCCCTGGCGACGCGGTTCACCCGTGCAATGGCCTGTAGCAAGTTGTGTTCCTTGAGCCGCTTGTCGATATACATCACCTGTTCGATGGGGGCATCAAAACCGGTCAGCAGCATGTCACAGACAACGAGAAACGCGATACCGGTGAGTTCCTTGTCCCGGTCTTCCAAATCAAACGGCTTGCAAAAATTCTCCACCGCATTCCAGCGCTTCGCCTCATTGCGAGCTTCGGTAATCACCGCCAGTTCATTCGTGGCATCGGATGAAACAACAACCGCCACTTTCAAAAACTCCAAAGACTTGATCAAACTCTGATTGGGTCTGACTCTCAGGCGCTCTCGCTCGACCCGTTCCGCAAGAGCCTCACGAATCGCCTTCTGGTAGCGGACAGCAGCCAGTTTGGAATGACACACCACCTGAGCCTTGAATCCGTCGGGAAGGATGTTGTTCACATAGTGATTGACCAGATCGCGGGCGATGGCACCGATGCGCTTCTCCGCCTCAAGAAGATCGCCCGATGCGCCATACTTCTTTTTGATCGCTTCGATCTCGGTGTAACTCCGATGCCGGAAAAGGTCCTCGAACTTGGTGTCGAAGCCGTGTTTGTCCTTCAACGCGGTATCGGCGGTCCGGCCTTCGTAGAGAATCTGCAATGTGGCCCCGTCGTGCACGGAGTTCATCAGCTTGTAGGTGTCGATGTATTCGCCGAAGCGCTTCACCGTGCGCCTGTTGCCGTGCTTCTCAGTGATCAATGGCGTGCCGGTGAAAGCGACGCGTGTGGCATTGGGAAACGCCTCGAACACATTGTCACCAAGGTCAGATCCCTGGGTGCGGTGTGCTTCATCGATCATGAGCAAAATCCGCTCTGAACAATTCACCAAGCCGAAGCCCTTGCCTGAAGGGGGTGGGCTATAGGTGCCGAGGGCCTGTTGGACAACAGCGGGCAATTGTTCCTCACGCTCCATGAACTTGTGAACCATCACCATGTTCAGATCCGAGGCATTCGTCCCGAGTTGGTCGCGGAGAGCGGCGGAACTCTCGATCACGTTCACCTTGCCGCCAATCAATTTTGCCGTGGCGGTGAGTTGTTCTTCCAAGTCCACCCGGTCGTTGACCATGACGATCTTAATGTCCGAAAGGTCTGGAGATACCCTCAGCATGCGGGCCACGAACACCATTGTTAGGGATTTGCCGGACCCTTGTGTGTGCCAAACCACACCGGAGCGCTCGTCGGCGGATTTGCCGGCCCTGAGCCGACCTATCATCTTCTTCGCAGCGCGGTATTGCTGATAGCGGCAGATCACTTTCACCCGCTTGCCGGATTCCGTGTCCATGAAGACCGAACAAGAACGGAAAACGTCCAGCAAGGTCTCCGGCGGCAGCAACCCCTGAATCAAGCGCTCTTGCTCGCGCTCAATGCCGAGTGGCGGCGTGTAATCCCTGAACTTTTCCGGCCAAATGTCTTTCCACGGATAGAAATGCTCGTAGCCGGAGGTGATGGAACCGTAAGCCGCTTTCTCCCCACAGGTCGAAATCACTAACAAGTTCGAGTGAAACAAGCGCGGTTCCCCCTCTCTGAGACCCGCGCTCCGTGTCTCCTCACGTCCATTCCGATAGCGGAGCAATTGCTCGAACGCCGCGTGCATCGGATTCGCAGTGTTGGCGTCGCCAATCTTTGCCTCCACGACCACCAGCGGAATCCCGTTCACAAACAGCACGATGTCTGGAATGATGAAACTCTTCACGCTGCCGGGCGTGTCGACGCGAAACTGGTTGATCGCATGAAATACGTTTTTCTCCGGGTGCTCGAAGTCAATCAACTTGACGACCGGATCCGCCTCGCCGGTGCTTTCGTTGAGATCCACCTGGGTCTTAAAGAGTAGCTTCTGGATTTCTTCGTTAGATTCTAGCAAGGTGCGGTTCGGTTGCCGCAGGATCTGGCTCCGCAAGTCCTCAAGCTGTCGTTCGGTGAGCCATGGATTGATAGACCGCACAGCATCGTGGAAAACCTCGGGCAACAGCCACTCGCGGAAACTGTGCCGCAGGCTCGCCGCTGGGTCCGACGGAATCATCCCGCATCCCTGATCCACAATCGTCCACCCTAGCGCCGCAAGCTGGTCAAGGAAGGGTTTCTCGACATGCAGGTATTCGGACATGCTGGATGTTTGATGTGTGATCAGGCTCCCTGCTCGAACGACTTACCTGTCACCGTCCCGAGCAAGCATTCCCGGTGCCGAGCCAGCCACCGGAAGCCAATCGATCCAGCGCAAAACGGACTTGGGGTAGGGTCATCAACTCTTTCTTGCGTCGATTCCATTCCGGTTGCGACGGTTCCCAATTGTGGATGCCGCGCATGACGCATTCCAGACCCAGCCCTTCACACTGTCGTGTCGCCACCCAATGAACCGTCGCCAGCAATTCCATCCCGTAGGGTGTCTCAAATCCTTCGATCAGTTGACCGACGTGTTCCATCCGACGAAGCGAATCCGGGTGGTCCACTAAAAACTGGTCCGCATCATCCACCGCACCGGGCAGAAGCGTCAGTTCCGTCTCCGCTTTGTCATGGTCGCCAACCCCCTGGACGTAGTGTCCGTCAATGTGAGTCAGCACATGCCGCAGCTTCGGCGCGTAGGGACCATACTGGTTTCTTTCAAAATCAAGCTTCAGGGGTTCCCCCGCGCACTGAGCGAGGTAGCAGAGTTTCTGCACCTCAATCTTGCTGAGCGAGTATTCCAACTCCCGATAGAGAGCGATCAACTTGATCAAAATCGCGCGGCCGGGAGTCATTCGCGGTTTGTCCGTTCGGATTTCCATTTCAGTCGCACGGGGAGCCCCTGCCGGTGCAAAAGTCAGCACCTTCACGGAATCGGCAAACGGGAGAAACGCATGTTCGATCAACGGGTGGACTTGCTCCCAATCGAGGCCGCCATTGCCGCACCCCAAAGGCGGGATGGCAATCGATCGGATGCCCAACTCCCGGACCACCCGGACCAGGTCGTTCAGCCCTTCCTTGATGAACGAAAGCTCCGATTTGCCGCGCCAGTGGTCTTTTGTCGGGAAATTGATGATGAAATAGGGACGCCCCGCCAGTCGGCCCAGGTCGTAAACGAACATACTGCCCGGGTGGACGAGTTTCGCGTCGCAGGCTTTCTTGTAGGCTTTGTAGTTATCCGGCCACTTCTGCTTGAATTGGAGCGCGATGCCCTTGCCCATGACACCGACACAATTGACCGTATTGACGATGGCATCCGCCTCCGCCTTGAGCAGGTCTCCTGAGGTAATGGTCGAGTTCATTTCAAAAATACCAATCGCTACGGGTTTCAACAGTGCAAGTGCTGCCATGGAGTTTGAGGAGATCCTCCACGGCTGCCTTGGTTCGCTGATTATAGGTGCCGATCAGCCGGATACAAGACAAAGGAAGTGATTGATGCACAAGGAATTCCGCCTGCCGAACCTCTTTACGGCTCATCCAGTGGGGATGTTGCAAGTCCGTGCGGACTTCGTGCTTCACCATCCACGAAACGGCGGAGCTGTAGTCTCCACGCTCAAGAGCGCCTGTGGAAAACCCGAGAAATTGGGTGGATCGATCAGAATGCGACATATTCGAGGCTGAGTTTGGCAATGGGAACGGAAGTCATGGCAGCAACGAACGATTTTAGTAAAATTAGGGGGGATACGACCAGCCTTAATCAATATAGGCGGCAACTTCCCAGAACTAATTGGCATTCACCCGCCTCTGGGTCGGGCAGGCGTGACGCATGCGTCAGGCCCAGTTGGCCGTTTTTGACAGGGTGCCGCCGGGATTGGTCTCGGGCTTCATGGTGCTTGCTCGGCTTCCGCCTCTTGAAGGATTTTCAACGTCTTGCCCGAAGCATCTTTCCATTCGATCCGGCCAGCCGGACGTTGTAGGCGGAGGAGTTGAAGGTCATGGCTTATGGGCAGTAGTGGCGACGCTTTTCATCTCAACAGAGCTTTTTCTTCACTATCCGTCCATGCAGGAAGATTCTTAAGCAGGTAACGCGGCCTCCCGGAGCCGACTCTGGTCCGCACCAACTGAATCTCGATTCTCTGGTGAAGATGCGAGTTGATCACATCGGGATGCTGGATTGTCGGTGCGATCTTGCCCGCGAGAACCTCACCGTCGTTAGCCCGGACAAACTCGAACGTGCGGCGCTTGGGCAGGGCTCCTTGAAACTCACCTGTTACGGGGATTTCTTCTTCGACTAGATACTCCACCGCCAGACGCGCTGCGGCCGTGCGCACTTGGCCGACATCACTGAACGCAAAACGACCTTCGTTCGTATCCACCGCGCAGACCGCTTCGCTACTTGCCAGTTTTTCCAGAAACGAGCGAATTGCTGCGACCGCACGGGGATCAATTTCGGAAGCGGCGTCGGCAAGTTCATCATCGCTGCCAGCGCTGCCTTCGAGCAATTGCCGGGTTTGTTCGATGGCCGTCGCCAGAACAGAGTTGTCCTCCAATGTCAGTTGCTCCGAGCCGTGTTCTTCCAATTCAAAGCCAAACGAACCCGTGGCGGTGCTCGTGATCAAAAGCTGATTCTGTGAGCGGTTCGGGATCGGCCCCATGGCCTGCAAGGGTGCCGAAAAAGATGCAGCCACTGCGGCCACCGCATCAGTGAATGCTTTGGTCGCCTCCATGCCGAACTCTGCAAAAATCCCGTAGCTGCCGACCACTGGCCTGCCGCGGAATGTTAATCGTGCCCGAGCTGGCAGCCGGGTGTCCTCTGGCGATTCTGCAAGTTCGCTGTTCACGATTTCCAGCCGGGCGCTCATGCTGCCAAGATCGATCACATCCTCTGGAGGTGTGTCGGCGATCATGCGTTGCAACATGGTTCGTTCCGCTAGCAGATAGTTGCGTTCTTGGCGATTCATGGGGTTCCTGTGGTTGGAGTTGAGGTCAACAAGCTTCGGGCTTGGGCATCGTCGGCTGGATCAAGATCAATTTCAAGGTAGCCCTTCCACCTCTGGGTATTGCGCTGATGCGACCACATTCCATACCAATAGCAACTGCGCTCGACCACTCGATCGATTCGGCGGTGTCAGAAGAATTGAATTCTCTCTGATCAGCCACTCATCAGCCTTCTCGACGGTGAGGTATTTGTAGAGAGTCATCGGTTCCTAGGCGTCTATCTGGGAAGCAAGTTTGAGGTGAGCCAATAGATGCAATTCTATACACGTGACTGCGCGTCATCCTCCTCAAGAGCTTCCTGAGCCAGGTAAATTTCATTCATCCGTTCCGATCTCCGCTCTCCGTACAGCATGGATTCTACGATCACCGGCGCCATGCGAAGCCCTCGCCCGATCATCTGTTGGTAATCCGTGACAGCCCCGCGGGACATCGGCTGATGTCTGCATCGGGAATCCAACTCGCTGATGTGAATCTCAGCAACACGCCCGACAAAAGACCGAAGAATATCCCAAAGTACAAAAAGCGTAGTATCGAGCTGACGCGCGTGCGCAACATCGAGACACAGGCGGGCATTCGGGAGACTCTTGAAAATCAATTTCAATTCGCCAGCCGTCCGCCCAATGGCTTTCCGGCGATCCATGTTCTCGATCAGCAATTGCTCGCCCAGACATGACCAAAGCCTTGGGGTGTAGATTACATCAGGATGAACGATAATGTTCCATCCCCGCCGTTGAACAGGCTTCAAGAGGTCAATGACCCGTGTTTCCTGTTCTCTGGCAAAAGAACTTGGCGCGTGAAATGAAACATAGTCGAATTGGTCCAGCGGAAGCTCGTCCAATCCCATCACCAGGGGCTCTAGTTCCTCAAACCGCAACGCCGAAAGCTCGACCGCACGGATATGATGCAGTACCATCCACGATACGGCGGAGGTGTAGTCTCCACGCTCAAGAGCGCCGGTGGAAAATCCGAGGGATTGCAGAAATCTATCAGAATGCGACATATTCGAGGCTGAGTTTAGCGATTGGATCGGGATCACTGTCCCGGTTGAAGAAAAGCAGTTGGAGGCCTTTTGAAAACTCCGAGCCCATACTGCGAACTTCCTGAAAAACATCATCGGTGGCGGCTTGATCGTGACCTAGAGACTCAAGACGCTTTCGTCTCTCGTCATCACCAAGCAGGGCCAGCCAGGCATTGTAGGTGCCGAACAGGCGGCGGCTGATGGTCTGCCGTTTCCCCGCATCGGAGACGAAAGCATCCACGAAAGCAGCCAAGAATTCCAGTGGAGGAGTTCCTGCAAAGGCGACCGCGGAAGCGATGAACGGGGCGGTACTTGCGGGCTCAGGCTCCTCCAGTTCGAATAAACTGAAAAGATCCGGTTGGGCGTCACGGCGACTGGCTGGAGGGTCCAAGTGACAGGCAAAACAGAATGCCAAACCCGCAGCGTAAAGCAGCTTCCGGCTGAACCGCAGCTTGGCGTTCCGTATTGCCCATTTGTGTCCGTCCTGTTCCAAATGCTTGGCGGCGTAATCGACACCGATGGTCCGCCAATAGCGGGTCAGGTCGTTGAGGAGGAAACGAGGCACCTTACGCGCCGCCGAGGGCGAGAAATGAACGTCTTCCTCGAAATAGCGCGCAAGGATGCAGCGTACCACCGAATCCCAGATCTCGCGCGAAGAATCCACGGGAGAGATACTGACCGGGCGGGACTCCAGCAGCATCAGAATGCGGCGAGTTAAGTTGGCGTTCGAGTCGGCCCCGCCACCGATACGGTGCACCAGTTCGTGCGAAAAAGACATGTTGCCGAAGGTGCCGCTGCTGC
>CAIKHZ010000238.1 GCA_903827375.1 Akkermansiaceae bacterium
CTGGCCATCCTGCGGGTGGCTCTCATCTCGGTGCGATTCCGGCAGGGCGTCACCCTCCCTTGGCCCCAAATCTTCGAGCGCTGCGCCCGCTCCTCTGTCCCGGCTATGTCACTGATTAACGGAAAATCAATCAAATGAAAAGGCCGTGGTCTTGTCTTATCCGCGCCGACTCGCGTTCCAAACAATGCGGGACGATTGGGCTTTTCATGTCGGTATCGGCGGCACGAGATGCAAGGAATTCCTGAAGGCGGGGATGCAAGAGAACTTTGAGTAGCTTCATTTTCCGGTCGGTCTTGGACGGCATGAACAAAAGCGTCTTGCGGACACGGTCCACGTTTCCCCATTTCAACGGACGCAATCGCAAAGTCTCGCCCCGGCGTAGAACCCGAAAAGAGCCAGGCGTCGCGGTCCGGCGGCTCGGTTTCATCGGATTTCCATCGGATCAAAAACCGCAATCCCTTGTAGAATAAGGAAAAAAATGGTGTGCGCTACAGGCTGGAAGCCTGTAGCACGCAGCCCGCAGGCGGAACTTATAGCAATGACATTGCGATCTGCGGTTTTCCTGTCATAGGCTTTCCCCCGTGATCGCTATAATCTATGGCCGCATTCCGGTGCTTTGGCTTGCGGGCTTGCTGGCGCTGCTGGCCATGGAGGTGTTGGCCGCCGCGACACCGCCGTGGGTCGTGCGCACCTGGCAGTCCGACGAGGGCTTGCCGGACAATTCGGTGGTGGGCATTGAACAAACGCCCGATGGGTTCCTGTGGGTGGCCACCAAGACAGGTCTGGTGCGCTTCGACGGCGTGCGGTTCCAGCCATTCCCGGTGACGGCGGCGGGGGCGCCGGCGGGCGGGATCAAGGCGTTGCTGGCCGACCGGCGCGGTCGCTTGTGGGTTGCCAAGGATTATGGCTTGGTGCTCTGCGTGGATCAGGGGGTGACGACCTTGGTGGTCGGTCAGGAAATCGCGGGGGACGGGGACGCCGGGGAACGGTTCATGGTGTTAGACGCCGAAGACGCGGTGTGGGTGTGCTACTCCGGCGGCAAGGTCTTGCGCGTTCGGGACGGGCAGGTGCGGGTGTTCACTGCGGTGGATGGTTTGCCCGGCGGCAGCGGCTGCCAATTGGCGCTGGATGGGGTGGGGCAACTCTGGTTTGCCCAAGGGGATTGGGTGGGAGTCTTCCGGGAGGGCAGATTTTGCCCGCTGGCGCAAAAGTACTTCCTGCGCATCACCGGTGCCCGGCCATCTGGAATATGGGGTTACCACCGGGACCGGCAGCTCTGGAAGCTTGCCGAGGGCGGCCCACCGGTGAAACTCAGCGCGGTGCCGGCCGATGTGCCCGAGGTGGTCCCTACGGTCATGCGTGAAGACCGGGTCGGCTGCCTGTGGCTCGGCACATTGAAAGCCGGCCTGATCCGCTTCGATCAGGACGGCGGGGTGACGGTGCCTCTGCCGCAACAAACCATTCTCGCCGTGCAGGAAGACAGAGAGGAGAATCTGTGGGTTGGCGTGCGCGGCGGCGGCTTGAATCAATTGAAGCCAAGGGTCGTCGAGTTGCTGGCCACCGGATCCGCGACCCAGTTTGAGCCGGTGCAGTCGCTCTGCCAAGATACGGACGGGACCTTGTGGACCATCGTCTGGCCCGACGGGCGACTTATGCACAGCGCAGGTCCGGGGCAGGAATGGTCCCCATTGTCACCTGAGAACGGTTGGCCCGTATCCAACAGTGAGTGCGTGGCCGCCGACCCCCGCGGCGGGGTCTGGATCGGCACGAAAGACGCAGGACTAAAGCACTGGCAAAACGGGGCGGTGACGGAAACCCTCGTCCAAACCGACGGCTTGGCCAATAATAATGTTGGCAGCCTGCTGGTGACCGCCGTCGGCGAGGTTTGGATCGGGCCCAGAGGGGCCGAGGTCGTCCAGTGCTGGAAGGGCGGGCGGCTTCGGACGTTCCAACTGCCCTCCGGCGGCGGGTCGGCCATCGCCTTGGCAATGGATACCGGCGGCGACTGTTGGGTGGCGACCTACGGCCGCCACTTGCTGCGGGTGCACGGTGAGGTCGTGACCGACGAAACCGTCGCCACGTTGGCGGAACCGTGCGAGATCCGCGGACTGTTAGGCACGCCGGACGGCAGCCTGTGGATCGGCTATGCCGGCCAGGGGCTGGGACGGCTCAAAGCCGGACGCTTCAGCCAGTGGCGGACCGGCCATGGGCTGCACGACGACTGGATCTGCAACATTCTGCCCGACGAGCGCGGCCGCTTGTGGTTCGCGGGCAACCGGGGCATATTCAGCGTGCGCCAAAAGGATTTCGACGACTGCGATGCAGGGCGAATCACGCGGGTCCGCTCGGTGGCCTATGGGCGCAGTGACGGACTGCCGCGCTTGCAGGCGAACTTCAATTTCTGGCCCGGCGCACAGCGCGGCACGGATGGCCGCTTGTTGTTCGCCATGCAGTCGGGCATCGCCGCTGTGGCTGCCGACAAACCCAAGGAGAATCCGGCATCACCGCCCGTGGTGATCGAACGGGTCACCGTCGATGGCCAAACCGTGGCGGTTTACCAGGCGGGCGGACTTCCGGGGTCCCCCCATGCCGGCGTGCCGCTCGAGTTGGGCCATGCCAGTACCCACCTGCACCTCCCGCCGGGCCAGCGCCGCGTCGAGTTTGCCTTCACTGCCTTGACCTTCACCAAGCCGGAAACCATCGGCTTCAGGTACCGGCTACACCCGGTGGACAAGGACTGGACCGAGGCCGGCACCCTGCGCACCGCCACCTACGCCCAAGTCCTGCCAGGACACTATCGGTTCGAGGTGAGCGCCTGCAATAACGAGGGCGTGTGGAACCCCACCGGCGTGACACTGGATCTAACAGTAGAGCCGTATTGGTGGGAAACCGCCTGGTTCCGGGTGCTCGGCCCGCTTGCCACCGTCGGGCTGTTAGGGTGGGGAATCCTGTCGGGCGTGCGGCGCCGCCACCGGCACCAGATCGAGCGCCTGGAAATGCTTCGGGCCACCGAACGGGAACGCGCCCGCATCGCCGCCGACCTGCACGACGAGATGGGTGCCAACCTGACCCAGATCGGATTGTTATGCGAGCGGGCGCGCAATGAGACCGAGCACCCGGCGAGCACGCAGGATCACTTGGACCGGGCCGTTGCCAGCACTCACGCGCTGGCCGAGCAGTTGGATGCGGTCGTCTGGGCGGTGGACCCATCCAACGACACGCTCGAACATTTTGCCCAGTACTTGAGCAATTATGCCCAGGATTTTCTGGCGTTGGCCGACGTCCGCGTCCGCTTGGAGGTGCCGGAAGAACTGCCGGCCGCCACGCTGTCCTCGGTGGCGCGTCATCAGTTGTTTCTCGCGGCCAAGGAAGCGCTGCACAATGTGGTGCGACATGCCGGTGCCACGCGGGTGACGGTGCGGATCCGCCCGCAAGCGGGGACCGTCATCGTGGAGATTGAGGATGATGGCAAAGGCTTGGATACCACCACAACCAGCGTGCCCGGTGCCGATGGCCTGGCTAATATGACCAGGCGCATGGCCCGCATCGACGGGCGCTGCGAAGTCCTGCCCGGCACGGACGGTCATGGAACCCTGCTGCGCTTTGCCTTGCCGCTGGCTGGAAACCGTTCTACCAACGAAACCCCATGAGCTCCAATGAACCCGGCATCATCACGGTCGCTGTCGTCGAGGACAATGCCGATCTGCGCCATTCCATCCGCGAGATTCTGGAGGGCACGGACGGTTTGAGTTGCGTGGCGGACTGCGCGACCGGCGAGGAGGCCATCGCGACGCTGCCGGCCCTGCGCCCGGCGGTGGTCTTCATGGACATCAACCTGCCCGGCATGAACGGCGTGGAATGCGTGAGCCGATTGATCGAACTGTTACCGCAAACCTTGGTGGTGATGCTGACCATCCAGAGCAACATCAACGCCGTGTTCCAATCGCTGCAGGCCGGGGCTTGCGGCTATCTGCACAAACCCGTGCATGCCAATGAGATTGTCGCCGCGGTGCGTGATGTGGTCGCCGGCGGCTCACCCATGACCGCCGCAATTGCCCGTCAGGTCGTGCGATCGTTCAAGGCACCGCCGCAGGCCGGACCCACGGCCAAAGCGCTCCCCGATTTGACCGACCGTGAGCGCGAGGTGTTGCGTCTGCTCGCCGAGGGACTTTTGTACAAGGAGATCGCCGAAAAGATGGCGCTCAGTTGGCATACCGTCCACAGTCACATCCGTCGCATCTACGAAAAACTCCACGTCCGCAACCGCGCCCAGGCCATCGCCAAGGCCCGCGGACGCATGGAATAGGGCATCGTCGATGGGGTCTGGAAACCCCAACGGGCACAGAATCCAAACAACTTTAGACTTGCATTTGGTTAAACCATGCGCCATCCAACCACCGTATGGTTAATGGCGCGACAAACAAGGGCACGAAGTGGACCTGATCTGGGTGCCGCGCGGCAAGAATCCGCTCGCCATCGAGTGCAAATGGTCAGCCCGTGATTTCAATCCGGCGAACTTGCGCGTATTCGCCAGTGCCTACCCCAAGGCAACCCTGCTGGTGGCAGCCCCCGACGCCCGCCCGGCCTTCACCCGCCATTACGGCGGCATGGAAGTGGAATTTCTCACCCTCGACCGCCTCGTTGCCCGGATCACAGGCCGGTGATGTCCCGCAACGGCAGCGGGCCTTCGTTGCCAGAGCAAAGCAGGCGGTGCTCAACTCGTCCGCTCTTGTTGCGTGCGGCCCATGGGCGCTGTTCATCCGCGCATCGCCAATTTATCGCCAATTGCGGCCATGGACGCCCCGTGGAAAAATGGCGTATTTTTCAACTCCTGAGTCTCTCAATGGGCGTCGCGCATCACGCTGCCACCCTACCGTTTGATATCCAATCCCAGATCAACCACCAAAAATCCCAACGCCAACCCCATGCCGCTTGCAGCCGTTTTCCCGCAAAATAACCTATTAAACCCCCACCCGAACTAACAAAATAAACCATGAAATCAAGCCTCACAACCCTCCAAGCCCGCCCCGGCCTCCCCGGCCCCGCGGCGCCAGACAACTCCAGCCATGACCACCCCAACGTCTTGCCGCCACCAAAGCCACTCCGCCGCATCCTCACCGGCCTCGCCGCGGCGCTGACCGTGGCAGGCTCCGCCCACGCGACGCTCATCATCGGCGAGGAGCAAAAACAGCCAAATGGTAATGATCCGACTCCGATCGGTGTCGTCAGCGGCGACCTGCTGGAAACGAGCGTGGCCAGCGTCACGGGCGAGCCGGCGAAGATATCCGGCGGCGTTGGGTCGGGGGTGCGTAACGGTTCCTATAACGACTACTCGGCCCCTTACAACAACAACACCACGACCTATGTCTTGGACATCACGAGCAAACCTGCGGGTTATGACATCAAGGAGATCCGTTTGTTTAGCGGTTGGGGCACTCGGGCGACCCAGGCTTACGACATCAATTATTCGCTCGTAGGCGATCCCGGCACGTTCCTGCTCTTGGGTACCTACACCGGTACCCTTCCTCCTAGTTCGGACAACACCCTGATGACCCGCACGTACGACAGTTCGGCAGGAGCGGTGCCGGACTCGGGGGTTCCTATCCTCACCGGGGTGGCCGCCATCCAGTTTGTTATCCGGGCGAACGGTAACGCTACCCTCTATCACGAATGGGACGTGACCGGCAATGCCACCGGCGCCGGCACCCACACCCTGACCTACGACGGCAATGGCAGCGACAGCGGCGTCGCGCCGGTGGACCCCAACAGTCCCTACGCGGACCTTGCAGCGGTGACGGTGCTGGGCTCGGGAACCTTGGCCAAAACGGGCTATTCATTCTCAGGCTGGAACACGGCGGCCAACGGCACCGGCACCAGCTATAATCCGGCGGCCACCTTCGCTATCACAGCCGACACAACCCTGTATGCGACGTGGGCGGCTGCCGTCCCAGGGTTGGTCTTCGGCGAGGAGCAATACGACCCGAATGGTGCTGCTCCGGCTCCGATCGGTGTCGTCAGCGGCGACCTGCTGGAAACGAGCGTGGCCAGCGTCACGGGCGAACCGGCCTCGATTGATGGCGGCAGCCCCCTTCCGCATCTGCGCAACGGTATCTGGGGCGACTACGTGGCACCCAGCGGCAGCGGGTATACGACTACCTATGCCTTGGACATCACGAGCCACCCTGCGGGCTACAACATCAACGAAATCCACCTGTTCAGCAATGGAGGCTCGCGGACGACCCAGGCCTACGACATCAAGTATTCGCTCATAGGGGCGCCCAGTACGTTCCTGCTCCTGGGTACCTACACCGGCACCCTTCCTCCTAGTGGGAACGGAACTTTGATGACCCGCACGTACAAGAACGGGGGGGGTGCCCTACTCACCGGGGTGGCCGGCATCCAGTTTGTGATCCGGGCGAACGGTCTCGGTACCCTCTATCGCGAGTGGGACGTGCTCGGCAGCGCCACCGGCGGCGGCACCCACACCGTGACCTATAGCGGCAATGGCAGCGACAGCGGCGTCGCGCCGGTGGATCCCAACAGTCCCTACGCGGACCTTGCAACGGTGACGGTGATGGACTCAGGAACCTTGGCCAAAACGGGCTATTCTTTCAGAGCCTGGAACACGGCAGCCGACGGCACCGGCACCAGCTATAATCCGGCGGCCAACTTCGGCATCACAGCCGACACGACCCTGTATGCGCAGTGGATAAAGGTCGTCCCCGGGTTGGTCTTCGGCGAGGAGCAATACCAGTCGAATGGTGCTGATCCGTCTCCGATCGGTGTCGTCAGCGGCGACCTGCTGGAAACGAGCGTGGCCAGCGTCACGGGCGAGCCGGGGACGATATCCGGCACGCCTGGGCCGGCGTTGCGCGACGGTACCTTTAATAGCTACGTGGGCTACAGCAACGGTTATACCACGACCTATGCCTTGGACATCACGAGCCACCCTGTGGGCTACGACATCAACGAAATCCGCCTGTTCAGCAATGGAGGCTCGCGGACGACCCAGGCGTACGACATCAATTATTCACTCGTAGGGGCGCCCACCATGTTCCTCCTCCTGGGTACCTACACCGGCACCCTTCCTCCTAGTGGGAACGGAACTTTGATGACCCGCACGTACAAGAACGGGGGGGGGGGCCTGCTCACCGGGGTGGCCGCCATCCAGTTTGTGATCCGGGCGAACGGTAACGGTACCCTCTATCGCGAGTGGGACGTGACCGGCAGCGCCACCGGCGGCACCGGCAGCCCGTACGACACCTGGAAGACTGGCACCTTTGCCAACGCCTTCACCGACACGGACCCCACCCACGATCCGGACGGCGATGGCATGACCAACCAACAGGAATTCGCCTTCGGCCTCGATCCGACCTCCGGCACGTCGGTCAACCCGGTCACGCCCTTGGTCGGCACCCAGTTCACCTACACCCGGTATGCCAATTCCGGCCTCAACTACACGGTCGAGTACAGCACCGATCTGACAGGATGGGCGCCTGCCACCACCCTCGAGTCGATCGGCGATCCGGATGCCAAAGGTGTGCAAACCGTCACGGTCACGGTTTCAGACACGCCCGTGGACGGCAAGCTCTTCGTGCGGGTTCGCGCGGAGTGAGGCGCTGGTTATTAGTTATTAGTTAGGAGTAAATAGGAAATAGTCCTAACCCGCTTAACAAATAACCACATTCCCACCCCTTTCCGGAGTGAATGGGTATTCTCCGGATTCCAGCTGGGCACTGTAGCGGCGGTCTGCGACCGCCGCTGTTTGCCGCCAATGACCCATCCATTACGGTCCGGGTTGCGTTCCTGCGGCAATGCAATCAGCGACGCTCACAGAGCGCCGCTACAGATTCGTTAGGTCCTTTTTCATCATTTTGCCGGAACCAGCCCATGATTCCGCCGGTAAATCTGAAAGAAGCGATGCATCCGGCACTTTGGGATGGAATCTATATTTTGCCAAACCAAGCCACACCTCATCACAACATGCACCCCAACGCAACCGCATTTAACAAATCTGCCCTATCGGTGCTTGACCGCCGATTTTTCCTCAAGACCTCCGCGTTCGCGGCGGCGGGACTGACCTTTGGCCGGCTGCCGGTGATGGCCGGGCCGTTCACCCGCGAGGATTTCGATCAAATTGTTCCTGCCGACAAGAAGCTGTCGCCGGATTGGGTGAAGTCGCTCTTTGCGCGGGGCGAGCGCACGGTCTATCGCGGCAAGGACCTCGAGAAGATCGGCATGCCCGTCGGCGGCATCTGCGCGGGCCAGCTCTATCTGGGCGGCGACGGCAAGCTGTGGCACTGGGACATTTTCAACCAGCCTCGGCGGACGGATGGCTCCACCTATCAGAATCCGCTGGTGCCGGCCTCGCCCATCGAGCAGGGCTTTGCCCTGGAGGTCACCGTCGATGGCAAGAAGCAAGTGCGCCCGCTCAGCCAGGCGGGATTTGCCGATATTAGCTTTTGCGGCGAATACCCGCTGGCCAACATCGAGTATCAGGACCCCAAGCTGCCGGTCACGGTTACGTTAGAAGCGTTTTCACCCTTTGTGCCGCTCCATACCGACGACTCCAGCCTGCCGGCCACGGTGCTGCGTTACACAGTCAGGAACACCGGTAGCTCCAGGCTGGAGGTGCGTCTCGCGGGTTGGCTCGAGAATGCCGTGTGTCTGGTTTCCGGCCCCGGCGATGCGGCCAAACGCCGTAACCGCGTGATGCGGGGAAAGGAGGCGCTGCTCATCCAGAGCGAGGTCGAAAACGGCCCGGCGGAGAAAGTCCTGAAACCTGAACTCATGTCCGAAGCGGATCTCAAGCAACCTTTGGACATGGGCACCATGGCCATCGCCTTGCTGGAACCCCAATCTTCTGATAGAGCCTCGGCGGCCGTTGGCACCGGCAATTTCCCTGACGCGGCCTTTGCCGCCGAGCCGGCCGACCAAGCCGCACAGCCGGCCGGACGCAAGCTTGTTGGCTCGATCGTCCGCACGATGTCGCTAGAAGCCGGCAAGGATGCCACAGCCACCTTCCTCATCACCTGGCACTTTCCCTATCTGGACATGCAGAAATGGAAGATCGAGCGCATGGAAACCTTGAAGGATAACGGCCGCTACTATGCCACCAAGTTTCCCTCGGCCGCTGCTGTCGCCGGGCATGTGGCGGCGCATTTCGCCACACTCCACGCCCAGACGCGGCTCTGGCACGACACCTGGTATGATTCCACGCTGCCCTATTGGTTTCTTGACCGCACGATGCTCAACACCGGGTGTCTGGCGAGTGGGACGTCGCACCGCTTTGCCACCGCGCGCTTCTGGGGATGGGAAGGAGTCGGCTGCTGTGAGGGCACCTGCACGCACGTCTGGCACTATGCCCACGCAGTGGCCCGCTTGTTCCCCGATCTGGAGCGGGATGTTAGAAAGCGCACCGATTTCGGCACCGCGATTGAAAAACCCTCGGGCGCCATCCGCCACCGCGGCGAGGGGTTTGGCCTGGCGGTGGACGGCCAGGCGGGATGCATCCTGCGCGCCTACCGCGAGCACCAGATGACCGCCGACGGCACATGGCTCAAGGAGTTATGGCCTAACATAAAATTCGCCATGCAGTGCCTGATCAAAATGGACCGGGGCGACGGCCTGTTGGAAGGTCACCAACACAACACGCTCGACACCGGTTGGTATGGCCAGATCGCCTGGCTGAGCGGATTGTATTTGGCCAGCCTGCGCGCCGCCGCGGAAATGGCGACTGATATGGGCGACGCGGCCTTTGCCGCCGAATGCCGCAAGATCGCCGACACCGGCCGCGAGAGCATCAAGAAGCTTTTCGACAAGGAGTATTTCATCAGTCTGCTAGACCCCAAGTATCCGAATGCCATCAATTCCGGCACCGGCTGCGAGATTGACCAGGTCTTCGGCCAAAGCTGGGCCTATCAAGTCGGCTTGGACCGCGTGATCCCGCAGAAGGAGACGCGTTTGGCGCTGCAGGCGCTGTGGCGCTATAACTTCACGCCCGATTGCGGAGCGTATCGCAAGATCTACAAGGGCGGTCGCTTCTTTGCACTGGCAGGCGAGGCGGGCATGCTGATGTGCACGTTCCCGCGCAACGACTGGAGCTTCGAAAACGCCAGCGGCAAAGGCAACATGGATGGAGCCTGCAACCTGTTCAACGAGGTCATGAACGGCTTCGAGTATCAGGTGGCCGGACACATGATCTGGGAAGGCATGGTCCAACAAGGCATGGCCGTCACCCGTGCGGTGCATGACCGCCACCACCCGTCCAAGCGCAACCCGTGGAATGAGGTGGAATGCGGCGACCACTATTCGCGCAGCATGGCCAGTTATGGCGTGTTCATCGCGGCGTGCGGATTTGAATACCACGGTCCGAAGCAGCACATCGGCTTCGCACCCAAACTAACACCCGAGAAGTTCAAAGCGGCATTCACCGCCGCCGAAGGCTGGGGCAGCCTCAGCCAGAGCCGCACGGGCAAAACCCAGATCAACCGCATCGAAGTCAAATGGGGTGGACTGCGGGTCAAATCCCTGGCACTCGAACTGCCACCCGGCACCACCCTGAAAACCACCACCGTGGCCGCCGGCACCCAGCCACTCGCGGTCAAAGCCACCCAAACCGGCCAGCGGGTCGAATTGACGCTGGCCAAGGAAGTGGTCTTGAAAGCCGAGGATCTCATCACCTCAAAACTCGAATTCACGTGAGAGGCTGCCTCAGGAACCTATCACTTCCAATCCACACTCCCATGAAATACACCACCACTGCTATCAGCCTGTTGCTAACCGCGTTGCCCTGCGCCGCCGCTGACTTCTTCTTGAAAAACGGCGACAAGGATATGAGAACCACCCGCATGTTTAACTCACTCATCAGCGCGGCCATTTTGTCGGCCGGCTTGATAGGCGTCCTCATCCCGAGCGCATCCGCGGAGGTGCGACTGCCCCGTCTCCTCAGCGACAACATGGTGCTCCAGCGCGACCTGCCGATTCCCATCTGGGGCTGGGCGGGTCCCAATGAGAAAGTGACGGTACGCCTTGGGAAGTCGTCAGCTTCCACGACCGCCGCCGCCGATGGCCAATGGTCGGTCAAACTGCCCAAGCTGGCGGCGGGCGGTCCCTATCAGATGACGGTGGCCGGGGCGAACACGCTCACGCTGAGCAACATTCTCATCGGCGAGGTCTGGGTGTGCTCCGGCCAGTCGAACATGGAAAAGCCGATTGGCCCCCATCCCGGCCAGCAACCGTGTGTCAATTATGAAAAGGAAATTGCCGCGGCCGACTATCCGCAGATCCGGCTGATGGAAGTGCCGCCGGAAAGTTCACACGTGCCTGTCGCGGACGTAACCAACGCCGAATGGCTGGTATGCACGCCCCAGAACATCGTGGTCAAACGCGGTGGTGGTCATGGGTATTCCGCCTGTGCCTATTTCTTCGGCCGCGAACTTCACAAGGAACTCAAAGTGCCCATCGGCCTGATTGCCGCGAGCGTCGGCGGTATCCCGTGTGAACATTTCACGCCGCCATCAGGAGACAGGTGGCTTGGCATGATCCACCCGTTAACACCCTACGGCATCCGTGGTGTGATCTGGTACTAGGGTGAATCAAATCTTGGAAGCGGCCATGCTTATTGCATGACATATTTCGAGAAGATGAAAACCCTCATCACCGGCTGGCGGACGGCATGGAACCAAGGTGATTTTCCGTTCCTGTTTGTTCAAGTGGCTCTGTCCAAATACAACGATGATGTTGAAATGGCACCGTACCTGTGGGAAGCCCAGACGGCTACGCTGGCTCTAACCAATACCGGCATGGTGGTCACGCATGACATCAGCAGTTACCCCGACTGCCACGCGACGAACAAACAGGAAGTGGGGAGACGGCTCGCACTCTGGGCCCTCTCGAATACGTATGGCAAGAAGAACCTCGTCTATTCCGGGCCTATCTACAAATCCATGGAAGTCACAGGCGGCCCGGGACCGGCCAAGATCCGCATCCAGTTCGACTCCACCGGCGGCGGCCTGGCCAGCCGCGACGGCAAGCCGCTGGATCATTTCACCATCGCTGGCGAGGACAAGAAATTCGTCGAGGCCAAGGCCGCAATCGACGGCAAGAGTGTGCTTGTCTGGAGCGACGCCGTGGCCATACCGCTTGCTGTAAGATTCGGCTGGCGGCAGGATGCAGATCCGAACCTCATGAACAAGGAGGGATTGCCCGCCTGCTGTTTCCGCACCGACAAGTGGAACTAACTCCAGCGATAATCTAACAATTATGACGAATCCCATGAAATCCACCACCACTGCCATCAGCCTGTTGCTAACCGCGTTGCCCTGCACCGCTGCCGAATTTTTCCTGAAGAACGACGACAAGGTCGTGATGATGGGCGACAGCATCACCGAACAGCACCTCTATAGCAGTTATGTGGAGGCCTGGGCGCTCACCCGCTTTCCCGCCTGGGATCTGAGGTTGAAGAAGAACAGTTATTTTCATGACCGTATTTTCGGCGGTGTGTTGCGTGCGGGAGGCGTGCCCGAGTTTATGGGAATATCGCCGGAAGAAGTCGAAGCCAAACGCATGGCGGTCTTTAACGAGCGCATGAATAAGATGCCTGAGTTGTTCGAGGCCATCAGGAAAACACGGGTCATACACGACCATCAGGTCGAGATCGTGCCCATTCAGACCAGGTAGTGGTAAAGAACAACCCTGGGAACAAAGCATCGAAGAATACAGTGTATGAACAAACAAGCGATCACAGGAATGGCAGCATTGGCAACCCTTTACCAACCGAAGATTGGATTCGGCGACCAGAAGAGCGCCCGCATGGTGCTCGGGACCGTCCCGGTGGAACAGGATGGCAGCGCTTACTTCAAACTGCCGGTTGACAAACCGATCTGCTTCCAGGCACTCGATGCCGATGGCGTGGCCGTGCAGTCGATGCGCAGCGCCACCTACGTGCATCCGGGGGAATCCCTGACCTGCCTGGGTTGCCACAATTCGCCCACTAACGGCTACCGCATGGGCAATACATCGGCCACCGCGCTACGGCGCGCGCCCTCGGTGATCAAGCCCGACGTCGATGGCTCGAAACCCTTCAGCTTCCCCATCCTCGTGCAACCCGTCCTGGATAAGAACTGCGTGGCGTGCCACACCAAGAGCAAGGCCGATGGCAAGAAATGCCCGGATCTCACCCAGGGCGCGCAGGCTAACAACGGTGACTTTTTCACCTCCTACAATGCACTGCGCGATTTCACCTTCTTCTGGGACAACGCGGGGTTTGACAACGTGCCGGACAGCAAGCCGGGACAGATCGGCGCCCGTAACAGCAGACTCTATCAGATGCTTGTCAAGGGCCACCACGGCCTGAAACTTAGCAAGGAGGACATGCACCGCCTGACTCTGTGGCTGGACTGCAACAGCGATTTCTACGGAGCCTACGAAAAGCTCGCAGAACAGAAGGAAGGCAAGGTAGTCTGGCCCGCGCTGGAATAAGATGAAGAAGTAACTAGTACCGAAACCAATACCCCCATGAAGAAAACAGACACATTCGCACTCGCTTCGCTGTTCGCCGCAGCCTGCACTGCCCTCACGCCATTGCGTGCCGAGACGGCGGAGTTTGCCCTGCCCAAGCCGCCCCCGGCTAAACCTGACGGCCGAACGATCGTATCCATGAACGGCACCTGGCAAATCGCCGAGAGCGTTTCCGCTAACGAGATCCCCACGGTGTTCGCTCACACGGTGGTTGTGCCGGGAATGGTCAACCTTGCTAAGCCCGCCTTCCCGGACGTGGATCTGTTTGCCAGTCATGAATATCTGATACGCTGGGGGCGCCGGTATCCGTGGGGCGGGCCGGAAATCCTGGCCAAGGATGCGCCGTTGCCGGTCATCGGCATTTCGATGCAGCAGCGCAATTACTTCTGGTATCGGAAAAGCTTCGCAGCGCCGAATAATCGGGAGGTCGTCCTTCTTAAGATCAACAAGGCGCAGTTCGGCGCCAAGGTGTGGCTCAATGGAAAGGCGGTGGGCGAACACCTTGGCTGTTGGACCTCCGGCACCTTCAACCTAACCGACGCCATGAACTGGTCGGGCGAGAACCGGCTGCTGGTGCGCATCGGCGCACATCCTGCGGTTTTGCCCGAGAGCCAGCCGGGAGCCGGCATGTATTCTTCGAAACACAAATGGACTCCCGGCATCTATGACGACGTCAGCCTGATCCTTTGCGACAATCCGGTGATCGAGACCATTCAGGTGGCACCGCGCATCGACAGCTCCGAGGTTGTGGTTCAGACCAAAGTTAGAAACTATGGTCCGGCCCGGATTTTCGATCTCACTCATAGGATCAGCACATGGAAAACTAGCAAAGAGGTCGCGCGGACCCAGTCGCAGCGTGAGAACATTGGCGCCGGCGAGGAAAAGACCTTTACCCAGACCATTCGGATTCCCGATGCGCGGCTTTGGTCACCGGAGGATCCCTTCCTCTATTCGGTGGAGAGCCGGACGGGCGGCGACAGCGTCCGGACGCGCTTCGGCATGCGCGAGTACCGGTTCGACAACGCCAAGAGTGTGGGCTACCTGAACGGCAAACCGTATTACCTGCGTGGCGGTAACATCGAGTTGCACCTGCATTTCGAGGACCCCCTCTGCGGTGAGACGCCCTGGAACCGGGCCTGGGTACGCAAGCTCATCGCTGAAATCCCCAAGAAACTCGGCTGGAACACATTCCGTTTCAGCATGAGCCCCGTTCCAGATATGTGGCTCGATATCGCCGACGAGGAAGGCATGCTCATCCAGTATGAGCCGCCCTTGTGGACGTATCCTGGAGGAACCCGTCCACAGTGGGACCCCAACGAGTTTATCAAGGAGTTCGGCCTGTGGATGAGCGATAACTGGAACCATCCGTGCATCTTCATGTGGGATTCAAACAATGAATGCTCGTGGGATGAATTCGCCAAGATCATCAACACGGTGCGGCCACTGGATTTGTCCAACCGGGCGTGGGACAACGGCTTCTGCTCGCCTGCCATTCCGTCCGACCCCAGAGAGTCGCATGAGTATGTCACACCGACAGACTACCGGACGTTCAACACGTTCGAAAGAAAGCGTGAAGGCCGCTGCGTGATCCTCAATGAATATGCTTGGCTCTGGCTCTATCCGGATGGTGAGCCTATTGATATTGCCCAGGGTTGCTTCGACAAAATACCCGCCGCCGAGCGCCAGGAGTATCGTTTCTATATCACCGCTGCCATGACGGAAATGTGGCGCTCCGAACGCTTTGCCATCGGAGTGCTCGACTATCAATACCTGGGCTCTTACCTGCCTCGCAAGACCGGTCCGTATCATTTCGGAGACTTTAAAGATATCACCACGCTCCAACTTCATACGGAATTCGAAAAGTATATGACCGAGGCGTTCAAGCCGCTGGGTGTCTATCTCAAGTTCTGGGGCGAAGGAGCGCCGGGCAATGCCTGGCACAAGGACCCCTGGTTTTCGATCTGCGGCGGCACGGCGCACACGTTCCCGGTGGTGCTGATCAATGACGATCAGGAACCGGTTACCGGAAAACTGGTTCTCCTCCTGGAAAGCCTTGATGGGAAAACGTTATCCTCCAGCGAGAAGCCGTTCCAATTGGATGGCGCTGGACGGAATGCTTATGAGCTGTCAGTGCCGATACCCAAGGAGAACGGGAAATACCTGTTGAAGGCCGTGGCGTACCCTGAAGGCTCGCGTCACAAGAGCCCGACGGTCAGTCTCCGGAAACTCTCGGTGGAGCCTGCTGTCGATGTTAAGGCCAACCCGCTCCCAGGAGAAACCAAAGACACCGCGCTTCCAACAAATGATCCAAAGGATCTACTGAAACCACAGTAAGCAGCTAACAAATGAAAGGAACCCGTGACATGAAGAAAACAAACAACTCAATTCTTGTTCTTGCCGTCCTCGGCTTTGGCTGGAACCATGTGCTGCCAGACGCCCAGGCAGCGACCATTGACCTGGCAGCCGCGGCCGGGGTCTTCCTCGCCAACACAGTGGCCGGCGGCAACGGGACCCTTGCGAGCGCGAAATCGGGAACCCCAAACTCGTACGAGGGGTCTTGGAGCAGATTGACCGATGGCGCCAGGGGAACCAAATGGGCGGCCTTGGGTGCCAACGCTTGGGCCGGTCCGTATGATGGCAAGTCGGGCTTCCATTTCACCTTGCCCGCCCCCGCCAAGATGCAAAGCATCCGGTTTTTCACCGAAGATTCCGCTCCGCACCGCAACCCCATGACGATGACCATCGAGGGTTCCAAGGCCGGCGATCCGATGTCAGGTGCCAGTTGGACCTTGCTATATACCGGATCCACGGGTCTTGAGGCCACGCCTAACAATTCGGCTGGACGGGCGGTGAATTTTACCAACACAACCGCTTATACAAGGTATCGCGTGCTGTTCCTGGCCGCCGGCGGCCTGGATGTCGTGCAACTCGCGGATGTCGTCGCAGCCGACACCCCCGACACCGCGAAAGAGGTCCCGGTTCTGACTCAAACCCCCGCCGTGCCGGAGGAGGTGATAGACGGTTTCACGGATACCCCGATGCAAGCGAACGGCAAATGGCATGTCCATGATCCGGCGCGCCCGCAGCCGCAAGTGATCACACCCGGCGCAATGTTCAGCCAGGGCGCGCCGGCACCATCGGATGCGGAAATTCTGTTTGACGGCAAGGGCTTAGCCAAATGGCAGAAAGCTGACGGTGGCGACGCAGCCTGGAAAACGACCGCCGATTATGTCGAGACTGCGCCGCAGGGCGGCGGCATCCGCACCCGCGGGAAATGGGCGGATTTCCAGTTGCACGTGGAATTTGCCACGCCCAATCCGCCGAACGGCACCAGCCAGGGACGTGGCAACAGTGGCATTCTCATCAACAAGATGTATGAAGTGCAGGTGCTTGATTCCTACCGGGCCAAGACCTACGCCGACGGTCAGGCGGCCGCCATTTACGGGCAGTCACCGCCGCTGGTGAACTCCAGCAAGCCGCCGGGCGAATGGCAGAGCTACGACATTCTGTTTGAATCGCCGCGCTGGAACGAAAAAGGCGAGTTGATCAAGAAAGCCATCATCACGGTGCTCCACAACGGGGTCGTGGTGCAAAACCGCTACGAATTCACCGGCGGCACCGATGGCATCAGCGACACGGTGCCGTGGCGGACTCTATCAAAATATCCTGCGCCCCATCCGCCTGAATGCTTCATCGAATTGCAGGATCACGCAAACCCCGTGCGCTTCCGCAATATCTGGATCCGCTCCATGCACCTCGGGGAAAATCAGTAATAAAACCTTCATAACAAACACATGACTGAGCCTTCTACACATTCACAGACGCCCGCAGCCGACGCGGCATCACTCGACCGGCGCTTTTTCCTCAAGACATCCGTATTAGTGGCGGCGGGGAGTGGTCATGGATTCAACCTTGCGATACTACTGGGGCTTGTGGCTGTTTTTCTATCGTCCGGAACAGCCGGAGCGGAGGCGTCAATAAAGGGACCGGCTGCCCCTCAAGCCCAGGCGTCATATTTTATATCTCCGCAAGGAAGTGACAGCAATTCCGGGACATGTGAGAGTCCGTTTTTGACTATCACCAAAGCGCGCGATGTTGTGAGAGTCCGTCACCCCGCGATGACCGGTGACATTCATGTATATTTGCGCGGAGGCACCTATCCCTTGTCCCAAACCATTCAGTTTACCAACGCGGACTCGGGCAGAAACGGGCATTACATCCACTACCAGGCTTATAAAGATGAAAAACCCGAACTGAGCGGCGCGCTCAAGGTCACCGGATGGACCATGCACAATCCTGGCAAAAACATCTATCGCGCGAATGTCGGCACCAGCCTGAAATTCCGCTCGCTCTATGTGAACGGCGTGAGAGCGGTGATGGCCGTCAACAATACGGCTGCGGAGGCCATTGCTTTCGGCCAGCTATCCGATACGACGGTAGTACTGCCGTCATCCGGATTCGGCAGCGATATGGCAAGATGGGAAAACGTCAATCATATTGAGTTCACCGAAAAATCCTACGGCTGGAAGCTGATGAGTTTCGCAGTCGATTCCATTCATGGAAATGTGGCTACGATGACTCAGGGATGGTTCGCCGCCCGGAAATACCTCAACGCTTTTCCTAGAGCGCTTTACCAGGTGCGCAACGCATACGAACTGCTGGATAGCGAGGGGGAGTTTTATCTGAACAGGGTCACGGGATATTTGTATTACAAGCCAAGGAAGGGCGAAAACATGGATGCCGCGACATTCCTGGTGCCAAGTGTGGAAACCCTGGTGAGCGTGAAAGGCAGCTATGGAAACAAGGTGGTGAACCTCGTGTTTGATGGATTGACATTTTCCTACAACACTTGGTTTTTGCCCGGCTCGCCTGTTGGCTACGGGGTATGCCAGGCCGGTCAATGGACGGACATGTCGGACGTTTACAATACGGACAATTTCGGAGGCTCCAGAACCCCTGGCACGCTGGATCTTGTCAATGCAGAGGCATGCATTGTGACAAAAACCACGTTTACGCACACGGGCATGACTGGGCTGGCCCTAGGCGAGGGTTGTCACTATAACCTCGTGGCCATGAATGTCTTCAGTGACATAGGGTCTGACGGAATCACGGTTGGTGAATTCAACAGAAGAGCGCAACATCAGACCGATGTTAGGTTCCAGACGATCGGCAATGTGATTGAGCAGAATACCATCACCACCTGTGGAGCAGAGTATGGCGCCAATCTTGGAATCGTTGTCGGATACACGGAAGGCACAATCGTGCAGCACAACACGATCCACGAGATGCCGTATGGCGGGATATCCTGTGGCTGGGGATGGGGCATGCACGACGATGAGGGTCCGCTGCAATGCAAAAACAATACGATCCGCTACAACCTCGTCTATGACCATCTGAAGGCTTTTGGTGATGGCGGGGCTATATACACGCTAGGGGAGCAGCGGGGAACAAGCGTAAGCCATAATTACGCCCATTCCCAATTCAGCGCGGGCAACATGATCTATCTCGATAATGGTTCCACTGGCATTACGGTTGAGGACAACGTGGTGGTGAAAGGAAAAGGGACCGTTGTTGAAGCATACGTATCGAACTGCAATGGCCCCAACGGCGGCGTGTCCAGCCACGACAACAATTTTCAAAATAATTTCTACGATCAGTCGTTCACGCTGACGGCTTCCGTCAACGGCAACATCACATGGAAAAACAATGTGGCAGTGAACCCGGACAACCTGCCCTCCCGTGCCGCCGACATCATCAGGGACGCAGGTGCGGGGAATCACAACGGATGCCCGCCAGCCACACCCAAGCCCTCCAGATTGGATGCTGGAGCCGCGCCAGAGCCCCTGCCGCATCCTTTGGTGATAAACGATTCCAATCCTGCCATTGTATTCACGGGCGATTGGGAGCACAGCCATGTCGGGGCCGACATCAATGTGTTTTTGAATGATTATCACAGCGGCCTCACGGACGGCAGTTCCCTGACCTATGCATTCCACGGCACGGGAGTTGGCATTTCATTCATGCGGGGAACCTGCCTTGGCGAGTGCGACATTTACATCGATGATGTGCTGCAGACGCATTTGGATCTCGGCGTCGGGAAACCCAGCACCCGGCTGGATTTGTTCACAAAAATCGACCTTCCGCTTGGGAATCATACCATCAAGGCCGTGAAATCGGGAAGAAGTTATGCCATTCACTTCGATGCGATTTCCGTGTTTGGATCTGACCAGGGTAAAGCGGCTGCAACTGGCGCAGGCTCCGGAAAATAGAAACCAAGCAGCGCAGGGCCCATCCAATCGGCAACAAATCGACATCACATCATGCATCCTGAACATCCCCAAACTAGCAATCCTGGCAAGCTGGCGGTCGACCGCCGCTTTTTTCTCAGAACCTCCGCGTTCGCAGCGGCAGGGCTGACCTTCACGCGCCTGCCGGTGATGGCCGGGCCGTTCACCCGCGAGGATTTCGACAAGCAGGTGCCCGCCGATAAAAAGCTTTCGCCGGAGTGGGTGACGTCCCTTTTTGAGCGGGGTGAGCGCACAGTCTATCGCGGCAAGGAACTCGACAAGATTGGCATGCCGGTCGGCGGCATTTGCACGGGGCAACTCTATCTCGGCGGGGATGGCAGGCTGTGGCACTGGGATATTTTTAACCAGCCCATCGGCGGCACCGGTGATTCGCATTATGCCAAACCCATGGTGCCCGGCTCGCCCCTCACCCAGAAATTCTCCCTGAAGATTGGCGGTCAAACCCACACGCTGGATCGCGACGGATTCTCCGACATCACGTTTCGCGGCGAATATCCGATCGGTCTGGTGGAATATGCCGACGCCAAAGTGCCGCTCGCCGTGAAGCTCGAAGCGTTTTCGCCGTTCATCCCGCTCAACGCCGACGATTCCGGCTTGCCCGCGACGATCCTGCAATTCACGCTTCGCAACACGTCGGCCGCGCCGGTCGAGGCGATTCTAACAGGCGAATTGGAAAATGGCGTGTGCTTGCAACAGCGCAATCAGAACGCGGTGTTGCGCAACCGCACGGTGCGCGAGGCCGGTTTCACCGCGCTGGTCTGCTCCGCGGAGAGACCCGCCAACGGCCAGCCGGTCAAAGGCGAGCCGCCCGTCACCGATGAGGCGCTCAAGGCCTTGCCGGGGTATGGCACGATGACGCTGGCCTTGCTTGGCCAGGCGGCGGATCAGGCCAGCGCGGATGCGACGGCGCCTTTTGCCGAGAGATTATCCGGTTCGATCGGACGCAACCTCAGGCTCGCAGCGGGGGCCTCGGTCACCGTGACGTTTGTGCTCGCCTGGCATTTCCCCAATCTCTCGCTCGCCGCCCCATTGAACAAGGCGGGCAACTACTATGCCACCCGATTTGCTTCCGCAGTGGCCGTTGTCCAATATGTCACGACGCATTTCGAGCGACTCACATCACAGACCCGGCTGTGGCGCGATACTTGGTATGACTCGACGCTGCCGTTTTGGTTGTTAGATAGAACGCATTCGAATGTGTCGATTCTGGCCACGAGAACGGCCAACCGCATGGCCAATGGCCGTTTTTACGGCACGGAGGGGGTTGCCTGTTGCGAAGGAACCTGCACGCACGTCTGGCAATATGAGCAGGCGATGGGCCGGCTGTTTCCGGAACTCGACATTGTGTTGCGGGAACGCACCGACTTTGACCCGGCGGTCTCGTTCAAGCCTGACGGCATGATAGACCATCGCGGGGAGTTCAATGCCGGGTACGCGATCGATGGCCAAGCGGGCACACTGCTGCGCGCCTATCGGGACCACCAGATGTCGCCGGACAACGCGTTTCTCAAGCGCAATTACCCCGGCATCAAGAAGGCGATGCAATGGCTCATCAGCCAGGATGGGAATGCCGACGGCATCCTCGAAGGGGCGCAACACAACACACTCGACGCCGCGTGGTATGGGCCGGTCGCCTGGTTGAGCGGATTGTATCTGGCCAGCCTGCGGGCGGTCGCGGCAATGGCCGCCGAAATGGAAGATCATTCATTTGCCGGCGAATGCCTAGCGATTGCCGAGGTCGGTAGCCAGAACCTGGTGAAGCGGCTTTTCGATGGCGAGTATTTCATCAACCTGATCGACCCCAATCACGTAGCTGCAATCAATTCCGGCAACGGTTGCGAGATTGACCAAGTCATGGGTCAGGGCTGGGCGTTTCAAGTCGGCCTGGGCCGCGTGTTGCCGCAGAAGGAAACTCGCGCGGCGCTGCGGTCGCTGTGGCGCTATAACTTTTCGCCGGATGTCGGACCGTATCGCGCGGTGAACGGGGCCGGCCGCTGGTATGCGATGGCGGGCGAGGCCGGCTTGCTGATGTGCACGTTCCCGCGCAAGGATTGGACCTTCGCCGACGCCATCGGCAAAACCGCCAACTCCTATTGCGCTGGCTATTTCAACGAGTGCATGAACGGCTTCGAATACCAGGCGGCCGGACATATGATTTGGGAAGGACTCGTCCAGGAAGGCCTGGCCGTCACCCGGGCCGTCCATGACCGCTACCACGCGTCCAAACGCAACCCGTGGAATGAAATTGAGTGCGGCGATCACTATGCCCGCAGCATGGCCAGTTATGGGGTATTCATCGCGGCATGCGGATTTGAATACCACGGACCCAAAAAACAGATGGGCTTCGCGCCCAAACTAACACCCGAGAATTTCAAAGCCGCATTCACCGCCGCCGAAGGCTGGGGCACCCTCAGCCAGAGCCGGACGGACATATCTCAAACCAACCGCATCGAAGTGAAATCCGGCGGCTTGCGGGTCAAATCCCTGGCACTCGAACTGCCACCCGGTGCCACCCTCAAAACATCCACCGTGGCGGCCGGCACCCAGCAACTCACCGTCAAGGCCACCCAAACCGGCCAGCGCATCGAATTGACCCTCGCCAAGGAACTGTCCTTGAAAGCCAATGATATCATCACCACGAAACTTGAATTCGTGTGAGACGTTGGCTGAAAACTCACTTTTCGGCCACTGTGCTTCGGCATCCTGCCCGGCACCTTTTCATGACAGGTTCTAGCATATAAAAGCCACATCTATCATCAAACATCCACATGAAATATCACACCACCCGCCGCCTTGCGGCCTGCCTGCTTTCCACCACGGCCATGCTCTCCTACCTACCGGCAGCGTGCTCCGCTGATGTCACCAGCCTGCGCTGCGAATACCGCGACAACCCGCTTGGCATCGATGCCGCCAAGCCGCGCTTGTCGTGGAAGATCGAGGACAGAAGTCAGAACGCGGGGAGAGCGCTAGCGAACTCGGAAAGACCCGGCGAAGCCCTAACTGGCATGGCCGAAGGCAAATCAGAGGACAGAGGTCAGAAACAAACCGCCTATCAGGTGCTGGTCGCCTCGTCACCGGAGTTGTTAGCCAAAGACCAGGGCGACCTGTGGGACAGCGGCAAGGTGGCATCCGACCAAAGCATCCAGGTGGAGTATCCGGGAAAACCGTTGGAGTCGGGGCGGCTTTGCCATTGGAAGGTGCGGGTGTGGGACAAGGACGGCAAGCCGTCGGCGTGGAGCGCTGCGGCCGGTTGGTCGATGGGTCTGCTAGGCGCCGTGGATTGGCAGGCGAAGTGGGTCAAGCAGGATCCCTGGTTTTTCGGAACACGCGGTCTCGACCGCTGCGCTTGGATTTGGTTTCCGCATGCCGGTACAACCGCCGAGATGCCGGCGACCCCGGCCTATTTCCGTGCTCGCTTGAGCCTGCCGGCGGATAGCGCGCTGCGGCGCGCCTCGGTGACGATGTGCGCCGACGGCGACTTTGTGTTGTTCGTCAATGGCAAGGAAGTGCTCAAAGGCGGCAGTTGGAACTCTCCCGAAAAAGCCGATCTCACGGCGCTCTTGAAGGCCGGTGATAATGTCTTCGCGGTGGCGGCAGGCAACGGCGGTGACAAGCCGAACCCGGCCGGGTTGCTCGGCTGCGTAACGGCCGAACTCGCCGATGGCCGCCAGCTAACTCTGGAAACGGGCACTGCCTGGAAGTCCCAGTCGAGCGAGCAGGCCGGTTGGCGGGAGGCCGGGTTCAATGACGCGGCTTGGCCCGTGGCGAAGGAGATGGCGAAGTTTGGCGGTGCCCCCTGGGAACAGATCAAGACTCAGGTCGCCACGATGGAGAACTCGCCCGCAGTCTGGATGCGCAAGGAGTTTGATCTAACATCAACACCCGCGCAGGCTCTGGCCTATGTGAATGTAAATGGCTATTATGAATTGTATGTGAACGGCAAACAGGTGAGTGACGATGTCCTCGCCCCTGCGGTGTCGCAAGACAAGAAGCGCTCTCTTTACACCACTTATGATATCAGCAAGCTGCTGCGCGCCGGTTCCAACTGCGTGGGCCTGTGGCTCGGACGTGGCTGGGCCAAGGACGGCGCTAGCGGCCGGGTCCAGCTCGACCTGTTTGTTGGCGGGCAGCGGGTGGTGGTGGGCACCGACCGCACCTGGACCGGCATGGTCAGCACCCATGCCTTGCGCGGCCCGTGGGAGTGGAACAACATGGGCGGCGAAACCATCGACGCCCGCAAACAGATCGCGGGATGGAACGAGGTCGGCTGCAAGACTGGCGACTGGCAGCCGGTCGTGGAGGTCGCCGCACCTGAGGGCGCGGTCACCGCCCAGTCGTGTCCTCCGAACCGCATCAACAAAATCATCCCAGTGGTGGCCTGTACCGCCAAGGGTGCTAACAACTGGGAGCTGGATTTCGGCACCAACCTGACCGGCTGGCTAAGACTGCGTCTGCCACAGTTGGCCGCCGACCAGCGCTTGACGTTCTCCTATGCCGACAAGCCGGGTCAGACGTTCCAACAGGTGGATGAATACATATCGGCCGGCAAGCCCGGCGAGGTGTTCTGTTCCAAGTTCAATTATCACGGTTTCCGCTATGCCACCGTGGACGGCCTAGCCGAAAAGCCCGCACCGGGTGACGCCCAGGCGTTGATGATCGAATCGGACCTCCAGCCAGTTGGCACGTTCGAGTGCTCTAACGATTTGTTCAACTGCATCCATCAGCTCAACCTGTGGACGATCCGCTGCTTGAGCCTGGGTGGCTACATGGTGGATTGTCCGCATCGCGAACGCCTCGGCTACGGAGCCGACGGGCAGACTTCGCTCGACTCGCAAATCATGGACCGCGATGCCCCGGCGTTTTACGCCAAGTGGGCGGTTGACTGGCTCGACGCGCAGGATCCGGCCACCGGTCAATTCCCCTTCACCGCGCCGTTCGTGATTCCCTCCTGGGGCGGTCCGGCGTGGGGTGGCATCGGCACCGTGTTGCCGTGGAAAAACTATCTCTATTATGGCGACCGGCGTTTGCTAGAGAGCGCCTTCGTGGCGATGGGTCGTTACTCCGCGTTTCTGGACGGGCAGGCCCCGGACGGCTTGATGCGTGGAAGCGGTGGGGGGTTTCTTGGCGACTGGGTGCCGCCTGAGCGGGGTATGGATACCCAGAACGCGCCGGGTCAAAAGGCCTGCGAGATTTTCAACAACGGCTATCGGGTTTACCTGTGGCAAATTCTCGAACGCAGCGCCCGCGTCTTGGGCAAGACCCAGGAGGCCGAGAAATACAAAGCCAAGATCGACAAGACCCGGCAGCTCATTCACACGACGTTCTATGATGCCCAGAAACAGGTTTATGGTCTGGATGAGCAGGCCTATCAAGTGATGCCGCTGATGACTGGTAGTGTCCCGGATGAATTGGTTGGAATTGTTCAGAAGAAACTTGAAGAAATCATTCTGGTGAAGAGCAAGGGGCATCTCGACACCGGCATGCTCGGCACTTATTTCCTGATCCAATATCTGCAGGAGACTGGACGAAATGATTTGCTCTACACCATCTTCAACCAGAAGACCTATCCGGGATGGGGCTATATGCTGGAGCAGGGGGCCACCACGGTATGGGAGCAGTGGAACGGCCATGCCTCACAAATCCACGCGTGCTTTATCAGCCCCGGCAGTTGGTTCTATCAGGGCCTGGCCGGCATTCGTCCCGATGCATCCGGCCCCGGCTTCAAGAAGATCCTTATCAAGCCTGCCGTCGTTGGCGAACTGACCTGGGTCAAGTGCGGCTATGACTCGATCCACGGTCGCATTGTGAGCAACTGGAAGCGCGATGGTGGCAAACTGACCATGGACGTCACGATCCCCGTCAACACCACCGCCACCGTCCATGTTCCGGCCAAGGACGCCGCCGGCGTCACCGAATCGGGCAAGCCTGCTGCAGCAGCAGCGGGCGTGAAGTTCCTGCGCATGGAAAACCGTGCCGCCGCCTATGCGGTCGGCGCAGGAACCTATCGCTTCCAATCCACACTCCCATGAAACCAATATGATGAAGAGAACCGCATTGGGTTTATGTGTCCTCGCGATGCTTGCCTGGTCCGCGCAAACGACATCCGCATCTGAGGGAGTTTCCGCGAACGCTTCCACAAACGTGATCAAGGATTATGGATTGCGAAAGTACGACCATCTATCCAAAGACCTCCCGCATTCCGAGACGAACACTTGGAGGCTGGTCTGTACGATTCCTTACAACTGCCATTTCCAACTCTGGATACAACTCGAGAGTCCTGAGGGGAAGGTCATCCAGTTCAATTCCAGCAATCCGCTTGTTACCTACCTGACCCCCACGGAATCAGCCACGACCCGGGAAGGCGACCAAACCATTGAAGCCCAAAAGTGGATTAGCGGCGAAGGCGCCATTTACACGATTCCCGCGGGTGTCACCGTCAAGGCGGTGCAGTACCGGGAAACCGGGTACGACACCGCCTTTGCCGGTTCGTTTCAGTGCAATGACAATGATTACAATATCCTCTGGAAAAAAGGAGCCAGGACGGTTTATCTCTGCATGAGAGACCACTTTTATGATTGCCCTGACCGCGAACGGGTAGGATTTTGGGGCGATGGCACCCCGGAGCTGAATCAGTGCTTCTATATTTTCGATGCGGCTTCCCATCAGTTGTGCAAAGAATTGGTGCTGCGGAAGCTGGAACCAAAGTTCTATCCTGGACAACATCTGGAGTTTCTAGGGGAATATGGCTTGTGGTTCTACTATTTGCAGACGGGCGACTTGGAATCGATCCGCGCTGTCTATGACCAGACCAAGACTTTCCTGTTCGATACGTATCAGTCCGGGAATCGGAAGACTTGGTTTGATTGGGGATCCAAGGATAAAACGGATACCGCGGTTGTGGAAACCTGCTTCATGTATATGGACCTGCAGGCCCTCAGGAAAATGGCGGTGGCGACCGGACACACCGCTGATACCGCGGCTATTGACCACAGGCTCGCCGCTATCAAAGACACCTTCGATAGCAAATACTGGAATGGCAATTTCTATATGTCCACCGACGTGACGACTCCAGACGATCACGCGAACGCGATGGCCATCAATGCCGGGCTGGCCGACAGCTCCAAATGGAACTCGATCTACACGAATGTCCTGGCCCAAGTGACCCATTCGAGCAATTTCTTCGATCGCTGGATTTTTGAAGCCCTTTGCACCATGGGAAGACAGGACTCAGCCATGCTGCGGATGTATGAACGGTATGAAACCATGATCCCGTGCAGCTTTACCACCCTCTGGGAGGTTTACAATCGGTGGTGGTTGACCGAGAATCGGTTTGAAGTGGGCTCCTCGCTCAATCACGGGTGGAACTATCCGCCCCTGGTCCTTTCTCAAACCATCGCGGGTGTCTCACCTGAAGCGCCGGGCTGGACCCGGTATCACGTCTTGCCCAAGGAAGCCTTCCTCACCGCCATCAAGGTCGTCGTGCCGTCGATCAAAGGCAATATCACGGTGGACATGCGGAAGACCGCGTCGGAGTATGCCCTGAACTTGACATCTCCCCCAAACACCACCGCGGTCGTGGGCATCCCCAAAGGCGCATTTTCAAAGCTCAATTCGATCAAGGTGAACGAAACCACCGTCTGGGACGGTACCTATCACGACGGAGTTCCCGGTGTCACCTGGAATGGGGAGGACGCCGGTTATGTGAAATTCAATGTGGCTCCAGGGACATGGAAAGTCACCGGCCTGGGCAGTTTGCCGATGACTTCCCCCAAGCCGCCGCCTCCGCCGCCTCCAAACGATACCGCGCTCGAGAAGAACGGGTGGGTTGCTTCGGCCTCCGTGCCGGACGGCGTGTGGATGTTCAACGGTGCCCCGCTCGACGTGTCCGCAGCCAATGCGATTGACGGGGATCATTGGACCGGTTGGCGGGACATGACGGCGACCAACCAGTATCCCGGCCAGTGGTTCCAGGTCGATATTCGGACGCCACAGACGTTCGATAAGATTGTGCTCGATAATACGTGGGCGTTGTGGGATTCGCCAGACAAGTATGCGGTGACGGTTTCAAACGATGGCACGAATTGGGGCGATCCCATCGCAACCGGCTCGGGACACCTGGGAATGACCACCATCACCTTTCCCCCTCAGACCGCGCGCTACCTCCGCGTCACGCAGACCGGAGCCAATGCCCTTTATCGCTGGTCGATTTTTGAATTGGATGTTTACAGGAGATTAACACAATGAACGGAATATACACACTGAAGAATATGAAAAATATATGCATGTCAATGTTAGGTTTATTTTCAATGTTCTCGAACGCTGTTGCCGCAGAGGCTGATGTGACTGCCAAGGTGAGGGAGGCCGTGAAGGATCATGTGCTTTCGATTGCCGTCAATAACAGCACTTTCGTCAGTGGCGAACAGATACCGGGTATCAAGGAGCTCGTGGTGGAGTTCAACCTTGGCAATGAGCTTGGCAGGAAGGCCGTGCGCGAGGGAGGAAGTCTTGAGATCAAGGGCGCTGCGGACAAGCCGCTAACAATCATCAAGGCGACCTATCGAGCTGAAGGCATGACTGAATATGGGCTGAAGGATTATGTCTATACGTCAAAGGATTTGCCGCATTCGGAAGCGAAGCCATGGAAGCTTGTCTGCCAGTTGCCGTACAATGCCCAATACACCATGTGGATACGGGTCAAGGCCGACGCAGCCGGCAAGGAGATCGAATTTGATTCTTCCAACCCATTGATGCGTTGCACGACTCCTGTGCAGAAGGTTACGACCGTCGCAGGGGAGCAAGCCTACGAAATTAAGGACTGGACCGCCGGAGAGGGCGCCATCTATACCATCCCTGCCGGCGTGACGGTCCTTGCCGTGAAATTCCGCGAAATAGGATATGACACCCAGTTCGCAGGCTCGTTTTCATGCAATGACGCTGACTATAACACCCTCTGGAAAAAGGCGACCCGGACGTTGTATCTCTGCCTTCGAAGCAATTGTTTCATGGGCTGCCCTGACCGGGAGCGGGGCGAATGGCAGGGAGATGCGGTCTTGGAAATGGAGGAGTGTTTTTACGCCTTGGACCTGTCATCGCACAAACTGGCAAAGAATTTCATGCTGACACAGCAGATCGGCCAGCTTGCCGGTCAGAATCTGATCGCCCACGGCGAGTATGGCGTCTCGAACACCATGGTGACGGATGAAAAATCGGCAATGGGGTCATAGGGCAGGGATTTTTTCAGCACGGCGTTGAACACCATGGCCGACTGCGCCGAAAGGAGAAGAACAAGGCCGTCGGGAGGCGCCTTGGCCACCGTGTCGGTGCCGACAATGCCATTCGCCCCCGGACGGTTGTCGACCACCACCGGCTGGCCGAGCTGGCTGGCGAGTTGCTGGGCGACGATGCGCGCAATCAGATCCGGCCCGCCGGCACCAAACGGCACCACCACGCGCACCGGACGCGCCGGATAACTTTCAGCGGCAAACGCCGCCACCGCCGTCAGCGCGAACAACGCGCAGGCACCACGAACCCACTGTTTATAAAACATCATCCCCCCTTTTTTATGACGCGCGCCGCATTCAAGCTGCGATCACGCGAATAGTCACGTCAAAATTCAGCGCGCGTTCTGCGTCCCGGCTACCGAGTCCGTGCGTTTGGGCCGTGCGTCAGTCAGCATCACCGCCAGACGCGCCGGCACACTGCCACGATTAACCCAACCGTGATTGGTAGCGCGCTGAATCAACACATCCCCGGCCTTCATCTTCACTGTCGTGTCATCCATTGCCATCTCAACCTCACCCGACATGCAAATGACGTAATCGATGGTGTCGGTGTGATGCAGGCCGTGCAGCGTATTACCCGGCTGTAATTCCAGCACCGCCAGCCGCGTGCCACCCGCCGGC
>CAIKHZ010000239.1 GCA_903827375.1 Akkermansiaceae bacterium
CGCAACCACCTGCACTGCCTTGCGGCCGTGCGCCGGTATGGAATCAAGGCCGACCATTACTGGTGCTTTGAGGCCGACGTGGCAGCCTCTCCCGCCACTTGGCTGCGTCTGCTGGAAACCACCGATGACATGCAGCACGACGGGTTGTGGACACGACTGTACCACCGCAGCGACAGCCCCGGCAACGGATGGTTCAGCCATGCCACAACGCCGCCGTGGGCCGATTGGTACTGCCTGGGTGCTTTGTTCCGCGTCTCGGCCCGCGCTCTCGACTGGTGGGAACAATCAGCCGTCGAAACCCGCGAGGTGTTCACCGAGATTGCCGCGCCGAGCGTGATTGCCAGGGCGGGGGGCTCGATTGCCAGGATCAACCGCGACCACCATGAGCCGCTCTATCATTGCGGCACGATGAAATTCAACCCGGGCCATGTGACGACCACGCCGCCGAATCCAAACCCGCGCAGGTTCCGTCACCCCTGCAAGTACGACGACACGTTGACACCCGCGCCAGCGCCGTGAAGCTCTATGTTGATCTCGAAACCCTGCAACTCATCGAGGCCCCCGGATTCCGCAGCCCCGTAACCTCGTTGCGGTTCAAGCGCGGGGATGCCGCCACCCTCGAAGTCGCCTTCCTCTCTAGCAGCGCGAGCGTCTATTCGCTGATAGGCGACCGTGCAACACTCGCGATGCAATTCGGGATCAAGGCTGCGGCCAACTATGCCGGTGGCTACCTCGTGCATGCGACCACCTGGGTCATGCCCGCCGATGGTGCCGTCGCTCCCGTCTATGTCTGCGCCCCGAGTTTCAACACCACCGAGTTGAACACCGCCCTTCGCATCGGAGCATCGCCTGAGCTTGCCACCCTAACGGCCATGGCGGAAATTACCTGGGTCGATGCGGCAGGCTCACCGGTCAGCACGCGCACGTTCGAAGTCGTTATTGAAAACGACGTGAACCGGGGCACAGAGGGAACTCCCCAGTCGAACCCAACCCCAGAGGATTGGCTGTCGGCCCACGCTCCCCGCATCGACACGATCCGGCCACTCACCCCAACCGAGTTGATTTTCGCGAAGTCTAACTTTGGCGACGAGCCGGTGCTCGACCCGGTTGTTCTCGATCCAGCCCCCTTCAGTTACGCGACCGCCGTATGGGAAAAGGCATTCCACGGCCAGTTTTGCACCGCCACCTCCCCAGCCTTGAGCCTCAAGACATCCACCGGATACGCCAAGGCCATTCGTTGGGACGGCGCGATGGGGGTGAAGGCACCGACATCCGGTGGTGCTTCCGGCACAAACATTGTGCCGAGTTTTGGAACGGCCATTGCCTCGCCCTACAACGGGCGGCTCATCAAGGGGTTTGGCCTCTATCCGTGCGATTCGAGCAGCAACAGTTGCGACGGGATCACCTACAACGGCGACATCACTCTCCTGAACATTTCCGGCCTCTGCGGTGCTGACGTCTCGAACCTCACAGAACTCACCAGCCTGTCGCTTCCAAGCGGGACGTACCAAACCATCGACTTGAGGAAATGCACCAAGCTCGTCACGCTCCTGCTTGAGTCGCCCGCCCTGACCGATCTGCGCCTGCCCGCCACGCTTCCGCTCTTGACGACACTCACGATCAAGCGGTTCCGAGGGAAGCGACTGGACCTGCGGGCGTTCACCGCGATCACCTACCTCGATATTGAGGAGTGCCCCAACCTGACCGAGATTGATCTATCGGCCTGCACCGCGCTGACCCAGATCAACGTCGTGAACTGCCCGAAGTATATCTTCACCTCGCCGCCCAGAACGTCCCTGAGCTATCTGACGCTCAACAACACCGGGGCCACCGGCAC
>CAIKHZ010000240.1 GCA_903827375.1 Akkermansiaceae bacterium
GCCGAGCACGAGCCGGTGAGCACCGAGAAGATGGCCTCCTACAGCGTGCTTCTCGGCTGCCCGGTGAGCGAGCAGACGTTCCGCCGCGCCGAGCGCCACCAGCTAGCCCTCGCCCGCCGAGCCCTGGAGCATGCCACCTGCGCTCCGCTCTCTTGATGCACCACCCACCCCGAACAACCCTAGTCACCATGTCAGCCTACCTCAGCCAGAATTCCGCGATTGTCGAGCGCCTGCGCCAAGCCCCAGGAGAATGGGTGCCGATGCCGGAGCTCGCCCGCATCAGCGGCTCGATGAACATCCATACCCGCGTCTGGGAAATTAACGACACGCTGCGGCTCGGCATCGAAAACAAGACCCTGCGCGACCCCACCCACAAATTTCGCAAGCTCTCGTTCTACCGCATCCCCGCAATAGAAAAAGCTGAAATGCTGAAATGCTGAAATGCTGAAAAGCTGAAAACTGAAATTAGAAATTCCAAACGAAGAAAACACCCCCCCATGAAAACTCCATTCAAGCCCGCCGCCTTCAAGCCCACGCCGTTCAATCTATCGGAAACCGAATTGGATGACCTCCGCCACGGCTTCGACCATTGCTTCCGCAAGGCACTTCAGGCCAACGAAATCGCCGTTGCCACCGCTTGGAGCGACGCCCTCCACATGCTCGGTACAGCCCGCCAGGAATCCTTCGAACGCCGCAGCAAAGCCCGCGCCGACGCCCGCGCTGCCCGCCGCCAACTCTCTCCCGCCTGATACCCGCTGTCTCTTCTATCCACAATCCACTATCCACCATCATGCACCATCCCATGAGCCCCACCCTATCGCCCGAAACCCGCCGCCGCCTCGCCCTTGGCCTTCTCTCCGCCCCCGTCCACCGCAACCGCCGCCGCCGGGATTACTCCTGGCCGTTGGCCTCCCTGCTCATCGCAACCGCCGCGCTCGCCCTCCTGTTCGCCCTGGCGCGGATCTAACACGCAAGCCATCACTCCCATGAAAAAATCCCCCTTCCCCAGCGAACTCGAAATGATCGGTCGCCTCGCCTACCTCGAACACGGGCTCCGTCTCGAATTATCGCGCGAAGCGCTGCTGACCGGAGGGCATGATCCCACTATCCATTATCCTCTCCGGGAATACCCGCAAAGACCTCTGCAATCCACTGGTGGCGATACATCCAGTAACGATCAATCAGCATCATCCGCAGATACCTCTGCCCATCAACCGGTTCTTCCGTCGATTCCCACGGCAATTTCCACACCGCCCACACCGCAAAATGCAACCGCGCACACGCCCGAGCCAGATCAGGACCCTGTAATGGAGGCCATTCTAGCTGCGAACAAAATTCCCTGGATACCTCGTCAAACCGCGTATTGGCTTCCTCGCTCAATGCTTCAAAAAAAGTACGCCAAGTCATGGGAAGAACTTGGACGGCTAATTTGTTCAACACGGCCTCAAAAAAACGCTCGTGGTCTGCATGGCATTCTAGCCGTTGGCTCATGCCTGATCCTCGCCACCGCCCTCTGCCTCATCAAGCGCAATCCATCCCGCTAATCCCATGCCAGAACAACTCGTCACCTGTCCCACCTGCCAGACCACCGGCTTCACCGCTGGCGGCCTCAAGCGCCACCGCTGCAAAGGCGTGAACCGCAACACCTCGGATCTTACCGAAACACCGAAACACCGAAACACCGAAGCACCGGAATCCACCGCCCTCCTACCGGCCTCCGGCCCCAAGGCGATCCTCTCCGCCGCCCTCCACACGCTGGAAAAGCACCGCGAAATCATCATCGGCCATGAGGAGAAATTCGCCGACCTCAGCCTCGGCCCGCGTCTCCAAATGGGATTGGCCGCCCTCCAGGCTTATCAGGTGTTTGTGATCACCGACCCGAAGAAAACCGGGTCAATGAAGGGTAAGAAAAAGGTACTCACGCGTGAGTTGCTTCCATTCGGTGGATTCAAGGGCTGGTTAGACGCCGAATGCCCGTGGTTAAAGGAGCCCACGGCTTACAAGTACATGACGGCGGTGCGCGGACTGGGCCTTGACCACAGCGCGACGGAAAAGCAGGTCTCCGGGGCGCTCAAACTGCTTTTGCGCAAGGGTCCGGTGACGCTCAAGAGCCTGTGCGATGCGGCGGTGGAAGCCCTCGGGCCGCCCGCTCCTCCAGCGCCCAGCCTGCAGCAGAGCGAGTTCGATTTCCTGTGCAGCGGCCTCAAAGACTTCCGCGAGGAGGCCGAACGCATCCTGGCACTCAAGGAGCAACTCATCGCCAACCCGGAAATGTACAAGGTGGCCTGCGCCCGCGCCTACGACATCCTCACCCAACTCACCGGCACCAACTGGACCCCGTCCGATGAACCCGACGCCCTCGCCTCCATCGATCCCGATTCACTGGCGCTCGTTTAGAACTTCATGCTTCAAATTTAGAATTTTTTACTCCCATGGCCACCCTCTCAAACACCTCATTCTGGCAGCGCGATCGCGCCGGCCGCCTGCATGAAGCCTTCACCCTCATGGAGCGCTCGATAGTCCTGGAGTCCGCGGCGCTGCTGCCATCGCTGCAAGCCATGTCCATCAGGCTCGATGGCCAGCCTCTGGCCGGCGGTAAACTCCTGCGCGCCTCCTGGCGCACGCTGCGCACCCTCTACTATGCGTGGCGGGATGGCGGCCGCAAGGCCACCGCGCTGATCACCGACTACGCATCGCCCCCGCACATCAAGCGCCTGCCGGATGAAACGGTGGCTGAAATCAAAAGGCTGGCCACCACCAAGACCGGCGGCCGGGACAAGCACCAGAACGGCATCGAAGCCCCGGCCATCCGCCAGAAACTCCAGGAACGCTGGTGGAAGGGCGAAGCACTTCCAGGCCTCGGCACCTGGCAGGAATGGTTTGCTATCACCTACCCGGCGCTGGCATTGCCATGTAACCCGCCAGAGTTCCCCTGGTGCGATAAAACCATCCGCCGCAAGATGGGACCTAAAGCCTTGCTGCGCATGGGGGCCATCGGCCACGCCGCCGCGCTCAAACACATGCCCTCAATGCAGCGCGACTATAGCAAGCTGCGCAAATGCGAGCTGTACACCCTCGACGACGTGAAGCTCGACCTCATCGCGCTGTGTGAACTCACCGGCAAGGTCATCGACATGACGCTCTATGTCCTGATGGAGGTGGCCTCGCGCTCGATTGTCAGTTTCACGCTCAAACCGAAGAACGCCATTCGAGCCGAGGATGTGGATGAGATGCTTGCCCACGGCCTGCAGACGGATGGATTTGGCATCGGCGTGGATTATCCCACGCACATCTGGTTCGAGCGCGGAACCATCGCCTGCAGTGAGGCGGCACAGCGCGTGCTGGAGGCCGGCAGCGAGGGCGGCATCATCATCCACCGCACCAGCATGGACGGCGGCGTATCCTGGATCGGTTGCGCTGCGGACAAGGCCAGCGGCCACAGCGCCGGAAAGGCAGCCATCGAATCCTTCAACCGCAACTTGCACCGCTACCTGCTACACCTTCCCGGCCAGCGCGGCAACAATTACAGCAACATGCCGGCCAACCTCGGCGCGGGCGATCCCATGGCCAAGGACGCCAGCAAGTCCGAACGCGGCACCCTCGCCGCGGAGGCCGAGAAGCTCGCCCAGTTTGCATTGACAGCCGCCCTGTTGGGACAAAAGGCGGACCTCAAGCTTCCCCTCCTCACCATCAGTCAACTCCAGCAGGAAGTCCGCATCGTCATGCAGCAGCACAACAAGCGCCGCGGCCATTCCTTCCACGGCTTCCACTACGAGACCGAGGCGGAGGTGGCTCCGGGAGTCTGGCAAATCGTTTCAACCCGTTAGAACATAAACACCATGGAACTCAGAAACATTCATTTCCAAGCAGAGGAGGATTCACAGGCCACCGCCGCAACCGTTACCGCACCCGCTCCACCCGCACCTGCCAGCGAGACCCGGCTGCGCATCCGCAAGGTAAAGGTTTCTCCCCATCAGGAATATGCCATGCGGCCGGGGGACGTCCGCCCGATCTCCGATGCCCTCGCCGCGCTCATTTGCTGCCGCAAAGGCCGAGCGGAAATCGGCCCGAAGGGAATCAGCGTGGAGCGCAAGGATATCGGCGGGAAGCGCATCTACCACCATGTCGATAGCATTCTCTGCAATGACCTGAGCCAACGGGAGCGCAAAATATTCTATGTCCTCAACGCCCTCAAACCCGAGGTCATCCATTTGCTCGACGATACCGGGCGCTACCTCGAAAGCCTGCCGGAAAAGTTCCAGCCTGGAGTGCTCAACGTGGAGGAGCAAAAAAAGGAATACGCCGATCAGAAACGCCAAGTTTCCCGCCTGGCGCGTCACCTCCAGGATCTGCATGGAAAGGACACCGAGGAGGCCATCGCCACCCTCACCCGCAATGCCAACCAAATGAAAGGCATCGTGCAGATTCTCCCGGCTGGCACACCCCCTGCAACGCCCGTGCGGCCTGCCCGCAGTACGCTGGGCGAAACCGTTCTCTCCGCCGACCGCGACCTGCGCTCCGGCACCGTCTCCTATGACCGATGCTCCAACGCTGCACCGGCGGCCACTGGCCGGTCCATGAGCTTCACCGCCTTCGAGAGCCCCGAGCCCGCCTCCGTGGCGGAGACCGACGATTCCTTCCTCTGCTTCAATCCATACCCTCCATATCCCCCCCCCCCAATCCCATGTCCCAATACCCCACCAATCCTGAAGTCATCGCCGCCCTCATCGATCACCGAACCCGTCACGGCCTGACCAACGGAGCCCTCGGAAAATTGTTCGATGTCTCGCCGACCTTCATCTCCAAATATATCAATGACAACCTGGACCGCGATCCGCTGGACTTTACCGAACGCGTGTTCGATATCCTCCACAGCATCGCCGCCCGGCTCGACCTCTCGTCCACCATCTTTGAAAATGCGCTCACCGCCGAGTTCGCCGGCCGCGTCAACCTCGCCCGCCGCACCCAGGATGTCGCCTTCATCTTCGGCGCTGCCGGCACCGGCAAGACTTGCTCGGCCCTGCACTACCTGGGAGCCAACCCGAGTACGCTCTATCACAAGGTCACCGGCCGCTCGTGTTCCGCCGCCGACCTGGAAGCGGGTATCTTCGCCGCCATGCGCCACAAGGAAGGCTACAAGGCCAACCAGCGCCGCTGGCCATTCATGGTCACCTCCATGAAAGGCGATGGCGGGGCTATCATCATCGACAACGCGCACCGGCTCGACCGCAGTGGCCGGGATTGGGGATTCGACTTCAATGAGGACACTGGCAAGGCCATCATCTTCGTCGGCAATCCCGAGATGCAGGCCAAGGTCAATGAGAACGACCAGCAGCAATCCCGAATCGGAGTGAAATGGGAATGTACGTGGGTGGTCAACAAGGAAAAGAAGATCTATCACAAGCAACTGCCGGAGATGGCCCGCCGAGTGGCCAGCCAATTCAGCGATGATGACTTCGCCGAGCAGATATCCGACCTGGTCGCCTTCGTCGCCACCATGGAAGGCCGCCTGCGCAGCGTGCGCAAGGCCACCATCCTCGCCCGCGAGTTGTCCGTCGCCAAGAAGATCACCCCCCGCGAGGCCTTCCGCGAAGCCCACCGCAACCTCGTACGCAGCTACCGGCTTCCCGCTGATTGATAGATCACACCCCTCCCTTTGCCTGATTGCTCCCTGACTCCCCAGCGGGAGGCATTGGCAGCGATGTCTGACACGAAGAAAAACCGGAACATATGAAAGTATCCAACCGAAAGAAAAACGAACGGCGCGAAATGGGCCGTCCCGCCCGCGTGGCAAATTCTCCCGTGTGTCCTAATTGCGGTGGGCGTGGTGCTCACTACATGCCGCCCGTCACATGGAATTTAGGCTTTGGGTTATGCTACAAGAAACCTGGAGAGTTCATCTGCGAACCCGGAAAGCCGCTCATAGACGCCGAAATTACGAGCTCAGAACGCCGGGGCTGTGGCGACCGCGCCCCGGACGCCGATGTAACAAGAGAGCTTCTCGCGGTCGCCACCAGCCCTTGTTCTGAGTCTTCAAACCGTAACCACCATGAACTTACATCAAGCACTAGATCAACTCGACCAATGGTCCAATCAGATCGTCCATGGGATCGACCCATTCAAGACCGTGAAATTGGCAATCCTGACTGACAAAATTGAGGCACCCTTAAAAGTGTGCGAGTTCCTGTGTCGAGAGGGGATTTACCTGACTGACGAACAAGCCGGAAGACTGGCCGCCTTCATGTCTTCTCAGAACGCCCATGTCCAGCCGCGCCAGAATCAATCACCAACCAACGAATAATATGCCTGACCAAACAAACCATTCCCCGGCGTCGGCTGAGACGCCTTGTTCTGCCTTTTCTCTTACAGGGGAGCAGGTCGAAATCCTCAAGCACGCAAACAAAAACGCCCGCTATTGCGGCGGCGGCAAGGACATGGACGACCTCGTATCACGCGGCCTCATGCGTTACATCGGAACCGCCGCATGGTGTCCTGATCCATTCTACGACATCACTTCCGCTGGCATCGCATTCCTCCGTCAGCAGAACATGTTATTGAACGAAACATGCCAAGATTGATCCGCCAACGGAGAGCGAAAATTTCCTTTAAGATAGACCGAAGCCATCCGAAATAGCTACATGGACAAGCCTAGAAAATTCACCGCTAAAGCCAAACTGGAAGGACAATTCCTGCCTGGTAGCTCCCGCTGTTCATACTCCATTCGGATATCAACTCCCCAAGGAGCTTCCATCTCCAGACCGTTTGTCGATGCCTTTCGTCACGTGATGGCGGAACTCTATCCGGTCAAATCTACACGGCCCTCGCTGCGCAAAATAACTATCACAATTTCACTGCCATGAAACCCGCTCTCCTCATTATCTTCGATGCCGTATCCTGCGCTTCCGGAATACCCATCTCCGCCATCCGTGGCCGCCGCCGAACTCGAGTCGTTACGTGGGCTCGATTCGTCGTCGTCTCCCTGGTGCATACCCGCTTCCCATGGTGGAGCCATGCCCAACTTTCAGAAGTCGTCGGCCGGATCGACCACGGGACTGCGGCCAACGCGCTGCACCGCGCCGAATCACTCAATAGATCCGATCCCGCTTTCGCCGATTTACTCGCCAGATCCGCTACCCTCTCATCCGCTGGATCTGATGCCAAAACCGTCAACCTCTCCTAAACTAATAATCGACCCCAACCATGCCTACAAAAACAACCATCGCCGTCGCTGAAAAGCGCGTCCTCAAAGCCGAGATCAAGACTCACCAAATCGCCCGCCGGAAGGTCATCAAGGATTGCCATCGGGAGATTTGTCGCATCAACCAGGAACTTCGAAAACTCAACCTCTCCCATGCCCGATCCATCCGCAATACCGACCGCGAAGTGGCCACGATCGAACGCCGAATCGCCATCCTCCAAGGCCGCCTCTAATCCCATATCCATACCACCCAAATATCAACCCAATGACACCCCAACAAATCAGCCAAGATATCGAGCTTTGCCTCGAACAGCGGGCCATCATCAAAAAGGCACAGGTCATCCTGAAGGCCGCTGAAAAGCGCCTGGAACAGGCTGGCCTGGAAGGTGAGCAAATCCCCCTCCAGGAGGCCGACCGCGAAGGCCGCCAATTCCTCGCCCGCTGCCCCAAGCTTGGCGTGATCGTGCCGGTGGTTTTCGAGTCCGATCAGATCATCGCCAGCTTCCAGCCGGATACCGAAATCCATGACATCCTACAGGATCTATCCATCGGAAAACTCGCCAAGTTCTTCACCGACACCCGGAAGTTCGAGCGCATCCAAAAGGATGGGCAACTCTACCGCAAGACAGCCCGGGAAATCCTCGGATCCGCTGCGCCGGCATTCATCGCGGCGAGCCTACAACGCGACAAGGCCGGCATCCCGAAATCCCGCACCATCATCGGCTGGGAAAACGTCAAGCCGATTGACCAGGTAGCCGTCTAATCTCCCCAAACTACCCCCCACCAATACCCCCCATCCCATGAATAGTTTCTATCTCTCTCAAGTCCCCAAAATGGAGGCTCGTTTCAAAACATTATCCCTCTCAGAATTCCGGCTACTGGTGAACTCAGCCGTCGCCGAAATGAAGTCAGTCTTCGATGATTATTACGACTCAATTGAGGACTGGGCCAACGGCGGTTTGTCGGGTCGATCGAAGATGATGCGAGACTATGGAAACATTATGGACCACTCGCTGTGCAAGATCGAGTTAATCAAACATTTCGACAGGCTGATTGAAGCTTTTCAGGACCGAGAACGGGCAGTTCTGAAAGCTTCCCTCGAACGCAAATATTCCCTCCCCATCAGCCAGCCGGAATTCGGGCAGCTCGCCACATTCTAATCCAAACCAATCCCATGTCAGAAGAAAATGACCTGTTTCCTCCTTCCGAACCACGCTGGTATGTCCTTACCTGTCATCTGCAGCAAACCAAGCTGGAACGGATCGCCAAGAAACCCCGCGAGGTGAGCCATCATGAGTTGCTCTTCGGCGACACCGTCCAGTCTCGCCGCAAAGGCGAAACCGGGTTGGAGACGCTGCGTGAAATCGCCAAGTTTCTGAACTCCAGAAACCTCTGCCCCAGAAAGAAAATCGAGTGTTGCGCCGATGCCCCGAACGCTGAATCCTACCTCAAAAAAATTTCCTTATGAAATCTGCCACCAAATCAAGCCCCCCATTACCACCCCGTACCCCGACCTTCCAGGCACGCGGAAACATGAAGCCATCCGAGATCACTCCCCTCGTCATGGCTGCACGGAAGGCCTACGATATCCAGCTCAACCTGGGCAACCTGGACCCCGGTGATTCATTCAACACCTGGAGGCACCAAGCCTGCATGGATGCCGTAAATAAACCTGGAATAACAGCATGTAACCACGACGACTTCAAACCGCTTCTGGCCCACTTCCAATGCCTCGCCGGAGACGAATCCGGTGCGTTTCGGAATCTCATCCAAACCGGCAAGCCAACTGACAACGCGACTCCAGGAGATACCCACGAAGCCCGCCGCCAGCTCGCGCACATCATCGGTGAAATCCTCAATGCTCACATCCACCTGGCCACCTCGCCAGTCCCAACACTCCTCGCGGAATACGTGGAGGTGTTCGCGGCCACGGAGCCAGGCGTGGAGTGGGAGGAAGGATCCGGCCCGGCAGCCTTCCGAATCCTTCTGGATCGCCGAGCCTCCATCGAGAATAAGGGCAAGGGACCGATAAGCGTCGGCTACGTCGTCTATATCGTACGGTCTAAAACTCGTCGCCCCGACCTCGTTCTGGGCAAAGACTGGCAGGCCGGCCTTGCCGAGCGCTGCACCGTTCACCAGCTCCGCCAGATCCGCAATACCCTCGTCAATCGGATCGCTGCCGTTGAGGGCGTCGGTTCATCCAGCACCCGCAACAAGTCCCAATGCTCGCCCGAAGCCAAGTCCGCTCGCGACCCGAAGCAGATTGATACCAGATGGTGACCATCCGCCGCTGTCGTGCAGCGTTCATGCAATCCCGTTGCATGCCCTCCGCGACAGCGGCGTTTTTTTCTCAAATCCCTGTCCATTGCCTTCGTTTCCCCCATTTTTTCTCGATTCGGTCTTTTGAGCATAACCGCTCCCGAATCCCCTAGATTTCGGCCTTCTTCGCGCTCTTTCGCGATCCTGCGCGTTTCTCGATTCCCCTGTCTTGCCGCTCTTCGCCCAAAATGCAGGTGATTTGCGGGGTATTGGAATTAGGCGTTAGAGCAAGGCGGCGCGCAGGATTTGGGCGGGGTGGAGTGCGCGGCGGCCGGTGCCGTCGTGGATTTGGTGGCGACAACTGGTGCCTGGGGCGGCGACGAGTGCGTCGTTGGGAAGAGCGCGCAGAGCGGGGAACAAGACGAGTTCGCCGACGCTCATTGAGATTTCATAGTGTTCGGTCTCGTAGCCGAACGAGCCGGCCATGCCACAGCAGCCGGACGGGATGACGATGACCCGGTAATTTTCCGGCAGGGAGAGCAGGCGCACGGTGGGATCTAGGGAGGCGAGGGCCTTTTGGTGGCAGTGACCGTGGAGGTGGATGGTGCGCGGTTCGTGAGTGAAGAGCGATGCGCCAATGCGTCCGGCGGTGAGCTCGGCAGCAAGGAATTCGTCGAGCATCAGGCAGTGCGGCGCGAGTTGGCGGGAGGTCTCGCGCAGTGCGGGATCGACCAGGGCCGGGTATTCGTCGCGGAAGCCGAGAATGGCCGAGGGTTCGATGCCGATGAGCGGCTCGCTGGCGCTGACGATGGGAGCGAGGAGCCTTACATTTTCGTTGGCGAAGGCTTTGGCGCGTCGCACCAGGCCCTTGGAGAGTGAGGCACGGCCGCTCTCTGCGTGGGCGGGCAGGCTCACCTGATAGCCTAGCAGCTCCAGCAGTTCGACGGTGGCGATGCCGGCCTCGAGGTCGTTGAAATCGGTGAATTCGTCGCAAAACAGGTGGACCCGGCCGATGGTGCCGCGCGGGGATTCCAGAGGCGTGCGATTGGCGAACCAGCGGTGGAACGGGGTGTGGTTGAGGCGCGGTATCGTGCGGTCGGGGTGGAATCCCAGGAATCTGTTAGCCAAGCGGCGGAGGGCGGGTGTTTGGAGGACGGCGTTGTAGAGGCGTGGAGCGAGTGAGGCGAGGCGGGCGCTGGCGGCGAAGCGGGCGACGATCCACGAGCGGAGGGGCACGCCGTGTGCGTCGTGGTAATGTTGCAGGAACTCAGCCTTGAGTTTGGCGACGTCCACGCTCGACGGGCATTCGGACTTGCAGGCTTTGCAGGACAGGCAGAGGTCGAGCACCTCCTTGGCTTCGGGGCTGTCGAACGGGCGGTTGGGGTCGGCCGGGTGGTTGAGGATTTGGCGCAGGATGTTGGCGCGGGCACGGGTGCTGTGTTTTTCCTCGCGGGTGGCCATGTAGCTCGGGCACATTGTGCCGCCAGCCGTGGGACCTTTGCGGCAATCGCCGGAGCCATTGCATTTTTCAGCTGCGCGGACGACCCCGGCCGCCTCGCTGAAGTCGAACACCGTGTCGTACTCCGGCGTGGCGTGCCCGGCTTGATGACGCAGCATCCGGTCCATCGGCGGGGTGTCGATGATTTTGCCGGGATTGAACACGCCTAACGGATCAAACAGCGCTTTCACCTCGCGCATCAGGCCGTAGCAATGGGTGCCGACCATCAGCGGGATGAACTCGCCGCGCAGGCGTCCGTCGCCATGCTCGCCGCTGAGCGAGCCGCGATATTTCTTAACTAACAGGGCGATATCGGTGGCGACGTCGCGGAACATTTTAAGGCCGGCCTGGGTTTTGAGGTCGAACAACGGTCGGGTGTGAAGTTCGCCGGAGCCGGCGTGGGCGTAATAGACGCAGCCGATGCCGTATTTATTGCGCAGCAGTTCGTCGAATTCGGCGATGTAGGCCGGCAGGTCGTGCACGTCCACGGCGGTGTCTTCGACGACCTCGCGCGGTTTGGCGTCGCCGATGACGTTGCTCATCAGTCCTTGGCCTGCGCGGCGCAGTTCCCAGACTTTGTCGCCATCGGCATCCCACAGAACCGGCATCGCGTAACCGTAGCCAGCCTGCTGCCAGGCGGAGGTCACAGCGGCCACTGCCGCCTCGGCTGCGGCACGGGTGTCTCGGCGGATTTCCACCACCAGCACCGCGCCCGGATCACCGACCACGAATGAGCGGTTGCGTGCCTGGGAAAGGTTGGCTCGGGTGCATTCAAGGATGTGACGGTCGATCAACTCGCAGGCGCTGGGGCCATGCGGGAGGGCTAACAAATTGGCCAGAAGCGACTCGTGGATCGAGGTGAAATGGCCGCATACCAGCGCTGCGTGAGGCGGCGGCAAGGGCGAGCAATCCAATTCCAGTTCGACGGCGAAAAACAAGGTTCCTTCTGAGCCGGCGATCAGGCGGCAAAAGTTGAATGGGCGGTCGGAGAGCGGGTCGAAGGCGCTCGCGTCCATCAAGAGGTCCAGTGCGTAGCCGGTGTTGCGGCGCGGGATCGAGGGCAGGGGAAAATTCCCGGTGATTTGGCGGCGGTTCTCCGGGTCGGTTAGAAGAGTGCGAATTTGCTGATAGATCCGGGTTTCCAAGCAGGCGGGGCCATTGCATTTTGCGGCGAACTCGTCGCGGGTGAGCGGGCCGAAGGTGGCCTCCGAGCCGTCGCTGAGGAACCCTCGGGCGGATACCAGGTGGTCGCGGGTGCTGCCGTAGATGATTGAGTTGGAGCCGCAGGAATTGTTGCCGACCATGCCGCCGATCATGGCGCGGTTGGCGGTGGAGGTTTCGGGGCCGAAGAATAGCCCCGCGCCGGCAATGGCGTGGTTGAGTTCGTTGCGGACCACGCCGGGTTGGACGCGCACCCGGCGGGATTCGCGATCCACGCTCAGAATGTTAGAGAAACCCGGGCCGATATCCACGATCAGGCCGTTGCCGACGCATTGGCCAGCGAGCGAGGTGCCGGCGGCGCGCGGGATTAGCCCGAGGTGGTTGCGGTTGGCGAAGCGGATGATTTCGCGCAGGTCGGCTTCGTTTGCCGGAAACAACACGCCAGCTGGCAGTTCTTGGTATTCGGAGGCGTCGGTGGCGTAGAGTCGGCGGAGGGTGTTGTTGGAGTGCGCGGACATGATTGCGCTTTTCATTTGGGGCGACATGTCGCCCAGAATCGAATGCGGCGGCATGCCACCGCACTCCAAAGCGGCGTCATGCCGCCGTGCTCCAAATTCATCGCTCATTGGCCTCGTATTGCGGCTGCCGATGGGGGCCGCAGAGCAGACCGGCGACGGACCAGATGATGTTGGAAAGGGACTGGAAATTGGAGGAACTCATGCTTTGTGACCGGGAGAATGACGAGAAACGGGCTCAATATCGATGCTCAATTTTGATGAAGCATAACCTTATCCGGGATGTTCATCGGTGCCTTGGATAAGGGCGATGAAGGCGTCTTCCATGGTCGGTTCAGTGTCTGAGGATGTGGCGGCGAGGGTTTTGAGTTGGTCCGGGGTGCCCTCGGCGATGAGTTTGCCGCGATAGACGAGGCCGATGCGGTCGCAGTATTCGGCCTCGTCCATGAAATGAGTGGTGACCATCACCGTGACGCCGCGCTCGACGAGGCCGTTGATGTGGGTCCAGAACTCTCGGCGGGTGATTGGATCGACGCCGGACGTCGGCTCGTCAAGAAAGAGAATGTCCGGTTCGTGCATCACCGCACAGGCCAGCGCGAGGCGTTGCTTGAAACCGAGCGAGAGGGAGTCGGTCTTGGCATCGAGGAAGGGCTCGAGGTGGAAGATGGCAGCCATGGTGGCGGTTTTGTCGCGCTGCTGGGCGCCTGTTAGGCCATAGATGCCGGAAAAAAACTCGAGGTTTCGGCGGACCGACAGGTTGCCATAGAGCGAGAATTTTTGTGCCATGTAGCCTAGTTTTTGGCGGGCTTTGCCGGCGCTGTGGCGGAGGTCGAGGCCGACCACTGCGGCGTGACCGGCGGTGGGCTTGAGTAAGCCACACATCATTTTGAAGGTCGTGGATTTGCCTGCGCCGTTGGGACCGAGCAGGCCGTAGATTTCGCCTCGGCGCACCGCGAAGGTGACAGCGTCGGTGGCGGTAAAATCGCCGAATTTTTTTGTAAGCTGGTGGGTCTCGATGACGACATTGCCGTCATTGGGGATGGTAGGCACGTGTTGTGCTAGCACGGAATCGCCGCCGGGGCCGCCGCCCAAGCGGTCGATGAAGGCGTCTTCGAAGCGAGGTGCGACGGGTGCCCAGGAGGTATCGGGAGGAGCGCCGAGGGCTTCTGGGGAAAAGTCTGGGGGGAGGAGTGGTGCGTAGGCGCGGAAGGTCAGGCGGAGGTGGTGGCCTTGGATGGTGCCATCGCTGATGGACGGGTGGGACAGCGCCTGGGCGAGCAGGCGGCGTTTGCTGCCGGCGGGATTTTTGAGGTGCCAGCATCTACCGAGCAGAGGGGCGGTCATTGTCTGGGGCGGGCCGGTGAAGATCAACTGGCCCTCGTTGAGCACCAGGGTGGTGCCGCACAACTCAGCTTCCTCCAAGTAGGCGGTGGTCCAGACGACCGCGATGCCGTCATCGACGAGGCGTCCAACCATCTGGCGGAGCTCTCTGCGTGAAATCGGGTCCACGCCCACGCCGGGTTCGTCGAGGAGGAGGAGGCGTGGTTTTCCGAGCAAGGCGCAGGCGAGGCCGAGTTTTTGTTTCATGCCGCCGGAAAGTTTGCCGGCGAAGCGGCCGGTGAAGCGCTGCAAATCCGTGAAGGCCAGCAGCCGTCCGAATGTCTCCGCGCGCTCCTTGCCGGTGACGTTGCGCAGGTCGGCATGCAAGGTGAGGTTTTCCAAAACCGAGAGGTCCTCGTACAGGCCGAACTTCTGCGGCATGTATCCCAGCTCGCGATGGATCGCCGCCGCCTCAAGCAGCGGGTCGTGCCCAAGAGTGGTTAGACTGCCCGAGCTCGGCACTAACAACCCGGCGATGAGCCGCAACAAGGTCGTTTTGCCAGCACCGTCCGGGCCCACCAGCCCGGTGATGAAACCGCGGCGGATCTCACCGGTCAGCGCGGCCAGCGCCGGGGTGGCCATCCCGGCAAACGACTTGCTGAGGTTCTCGAAGCTGACGACGACATCGGACACCTCAGCGCGGGGTTGGGTCTAACGAAACGGTGACTGGCATGCCCTGGCGCAGCGAGCCATCGGAGTCACTCACGACGATGCGGAGCCGATAGACCAAGGTGGTGCGAAGTTCCGGGGTTTCCACCGATTTGGGAGTGAACTCGGCACGCGGCGAGACAAAGCCAACCTTGCCGTGAAACGGCCGGCCTGCCCGGCCATCGGTGGTGAGCAGCACGCTGGTGCCGGGCGGCACCTTGCCCAATTCGGCTTCATGCACATAAGCACGGACCCACACCGGTTGCTCTAACGACAGTGAAAGCACGCTGGCCCCGGCCTGCATGATGGCTCCCGGCTCGAGCGAGCGGGTGAGCACGACGCCAGCCGAGGGGGCCTTGAGTTGGGTGTCCTCCAGATGCAAGGCGGCGCTGTCACGTGCGGCTTGCGCCTGAGCCACAGCCGCGTCGGCCGCCAAAATCTCCTCGTGGCGGAACCCCGCCTCCAGCAATTTCACTTTAGCCTCGTTGACTTTCACCCGTTGTTTGGCTTCGTCCAGGACAGCTTCGGCGGTTTCCAAATCCTGTTGTGAGGTGCCGCCACGGCCCACCAGACCGAGGTGGCGTTGGTGGGCGCGCTCGGCATTTCTCGCCACCACCCGGCTTTCCTCGAGGGCTGCCTTTCCTTGCTCGATGTCCTCGCTGCGGCTACCAGAATTCTTCAGCAATTGGTCGGCCTCTGCGGCCGCCAACACGGCATCGGCGCGGGCGAGCTCTTGCTCGTAGGGCTGCGAATCCAGCCGGGCCAGCAAGTCACCGGCAGCCACTGCGTCGCCCTCGTCCTTGAGCACTTCGACCAAGCGCCCGGACACCCGGAAACCCAGATCAACACCGCGAATATCGACATTGCCGTAAAGCTCCAAGGGAGCCGCAGCGGTGGCAAATTTGCTGCGAAAATGCCAGACGGTGGCGGCACCTGCTGCCAGCAGCAACAAAATGATGGGCAATTTCTTCATGAGATTGTCAGCGCCCGCCCGGCGTGCTGATGGATCTGATCGTTGGTCCGCTGCGGAATCGGGCATGGCGGGGGATGGCTCGGCTGGGCACACGACAGGCGTAGCCCAGTGCCCGCCTAAACGCAAACCGATTTTCACATGACACATGGCAACGAGGCATAGTCCAGTGCATGCACCGGCTCGTCCTTGCCCTCATTATGATCCATTCCGCGTGGACTACGCCGATGAAGGTGGCGGTTTTCGTGGCGTTGTGATGAAGCTCCGAGCCCGCATCGTGTTGCGGGATGGCAAGCCGCCAAGCAGGGTGGAAAGCCGATTTTAGATGTTGTGGCTGGCACTGGGTGGCCCGACGTTGGAAAAGGAGTACCGCTTTCACCCCGTTAGGAAAATGGCGGGCCGATCTCGCCAACCACTCCAGCCAGACCCTGATTGAGATTGAGGGCGGCAAGCAAAAGCAAATGACCGTTGCAATGCAGGAGGCCCAACAGAATGGGGAGGCGAAGTGAGCACCAAGCCATGGAATAGCCCGAACGCTGGATAGAGGGAAGAATGGCAAGAATTACGTTTCTGTCCTGTTGCGCGAGTCCAAGCGCATCGGCGACAAGGTCGTCTCCAAGACCATTGCCGTGCTCACTGAGATGCCCGGGTGGCTCATCACCGTCGTCGAGCGTGCCGTCAAGGA
>CAIKHZ010000241.1 GCA_903827375.1 Akkermansiaceae bacterium
GCCAATCACAAGTGTGCCGCTGGTGCTGCCGGTGTAATTTGGATCGCTCACACTTGCACTGATCGCATAACTTCCTGCTGCACTCGGTGCCGTGGCGGAACCATTGTAAGTGACGGCAACACCCAGCCCGGCGGGAGTGGTGGTGGCGGTGACGGCCTTCGGCAAAGTATCATACGTCGGGGCGAGGCCAGTTAGCCCGATGGTGGCGGTGCCTTTGCCAATCACAAGTGTGCCGCTGGTGCTGCCGGTGTAATTTGGATCGCTCACACTTGCACTGATCGCATAACTTCCTGCGGCACTCGGCGGCGTGACAGAACCATTGTAAGTGACGGCAACACCCAGCCCGGCAGGGGTGGTGGTGGCGGTGACGGCCTTCGGCAAAGTATCATACGTTGGGGCCAACCCGGTTAGCCCGATGGTGGCGGTGCCTTTGCTGATCACAAGCGTACCGCTGGTGCTGCCGGTGTAGTTTGGATCACTCACACTGGCACTGATCGCATAACTTCCAGCTGCACTTGGTGCCGTGGCGGAACCATCGTAAGTGATGGCCACACTCAGCCCGGCAGGAGTGGTGGTGGCAAAGACTGGTTTGGGGTTGCCATCATAGGTGGACGCGAGTCCTGTGAGAGTGATCGTAGCCCCAGCTGGGAGAATTGTACCGGTGTTGCAGTTGACCAAAGTAATGGCATAATTTGAACCGCCATTGTTATCATTGATGGTGATGCTTGGAATAATCACCTTGTTGCCATTGCCTGTAGAGCTGCTTTGAAACGCTTGCGAGAGGTTGCTTGCGGTATCGCCAACGACGAGCGGCGGTGCCAAAACGGGCGTGCCAGCTGCTGCCGTCAGACCATCATAGGTTTTGGTTGCACTTACGGCGGTGACCGTCGTCTGCCTAGGGGTCACCAGCACCGAGCCAGTGGCCCCAACAGTGGTGTAGTTAGAAGATGCCGGCCCCGCCAGAGCCAGGCTGGATGGGAGCCCTGTCTTGAAGGTAGCCAGAGCGCCGGACCACTGTGCCGACGTGCTGAGGGTGCCACCAGTGGAAGTTGATGCAGTTAGATTCACGATTTGTTCGAGGGCATACACCTTGGCGTTGCTGCTGGGGCTGCTGCTGCGGGTTGACTGTGCGCTGGTCACCGTGGCGAAGCCGTTGAGAATACTGCCCAGCGTGGGCGAACTGCTGATGAAACCGATACCTCCCACCCATACCTCATTGGCTTGGCTGGTGGTGGCAGTGGTGCCTGTCGCTGCTGCGGCGCTGCTGCCGGTGGCATTGGCCGTTTGGTCGAGTGCATAGGCAGCCAGAATGCCAGCATATTCAATGACCACCGCAGCCGAGCGCAGTGAAGAGGCTTGGCTGATGGTCAGTGATGTGGCCGCGCCCGACACATTCATCGCATACCAAATTTCCGTGGTGGTGCCATTGGTATTGGCAGCCTGGGCGGCACGCGACCACACAACCCCGGTTTGAGTGATGCCGGTGATCCGACTGGCACTGGTACCACGAGTGGAAATGATAGCAACCAGAGTGTTGCCAGTGGCTGGGGGCGCGGCTAGCGATACGTTGAACGAGCTTGCGGAACTGCTGCCGGTGTTGCCGGTGGCGCTCTGTACCCGCGCCGCTGCCACGCCCGTGGAAACCGCCTGCGCACCCACATTTCCGCCTGCCAGGTTGGCCGTTCCAGTCAACGTCAGAGCGGCCCCATCGAGATTGTTAGTAATCGATAAAATACCTGCCAACGCCACCGTCGTGCCATCGTAGGGCTGTGTGCCGCTGAGTTGGATCGGCCGTGGAGAGATTGTGGCATTGGGTACGGTGGGTTGCGCCGAGAGGGCATAATTCGCTGCATTGGGGCCGCCGAGCGAAAAATTGATAGCGGTGACGGCTTGGCTGCCAGCATTGGCACTGGCAAAAGTGGCAGTGCCAGCGACCACGTTCACCACGTCGGCGCCGACCAAGCCGGAAACCGAACCGCCGGATAGAACGGCACTGGTGGTGGCGTCATAGACCTTGTTAGCAGCGGTCACCCCTATGATAGTAACTGGCTTTTGACTCACTGTATAACCAAGACTGGCCGAATTGCTGGCTGCATAGGTAACATCTCCCGGGAAACCGGCGCTCAGCACATGACTTCCCACGGCGAGTGCGCTGGTGGTGAAGGTTGCAAGGCCTGCAGCGTTGAGGGTGGCACTGCCAAGCACGTTAGATCCATCCTTGAAAGTCACCGTGCCGGTGGCCGTAGCGCCGGCACCCGCCACGGTGGCGCTAAAGGTCACGGCGCTGCCATAGGCACCACCGGTGCCGAGCGATGACGTCAGGGTTGTGGTGGATGACAAGGATGCGGGAACCACGCTCGCCTCGCCGGAATCGGCACTTTCCACCGGGCCATTGGTGGCGGACACGACGTAGAAGTAACTGATTCCATTGGTGACCGTTGCATCTGTATAATTCGTGTTGCTGCTGGTTCCAACCGTCGCGTAGGGCCCGCCGCTGACGAGTGAGCGTTTCACATTGTAGGATGTGGCACCACCTGCTGCGCTCCACGTGAGTTTGGCGGCGTTATTGCCGGGGCTGGCGACGAGATTGGCGGGCGGGCCGGTGATGGTTAGGCTGAGGGATTGGTTCTGGCCTAGACCGGTGCCCAGATCCGTGATAGTCAGCGTGCCGGGATATATGCCAGCTGTGAGGACGTTAGTGCCACTGTTGATGGACCAAGTGAGACTGGTGTTGCCACCCGCCGCCAAGGTCCCGCTTGCGGCAGAGAGACTCGTCCAGGTTTGGGGGCTGGCAGCGGACCAGTTGAGGGCCGCAGGACCGGTATTCGTCAGGGTGCAAGTCACTGACAGCGGGCTGAACGGACCGCCCACTTGGCCGTTTGGAGCAAACGCGGGCATGGACACTTGCAAGTACTCAGGTGTGCCGGCCAAGGCATTGATCAGGGCGGTGCCGACAGGGGTTCCCCAACCGGTACACAGGTCGTATCCGGCAACGGCGGAAAATTTGCTGGTGCTGGTGCTGCTGAAATTATTGCCCGTGGTGGTGTCATGAAACACGGATGAGTAACTCGCGCCATTGCCAAGGGCATAGATGGCTGTGTTGATATTGCCGACGGGAGAACGGCCGTTGGCAATGGCCTGTTGGTTGATTAGGGCGGTGAATCCGGCCCACAAGGGGGCAGAGCAACTGGTGCCGCCGAAGGCTCCGGAACTGCCATTGTTATAGCGGACATACACATTATCTCCGACTAGTGCCACATCTGGAACATTGCGCTTGGTGGTGGAGCCTTGGTTAGTGGCCATGCTGGTGCTGGCCTGCCAGCTGGGTATGGCATAGTAGGTGCTGCTGCCACCACTGCTGCCGACACCGCCGCCCCAGTTCCAGACGGTTTCCGAGACGTATGAGCCAGCAGCCCCGGTGGTCGTTAGGGTTGTGGCGCCGACCTGCGTGATGTTAGGGCTATCCGATGGAAAGGAAATCGAGGTGGTGAATGCATCAGAGTCGCCGGTGGCATTGAAAAACGACTGCCCTTGGGTGGCCATTTGTTTGAAGATGGTTTCGGAGGTTGCATCTGGACCACCGCCGCCCCACGAACAACTCAGCTGCTTGGCTAGATTGTCATTGGCCATTTTGCTGAGTATGCTCGACCACGACGCACCATTGGGGGCCTCATAAACATAAAGGGTTGAGAGGCCCGGGGCCATCGACAAAACCATTTCGATATCGAGGCAAACCTCGCCATTACCGGTGCCCGGCGGGCTCACGCCACCAAGAACCGCGACGTTGACCAGCGGCACGTCAGGCAACCCGAACTGCGTCTTGTAGGCCGTGATGTCACTCGCGTAGTAGCCGTCAAACTGCAATAAACCAACGCTCTGGCCCGCGCCAGTGAGCGCTGTGCCTGGTACGTAGGCGGCACGGAAGTCGTTGCCGGCATAGGCACCACCGGGGGCGGATCCGGCATTGGGCGTGGCGCTAGCTGCGGCATCAAGGGGTTTGATTTTGTGGTTAGGGTGGGGCAGCGAATAATTATCGAGGCCGCTGATATGCAGGACGGGGGTGGCCAGGTCGAGTGTGGGTTCGGCGTCTGGAGCGAAGAACGTCCGCGACTCCCGCGGGTGCTGATAGGTCCGCAGCGTCACATGGAAAGCCGCTTCTACATCTGCGGCAGTGCCGTCCACATCCAAGACCAAGCGATTCGGATGGGTCGCGGTCACAGACAGGCCGTTGGCCGCTGCGAACTCGGCAAGCGCCGCATAGTCCTGGACGGTTGGCCCAAACTGTTCGGTGAACTGTCCCGGTGTGAGAAAGTGGCGGTAGCTCGGGCTGGTCGGATCATAAAGGTCAGCGAGCAAGCGTGTGAGCGCATCTGGATTGCGCGGTGGCAGACCGATGGCCAACTTCAGGTGCTGGGCGGCGGGCAGATGCTCGACCGGTTGCAGGGCTGCCACGGCCGCTGGCACGTGGCCATGCAGTTGCTGGCCGCCGGAGGCAGGTGGCGTCATGGCGGCCAAGCCGAGGAGACCCACGATGATGGGGATGATTCCAATTCGCGACGGAACCCGATGGCGTGAGAGCGCCCGCTGGCTGGTTGGTTGACCCTCGTTGGTTATCATATCAGAGAAAAGGGGTGGGGGGGTTGTGCCGAAAATCTGGAGAAGGTTACCGTCAAATGGACAGCCCGGCAAGGCTGTAGATTTTGCAGGATCGGAGCCCCTGATCTCATGACGAAGATGGCGGGAAACGTCTAGTTGGCGTCAAATCTCCCGCAGTCGGTGCCATCACTGCCAGAGGAGGGATTTTTTGGTGGCGACGACCTGCCCACCGCGGCTGAGAGTCGCCTGCCATGCCAGCACACGGCCATTTTTGAGGTAGTCCTTGCCGATGATGGAAAATTCGACTTTCCCAGACGTCTGGGTGGCGGGAAAACGCTGAACATGGCGTTTGACCAAACTGGCAGTGGTTCCTTGCTGGAATTCAAAGAGGACCTCGACCTCGTCGGCAGGGGTTGCCAGAGGAGTATTCCAAAGGATGGTGTAATAGGTGCCGAGGCGGGAGGCACGCTCGGCCATGCTGACGGCTCCGTGCAAGCGACGTTGTTTTTCCCCGCGAACCATTGGATCTTCGACGGCGTCGGTTTGCTGATTGAGCATTCTGAACTGCTTGACCACCAAGGGTTGCTTGGTGGTGGCACAGGCGCCGAGCACGAGGAGCGGCAGAAGCAATGGCCAGCGGTTCACGCCCGCCATTGAATCCGTCTGGTGCCTGAATTCAAGCAAGAACTCAGCCAAACAGATACTTGGATAGAATCGCCAGCTTGCGCGCCTTGGACACCCGGTAACGCGTTTCAAAAACACGGAACCCGTCGTCACGCATCTGGTGCAGCAATACTTGATAGATCTCGGCCATGATGCGCGCTGGCAGCAATGCGCCACGGTCGGCAGCGGGCAGGCAGGCAGCGGCCTCGCGAAATAGCGCGTCGGCACGTTCGGCCTGATGGGCCATCAGCGCCAGGAAGCGCTCGTCGCAGACGTGGTTCAGGAGGTCTGCCTCCGTGTAGTTGAAGCGGGCCAGATCGTCGATCGGCAGATAGATGCGGGAGCCGTTGGCTAGATCCTCGTGGATGTCGCGGAGGATATTGGTGAGTTGCAGGGCCTGGCCGAGGGTGACGGCGTAGTGTGCGGAGGCCGGATCTGTGCAACCAAACAAACGGATGGATACCAGACCAACGGCTCCGGCGACCTGCCAGATGTATTTTGTCAGGTCGTCCCATGTTTGAAAGCGCTGGGGACGCAGGTCCATCAGGCAGCCATCGATGATGGCGAGGAGCAGCGGGTCCGGGAGTTGGTAGCGCTCGCGCAAACCGAGGAGCTCCTGTTGAAACTCGTCCGGCGCAGCAAAACCCTCGCTCAAGCCGGTTTTCCAAGCATCCAAGGCCGCCCGGCGCTGGTCCAGCGGCAAGCCCGGCGCGTCCGCCAGATCATCCATGGAACGGCAGAAGGCATAGAAGACGACCGCGTCATCGCGTCGTTCTTTGGGCAGGATGTTGAGGGCGAAGGCCAGATTTGACTTCGCCCGCCGAGTGATGTCGGAGGCGGCGGACACGGGCGTTAGCGGATCAAGCCCCAGTGGCCAATGGAGAAATCTCCAGCACCGATCTCCAGGCTGGTGCCGGTCACGAAGGGCCACAGCGAAATGAGCGCCGGGCCGACCAGGTTAAATTCCTTGACCGTGCCCCAATAGCGGGAGTCGAGCGAATTGCCGGTGTTGTCGCCGAGGGCGGCGTATTCTCTCAAACCGGGAGGTGCGTGGTCGGCGAGTTCCAACACATCGTCAGCCTTGGATATATAGGGATAGCGACGGCGTGGGGGGGGATCCTCCTGGCCATAACGGGGATCGGCCAGACCATAACCGTTCGGGTTCATGGAGTAGAGCCCTTGCGCTTGGCTCACGCGCTGGATGCCGGGTTCCTGGACGATTTTGCCATGGTTCAACAGAAAGGGGGAACTCACGGACAGCTGGTCGCCGGGCACGCCGCACAGGCGTTTGATGTAATGGGAGCCGGCGGCTTGGTCACCGGCGGCTTGATGGATGCCACGGATGTCGATGGTATCAAAGACAAACACCTCGCCGCGCTTGGGCTTGCGGAAGTGATAGGAAAATTTGTCCACCAATACCAAGTCGCCGCTATCGATGTAGCCCTCGCAAAGGACGGTGCCTTTTTTCAGGATACCATTGTTGACGCGGGCAGTCTGCAGTGCCTCGGCGAGGCCAATTTCCATCATTTGTGTGACGGGGGCTGGCAACATCAACGGGTCAGAATTAGTGAATCTGAGTTGCGAGCGGCTGAAAAAATGCAGCCACTGGTAATCGGCGAGGTCGGGCCTTCGGTTGTCTATGAAATGGATCTGGCGGTCCCGGTCGTTGATGATTTTCACATAGGAGCGGCCGCGCAGGAGTTGCTGACTGATGCGGACGGGCAGGCTGGGCCAGGTGGTTTCGGGGGCTTTTTTGCCGATGATGCCATTGAGGGTGGGCATCATTGAGCCGGTGGGGATGCGGAATGGCTGGAGGTAGTATGCCCGCAGGCCCAGCGCGATGACGACGGCGACAAAGATCACCTCGACGTTTTCCTCGAACCAAGTGAGGGGTTTTTCGTGAGGCAGCGCGTTCTCGCAGACGGCTCGCAATTGCTTGGATGCCTCGTCAAATTGACTGCGATCACCCGCTTGAATGGCCGCCAACACGTCCTGCCGCCGCGAACGAATCTCCTCCACACGCTCCGGTTTGAGCAAATCGCGTTTGTAATGAACAAATTTCAGCGCGCCCTTGGCGAGCAGTTTGGCATCCTTTTTCCACTTCGGCGTGAACATGGCGGCTAGTATCGACCGGTTTGCACCCCGGCGCAAGCCCGGACTGCTCCGACGCCTAGAACACGTCCCTAGGGTGGGCCGGCCCGGGAGGACCATTTCTCTCTGTTCCTTTGGCAGCGGCGCGTGGAGGATTTTCTGAAATTAGCCGACAGTTTCCCCGATTTTACAACCCATGAGGAAATCGAGGCCGATGACCTGCTGCGCGAAAACCTTTTGAATGCCAAATGGAACCGCAACCCATGATCGTGGCTTGTGCCAGGCACCATGGGGCGATGTTAATGCACCTGGACAAGCCCATCGAGGCGCTGCTGGAGCTCTACGGCGCGCCCGTTAAATTTGGTTAGAATCGGTTAGTTGCCAGCGGTTCAGGGCAGCTTGAATATCCAAGGCTTTCACGGGCTTGGAAATGTAGTCGTTCATCCCTGCATCCAGGCACTTCTCGCGATCCCCCTCCATCGCGTTAGCGGTCATGGCGATAATATGAATTGGGCGGCCACCCGTCAGACGGATTCGTTTCGTGGTTTCGTAGCCGTCTAGGTCGGGCATTTGGCAATCCATGAATATGATGTCATAGGGCATGCGCTTGATTGCCTCGAGCACCTCATTGCCATTGGCCACGGTATCCGCTTGATAGCCGAATTTCGCCAGCATTCGCAGAGCGACCTTCTGGTTAATCATGTTGTCTTCTGCCAGAAGAATCCTAGCCATTGGCCGGAGTGCCGAGGAACTTGGCGATATGGAATCAGCCGACCCCTGAGAATTGGCGGGTTGATTTGGCTTCAGGCGCTGGTCAACGGGTGAGAAGGTGCCTGACTGATGTTCGAAGTGAGCGGTAAACCAGAAAGTTGAGCCGTGGCCGAGGCGGCTCGTCACGCCAATTTCACCCTGCATGAACTGGACTAATTGACGGGCAATGGCCAGACCGAGTCCGGTGCCGCCATATTTGCGGGCAGCGGATCCATCCACTTGGCTGAAGGGTTCGAACAGGCGCTCCTGATCGCTGGGGCTGATGCCAATGCCTGAGTCGATAACTTCAAAGCGCAGCATCTTGTCTGACACTCGAGTGACCCGCAAGATCACCTTGCCGTTGAGGGTGAACTTGATCGCATTGTTAAGCAAGTTAGTGAGAACCTGCCGCAGCCGTCCGGCGTCACCGCTCACTTGGGAAAATACCCCGTCGTCCACCATGCCCGCCAACTCGAGCCCCTTGGTGCGGGCGGTTTCCTGCAGCATTTCCAAGGTGTCCTCCACAACTTCGCGCAAATTGAAGTTTTGCATTTCAAATGCCAGCTTGCCCGCTTCGATCTTGGAGAAATCCAAGATGTCATTGATGATGGTGAGAAGCAGGTCGCCGCTCTTGCGGATGGTTTGGACGATATCCTGTTGGTCAGGATCGAGGGTGGTTTCCTCCAGCAAACCGGTCATGCCGATCACACCGTTCATCGGCGTGCGGATTTCATGACTCATGTTGGCCAAAAACTGTGATTTGCTCCGGTTCGCCGCCTGTGCGGCATCACGCGCACTTGCCAGCTCAAACTCCGTCTTCCTGCGCGCCGTAATGTCAGTGCGAATCGCAATGTATTGGTACGGCTTGCCCTGTGCATTGAGGCAGGGGACGATGGTCGTCTCCACCCAGTATGGGCTGCCGTCCTTAGCCCGGTTCTGAATTTCGCCTTGCCAGATATGTCCTCTGGCGATTGTATGCCACATCTGGGTGAAAAATTCTTTTGTATGGAAGCCAGAGTTTATGATGCGGAACGTTTGGCCGACCAGCTCGTCCTGGGCGTATTGGGAGACCTCACAAAACCTCTTGTTCACATAAGTGAGCCGGCCGGTCTGATCGGCGATGGCGACTAAAGCGTGTTCGTCCAAGGCGGTTTGTACCTCTCTGAGGTGCTGTTGGGATTCGCGCAACGACAATTCCACCATTTTGCGTTCGGCCAATTCGTGCGTCAGTTGGGCATTGGCATCCTGGAGTTGCTGGTTGACGACGGTGAGCGCCTGACGGCTCGCCAATAGCCCCTCGCGAGCGCCAGCCAAGCCAACTGCCGCCAGCCCGATTTCTTCCTGCAGACGGTTGAAATTTTCGGCCATGTCGCCGACCTCATCGCGGGAATGAACGACCACGCGCAACAGCGTGAAGTTGGCCTTGGCGGCATCCAGATCGCCGGCGGCCAAGGCCTGCATGGCGCGGGTGAAATCGGCCAAGGTTCCCTTGACCAGCAGCTCGGAGGCTTTGGAAACTTCCACTGCGGAATGGGCGATCATGCCCGGCAGAATCAGCCCGATGGCAATGGTCAGTAGGGCCACGACCACAAAAATATCCTCCAGCGCGGTGATTAGGCCGACGTCGTAGCGAGGCACCGCTTCAATGGCGATGAAGTAGCCGACTGCGTCGAAAGCCAACACCAGGAGCATCGCTCCGGTGAGCTTCAAATGCAGCGTGCGGGCAATGAGTGGCAACCCTAGCTTGCGTCGGTCAGCCATCTTTCTCCAAGCGTAAAGAGCGGCCCCCGAGTAGGCAAAGGTGATGCCGATGAGCACCGTGCTCATGCCGAATCGCTGGAAGCCGAGCACGGTTGATAGGCCCCAGATGCCCGCAGCTACGACCCCCAGCAGGATTGTGCCGCGCGGTGCCCGGTATGGCCGTGCCATGTTAGGCTCATCCTTGCGCAACAGCCAGACGGCGATGTTGGGCATGCCGATGCCAATCAGATAGGTAAGATTGGCCGCGGCAATGAGCCATACCGGATCTCCGATGAGAAGAAATGCGATCGCCATCACTGCCGTTAGCACCGTTGTGACCCATGGCGCATCGGTTTTGGAGCGCTTCGCCATGAACTCCGGCAGCAACCCGTCTTCCGCCAGCTGGGCCAGTGTGCGGGCAGCCCCGGCCAAGGGCGCAATCGTGCCATGAAACATGTTGAGAATCATGAACCAGATCGCCGCGCCTTTGGCCAAGCCGCCCAGCAGGGGCGCGAACGTCGGCCCAAGCTCCAGCGCGAGTTCCTTGCCCAACGGCTCCGGCCCCAAGGCTCCCAGCCACACCACTGGCAGGATGATGAAATAGAGCGAAGCGAGCAGCGCACTCGCCAGCATCGCACGCGGCACGTTTTTGTTGGGATTGATGGTCTCCCCGACGTGGCAGGACGCCTGTTCAAAGGCAGGCGCGGCGAAACCGATCAGATAGATCCCGGCCATCACGCTGGTGACCTGACCGAAGATGCCTTGGAAAGGCACTGTGAGGTGATAGGTAAACGCCTGCTGCCAATCGACCGAGCCACTGAATATCGGGATGACGGCCGATAAGAACGCCAGTATTGCGGAAGCGGTGGCGATGGGCATGGCCATTCGCATCACCCATTTCACGCCGCAGAGGTTCACCACGGTGAACACGGTCACAATGGATGCTGCCAACAGCGGCACTGGAAACCACGGCGCATACCACTGGTTGATCGCTGAGGCCGAGAGCAGCGCCGTCAACCCGCAGGTTGGCACCCAGCCCCACCAGTAGCACACCCCCGTGAGATTGGCCAACACCGGGCTATATGGCCGGAACGCCTCCGCGCAGGTCGCGGCAATGCCTCCAACCCGGTTGGGATACATCAAAATCAATTCTGTCCAGCCAGGTGTTGCCGCCCAACTCAAAAGCAAGCCGAAGATGAGCAACGGGACCGCCGCGCTGCCCTGTCCTAAAATCGCCTCTTGCCCAATGAACAGGGCTCCAATCAAAAATAAACTCTGATTGATGCCGCCCATCGCCACGCACGTGGTTCCAAACCAACCAACCGTGCGCGGATGCGGCCTGTACTCATGCCTGTTTCCACTCGAAGCGGAAGACTCACTCCATTCCCGTTCCTGACTCATTCGGCTTTCATGGAATGTGTCGTGCCGAAATGGCGCTCAATGTTGAGCGTTAGAGTTTTCCAATTGGGATGTGCACGGGGTGTCATCATGGAACGTCAGCCTATCATAGCGAAATTTCAATAAGCGGCTTCACACGTCGCGAGAAATAGAAGCTGAGATATCGACCAGCAAGAAAAAAATTCAAGAAGTTTGTTCAAAATCCAGCAAATTTTTCGTCATTTCAGTTCACGCCTAGGCATCCAGATTCGGGGACGGGAAATCCTCAGGACTCGCGCAGGCCGGTGGCAATCGGCTGACGTGCGGCACGCAGCGCCGGAAACAGGCCGCCGCCGATGCCAATGAGTGTGGCGAAGGCAATGGCCTTGCCTAGCAAAATGGGTGTGACCTGGAAGGCGAAGGTGACCTGGCTAAAGGATTGCCAGTTGATGGTGGAGGCGCGGTAGCCGTCGAATAGCAGATAGGCGGCGGCCGCGCCGAGGCCGCCGCCGGCAATGGATAGCAGCACCGACTCGACGAGCACTGAAAACACCACGGGTCCCGCGCCAAAACCCAGAGCCCGCAGGGTGGCAATCTCGCGACTGCGGCAGGCCACTGCGCTGTACATGGTATTCAGCGCACCAAACAAGGCACCCAGGCCCATCAGGGTGGCGATGAACACGCCGATGGTGGTAATGAATTTAGTGACTGCCGTGGATTGCTCCTCATAGAAATCCGATAGCCGCAGGACCTTGACGTTGAGCGTCGGATCGGTGGTTAGCGCGTCCTTGAATTCCTGAAACGCCGCCGCAGAAGTCAATCTAACGTAAACCGATTGACAGCTGTTGTTGCGGTGGTAGGCCGGTTGTAGCACGGCGGTGTCCGTCCAGATCTCTGATTCGGCGAGGCCGCCGTTGGCGGAAAATATCCCGACGATCTGCCATTCGTTTTGGCCGACTTTGATGGTCTTGCCGACGTCTAGGCCGGCGAATGCACGGGCGGCACCGGCACCTACGATCACCTCGTTGCGGCCGGTGGCGAAGCGTCGGCCCGCCTCTATCCGGATGTTTCCACGCACATCAAACGCGCCTTGTTCCACGCCACGCAATGGCACGTTGGCATCGGTGCCGGTGCTGCGTTTCGGCAGGTTGATGATGACAAACAATTCCGCCGAGCTCAGCGGGCCGGCGGCATTGCGGGCCACTCCCGGCGCGTCGCTGATTGTGCGGGTGGCGTCGCGCTCCAGCCCGCTGGTCATCTCACTGTCCGAGCCACTGCGCAGCACCACAGCCACATCTGGTGAGCCGGATACCGTCATCGCCCGCCGGAACCCCTCGGCAATCGCCAGCACCCCGACGAGCACGCCGACGACTCCGGCAATACCCACCGCCGCCGTGAGCGCAGCGGCTTTGCGTTCCGGCAATGAGCGGAGGTTGTACCAAGCCACGGAAAATAATTGGGTCAGGGTGGTCATGTAGGTTTGGGTTGCTAGGCTAGGCTCCGCGGCGAAGGGCTTCGGCAATGCGCAGACGCATCGCCTGCCAGGCGGGCAACGCCCCGGCGATAATCCCCAGCGCCAGGGCCAGCACGGCACCACTGGCAAGCGTCTGGGTCGGCAGGATGAATACCGGCAACAAGCTGGGGATCGGATTGCCCGAGGCAATGATGAGCCATGCCATGCCGAGGCCGCTGAAGCCGCCGAGGGTAGCGATGCAGCACGACTCTATCAGCACGAGCAGCAGTACCAAGCGGTTAGAAAAGCCGATGGCTTTGAGCACGCCGAGTTCCACGCTACGTTCGCGCACCGACTGCACCATGGTGTTGCCGGCCACTAGCAGGATGGTGAAAAACACCGCGCCGACCACCGCCATGACGATCGATCCGATGTCGCCGATTTGTTGCGCAAAGCCTTGGGCAAACGCTCCTTCCGCTTCGGTTTTAGTCTCGAAGGGTGAGTTGGCGAACTCCTGATCAATGGCCGTGGCGATCTTCGAGGCGGCATCCGGATCGGATATGCGAACGGTGTACCAGCCGACTTGGCCTTTGTCGCGTTGGCGTGCCTCCTCGAAGTAATCATAACGGAAAAACATCTGGCTCGTATCGGTTCCCTTTTTAGCGCCGTCGAAGATGCCGACAATGTCAAACTCCCACTGGCTCTGGCCGATAGGTTCGCCCCAGATCGGTGCCCGCAACGCAATCCGATCACCAATCTTCCAGTGGAATCGCTTGGCCGTGCTGCGCCCAATCACCGCCCCGGTTCGGGTGTTGAGCCACGCCTGCTTCTCTGCATCGCTAAGCACAAATTCCGGAAACATCGCACAAAAATCCTCCGGCTCGACCGGCATGTTCGGAAAAAAGTTTTTTGGGTCTTGATAGATGCCGCCGAACCACGTTTGGTGGCACACTGCGGTCACCCCGGCGACGCCTTGGATGCGCGCCTTGTAGCTTTGCGGCAACGTTTGAATCAGCGATACCTTGTGGCGAACGATGAGGCGGTCCAAGCCCGCCATGCTCACCCCGCCACCCAGCGCCTGCTTGAGCGCGCCGAGAAAGGCGAACAGCAGAAACGCGATAAAAATGGATAGAAACGTGAGGGCTGAGCGCAGTTTTTTGCGTTTCAGGCCGGCCCACACCAGAGGAAGGAATTTCATGGCGCGGAATGCCTTAGGCCGTGGGGGTGTTAGAGAGTTGTCCCTTATCCAGATAGACGGTGCGGCTGGCGCGGGCAGAGGCGTGCGGGTCGTGAGTGACCATGATGATTGTTTTGCCGTGGTCGCGGTTGAGGGATTGCAGAAGGGTCAATATCTCATCGCCTGACTTGCGGTCCAAGTCACCGGTGGGCTCGTCGCAAAGCAGCAACGTCGGATCGGTGACAATGGCCCGGGCGATGCCCACTCGCTGCTGTTCGCCGCCAGACAGGGTGCGCGGAAAATGCTTGGCTCGATGGGTCAGCCCAACTGCCTCAAATGCCGCCGCCACATGCCGCCGCCGCTCCGCCTTGTTCAGCCCGGTGAGCAGCAGCGGCAGCTCGACGTTGCGCTCGGCGTTGAGCGCAGGCAGCAAGTTATAGAATTGAAATACAAAGCCAATGTGGCGGGCACGCCAGGCTGCCAATTGCCTGTCGGACAACTGGTCCACCCGATCCCCGCCGATGGCTAGGCTGCCGGCGGTGGGGCGGTCGAGCCCGCCGATGAGGTTGAGGAGGGTGGACTTGCCGGAGCCTGACGGGCCCATCAGGGCGAGAAATTCGCCGTCGGCAACCGCCAGTTCGAGGCCGGTCAGGACGTGGACGTTCTCGGCGCCGCGGGTAAATGTGCGGGTGACGTTATGGATGCTAACAAGAGGTTGGCTGGATGCATTCATCGGGAAGATTGGATGGTCACGGCGCTGCCCTCGCTGAGGGAGGAGGGAGGATTGAGCACCACGGTTTCGCCTTTGGCAAGGCCGGCGCTGACGGTTACCTGGGTATCGTTGGAGGCGGCGACGGTCACTGCGCGGCGTTCGGCCTTGCCATTGCTAACGACCCAGGCGATATCGCGGCCGTTGATGGACTGGAGTGCCTCTTTGGGCACGGCCACGGAGTTGTTAGTGAGGGCTGGAGCGGCAGGGGAGTTGCCTTGGAAGGCGACTTTCACGCCCATTTGTGGCAGGATACGCGGATCGAGTTTGGAGAAGCCCACGCGCACCTTGACGGTGGCTTTTTGGCGGTCGGCGGTGGGGATGATGGCGGTGACTTGGCAGGGGATTTTCCATTCAGGATAGGCATCAAGGGTGGCCTCGACCGGCTGGCCGGCCTGCACCCGGTTGATAAAACTCTCGCCCACGTCCACCTCGATTTCCAATGAAGCCATGTCCACCAGCGTGCAAATCCCGGTGCGGGTGAACCCGCCCGAAGACATCGGCGAAATCATCTCCCCGGGCTGCGAGTCCTTGGTGGTGACCACCCCGGCAAAGGGCGCGCGGATGATCGTGTCATCCACCTGTTGTTGCCATTGTTCCACCTGCCGCTGCGCCACTGTCACTTCGGCACGTTGGCGCTCGTGCTTTGCCTGCTGCACGCCTGCCTCGGCCTCCGCCTTGCCCAGATCGGACAAACTCACCGAGCGCGGCGAGTCGAGAGTGGTGAGGCGTTTGAGTTCGGCGGCGGCGAATTTGGCAAGCGGCTCGCTTTCCGCTAGGGCCAGTTTGGCAGCGGCCAATTGCGCCTCTGCCAGGCGCAGGCCGCTTTGCACGTTGGAGTCATCGAGGGTGGCGAGGATCTGGTTTTTATCCACTTGCATGCCTTCCTCCACCCGAATTTCGGCCACCTTGCCGGTAATTTTCGAGGAAACCGTCGCCTTCAGCCGCGTCGTCACGTAGCCGGATGCATTCAATAGAGTGCGCCCACCGCTAGTGCTGGCGGCGCTTGGTGCCTGCACCATCGCGGTTTTCACCACAATTCCGCTGCCCCGGATCAACCACCATACGCCTGCCACTGCAGCTGACAAAATGAGCAACGCAATCAGCCAGCGCCAAGTGCCGCGCCGGGACGTAGGCGCGGCCTGTGAGCGGTCGATGCGCAAGGCATCAAGGTTGGCGGGCTTGGCATGCATGATGTTACTGGCTTGGCTTGACCATACGCAGGCCCCCAGCAGTGCCAAGAAAAATCATGAGAACTCAGGTCCACAGCCGGGTTTCGAAGAAAAAGCGGAATTGTCTGATCATCCCTCAAAAAAAGAGGTGGAGAGCTGGGCGGCTAACGCGCGCCCTGGCCCTCCACCTCTTGGTTAGATGCAGTCTGTCGTCAGGTATCGATTATTCGCCTGGGCTCCAATCTTCGGAGGCGGCAGCGGCGAGGTTGAAGGCCTGTTCGAGGCCGACCATTTCGCTGGACGGACGGAGGCTCTCGAAGTTGGCGCTTTCCTTCTTGAGCTGCTCGTCGCTGTAGTTGACGGCCTTGATGGAGAGGCCGATGCGGCGCTCGACCTTGTCAACCTTGATGACGCGGGCTTCGACGGGCTCGCCGACCTTGATGATGTCCTTGACCTTTTCCACATGGTCCTCGCTGAGTTGCGAGATGTGGATGAGGCCGTCGATGTCGCCATCGAGGCTGATGAAGGCACCGAAGGAAGCGATTTTGGCCACGGTACCGCGGACGAGGTCGCCGACTTTGAAGCGGCCGTCGATGAGGCTCCATGGATCGTCTTCGGTTTGTTTGATCCCGAGAGACACGCGTTGGTTGGCCTTGTCGATGGCCAGCACGATGGCTTCCACTTCGTCGTTCTTTTTGAGAACTTCGGACGGGTGGTTGATTTTGCGGGTCCAGGACATGTCGGAGACGTGGATCATGCCATCGATGCCTTCCTCGAGTTCCACAAACGCGCCGTAGGCGGTGAGGTTGCGGACCGGGCCCTTGATGGTGGCGCCGACCGGGTAGCGGAGTTCGATTTCATCCCATGGGTTGGTATCGAGCTGGCGCACGCCGAGGGAGATTTTTTGTTCCTCGATGCTGATGCCGAGAACGACGGCGTGGATTTCCTGGCCGATTTCGAGCACGTCGCTGGGGCGGGTGATACGTTTGACCCAGGAGAGTTCTGAGACGTGGACGAGACCTTCGACGCCGCGTTCGATTTCGACAAAAGCGCCGTAAGGCAGGAGTTTGGTGACGCGGCCGCGGACGTTGTGGCCGATGGGGTACTTGCGCTCGATGTCTTCCCATGGGTTTTCCGACATTTGCTTGAGACCCAGCGAGACGCGTTCCTTTTCGCGGTCCACGTCGAGAATGACGACATCCACCGATTGGCCGATGTGCAACAATTCGGAAGGATGGTTGATGCGTCCCCACGACATGTCGGTGATGTGCAGCAGCCCGTCCATGCCTTGGAGATCGACGAAAGCGCCGAAATCGGTGATATTCTTGATCGCGCCGGTGACCTTGTCGCCAATTTTGACGGTTTGGAGGAAGCGTTGGCGCAATTCCGAGCGTTCGGCCTCGATGACCTCGCGGCGGGATAGCACAATGTTTTTGCGCTCGTCGTTGACCTTGACGATCTTGAATTCGTAAACGTTGCCGACGTATTCGTTGAGATCCTTGGGCGGAATGATGTCCACTTGCGAACCGGGCAGGAAAGCTTCCACGCCGACGTTGACGGTGAGACCGCCTTTGACCACGGCTTTGACTTTGCCACGAACCAGGCCGCCGTCTTGGAAGACTTTGACGATCTTTTCCCAGTTCTGCTTGTGGGCGGCTTTTTCTTTGGAGAGGACAACCATGCCCTCTTCATTTTCGAGTTTTTCGAGGAGGACTTCGATTTCGTCGCCGATTTCGATCTCTTCATCTTCGAATTCATTGGACGGAATGGCGCCCTCTGACTTGTAGCCGACGTCCACTAGAACGACTTGGGGGCGAATTTCAAGAATCGTGCCCTTGACGATCGACCCTTCGCGGAATTCGCGAAATTTGGAGTCGATCAGTTCGTTCAGTTCTTTATTGGTGGGTTCCGCGAGAACGGTACTCATGTTGCGTTTGGTTTGGGGTTGTGTTGGGGGTTCGTTTTCCTGCCGATGTTGCCCCGGAAAAGTGGCTTCTGGCAAGGCACCGGGGCTCCAACCGCCTGCCAGAAGAAAGAAAAACGGACGCCGAAACTAGTGGCCGGGTGGCCGATGGCAAGACCAAAGAACGGAAATTTCGGGAAAAGTGTCCCTGCGTGGACCCCTCTGCATGAAATTGGGCCTGATCCTATTCCTTGTCTTTGACCTTGGGCGTCTCGGTCGGACCCTAGGCGAAGGCCGGACGCGCCGGTGCCAGCTTGAGTTCAAGCGTTAGACCCAACGACCGGTTCGCGAACGCCAGCGCCTTGGCCGCGAACGCAGGCTGCGGATGCGCCGCAGAGAACCATGGGCGAGGTGTTGGGCACCTAGCCGCGGAAGCTGACCTCACCGCCACCGGGGCGTCAGGGCCGCCGCAAGCATTAGGGCTAGAGCAGTCACCTGAGGCTTAGGAGCCACTACAGATTCTTTGTTACCTTCGTTTCCTTCTGTCAAATCCTCAGTTTTCCACAGAAGGCAACAAAGGGAACGAAGGGTGAGGATTGGGGTGGTGGCGGAAGGGCGACCCATGAATCAGTGAAAGAAGTCTTGCAGCTCTGCCCAAAAAGAGTAGGGTTTCCCGCGTGCCACGGAAAATCCGCGACCTTCTAAAAGACCTTCGGAAAGCGGGCTTCGTACTCGTTGCCGACGGCAAGGGAAGTCATCGCAAGTTCTCCGCCAAAGACGGCCAGAGCGTCACCATTATTCCCGGACGCGATGGTGACGACGTCAAGCCCTACTTGGAACGGCAAGTTCAGGATAAGATCAACGAAATCAAGCCATGAAAATCACCGCAGAAATCCGCCGCCGCGCCGCCGTCTATAGCAAATCGGTGCGCTGGAGCGAAGAAGATGAAGCCTTCATCGGCAGTATCGACGGGCTGTGTGGCGACTGCCACCACGGCAGCGATCCGGTGGAAGTCTTCCGTACCGTGAAACGACTCGCCGAGGAGACGGTGGCGGAATGGGACGCCGCCGGCTTGACTCTGCCCGAGTCTTCCGTCGGCGGAAAATCCCAAGCTGACCCTGCCGCCACCCGCAAAGCCATGGGGCTTTCCCAAACGGAATTTGCCCGTCTGCTCGCCGTGAGTGTCCGCACCCTTCACAAATGGGAACAACATGCCAGCCGTCCAAGCGGTGCCGCCAAAACCCTGCTTAAAGTCGCCGCCGCCAATCCTCAAGCAGTCCGTCATGCCCTCCGCTCCATCTGATTGAGTGCCAAGAGGTTTTCAAGGATGGCGAAGAAATAATCATCGGAGCGGGCGAAGACAATAATAAGGTTTTGCGGGGACATCCCCCTCCCTGCGCCCCGCCGTGCACGATGGATTTTTAGGCGGGTTGCCGCCGCTGCGGCTTTCCCCATCAAATCAAGTGTGATGGCTCGATGCCCAACGCCGCGGCGGTTTTTCTAACGTGGGTGGTACTGAACTTGCGTTCGCCCCGGAGAAGGCGGGAAGCGGTGGAGCGGTCGATGCCGATGAGCTCGCCCCAATCGGTGGAGCTCATGCCGATATTTTCCAAGTGAGCGGTGAGAAACTCATGCGGTGGCCGTGGCGACGAATTCCGGAAAATGCTTGGCACTTTTTTGAGGGTTTGGTCGGGATTTAACGAAACGCAGAGGCGTTGAGGTCGCAGAGGGGCAGCGCAAGAAACCCTGCGATTTGCTCTGCTAACACCACGCTCCGCGTTGCGATGACATGGTGATCGTCTGAACGCAAAAATGTGCCAAATCATTTTCCACCGAGTTCAGGAACGGCGAAAATTCGGCAACAAGTTGGCGTGCTGTGTTTTTCGGCTTTGCTGATGGGAATTTCCTCGTCAAGCTTTCCGCATGCCCGGCGCTGTCGAAACCGATCCCCGATTCAGTGAGTTCATCCTGCTCCAAGCGCAGAATGCCGGGCTGTTTCTAGGCCAAATCCCCCATCCGATCAGCGGCCAGCCGCAAATCAACCTGCGGGCCGCCCAGTCCGTGCTAGACTCACTCGAAATGCTCGTCGGCAAATCTCGCGGCAACCTGACCCCGCCGGAAGCCAAACTGCTCAACGCCGCGCTCACCCATTTGCGCCCGCTTTACGCCCAGGCCGCCGGCCAAATCAGCAACAACTCCTAACCAATCCACAGCATGTCCTTCGATCCCTTCAACATCGGCCAAGTGCCCGTCGGCGGCCCGGTGCCATTTTTCATTCTCGGTCCCTGTGCCTTGGAAAGTGAGGCATTTGCTTGGGAGATGGCCCGCTCGCTCAAGGAGATTGCCGAGCGCACCAGTATCCATTTCCTGTTTAAAGCGTCCTTTGACAAAGCCAATCGCACGGCCGTTGGGTCGTTCCGGGGGCCCGGTCCGCGCGAAGGATGCCGCATCCTCGGCGAGATCTCCAAAGAGCTAGGCATGCCCGTCACCACCGACATCCACACCGCCGAACAGGCAGAAATCGCTGCGGAACACGTCGATTTGCTGCAAATCCCATCGTTCCTGTGCCGCCAGACGGATTTGCTCGAAGCCGCTGCCAAGACCGGCCGTGCCGTCAACGTCAAGAAAGGCCAGTTCCTCGCCCCGTGGGACACCGTCAATATTGCCGACAAACTCCGCGCCTTTGGTTGCGAGCGCTTTGTCCTGACCGAACGCGGCACCACCTTCGGCTATAACAATCTGGTCGCCGACATGCGCTCGCTCTATTGGATGCGCAAGCAGGGCTTGCCGGTGGTGTTTGACGCCACCCACTCGGTCCAGCGCCCCGGCGGCTTGGGCGGCAGCACCGGCGGCGATGGCGAACTCGCCCCGGTCTTGGCCCGCGCTGCGGTGGCGACCGGAGTGGACGGTCTATTCATGGAGGTGCACTCGGATCCGGCCAACGCTCTGTCGGATGGCCCCAACCAAATCCCGCTGGAATTCATCGAGGATTTGCTGGTGAAGCTCATCGCCATCCATCACGCCTCACATTGATCCCCGAACCCCGCCCATCGTTGACCGGCCACCTTCCAATCTTGCTGCTGCTCACCCCCGGCTTGCTGATGGCCCGCGATGCCCAGCCAACCGGCTCGCCCAAGCGCGAAATCCCGGTGGCCTCACTCCTGCCTCCGGGCAGCGTTCTATCGGGTGTCCTGCTCCCCCGCTACGATGAAAACCGCCGTCTCACCGGCCTGCTCCACGCCAAGAGCATGACCCTCGTCAGCGCCGAAATTCTCGATGCCGAGACGGTCGCCATCGAATTGTTCAACCCCGACAGCAGTCCCAAGGCACGGCTCGACCTAACAGCCGCCAGGTTTGACCAAGCGGCCGGCACCCTGCACGCCAAGAACACCGTCACGCTGCGTTTCGAGAGCTTCAACGCCGTCGGCACCGGTCTGGCTTATCAAATCAACCAAGCTCAGGGCTTTTTGATGGGCCCCACCACCACCCGCATCAAGGCCCCGGCCAAAACCGCCATGAATCCTTCTGAATCCCCTCGTCGCCTAGCTTCCCTCCTCGGGGTTTCCCTCGTCGTCCTGCCGGTGGTCGCCTCTGTGGCTCAAGACCCGGAGGGGGTTCCAGACACCACCTCGGTGGCCCCGCTCGTCGCTCAGGCCAACGCCGATGCCCGCAGGGACCTGCGAACGGCTCTGAATGCCTCGGCGGAAGCCACTCGTGCGGCCACCGCCTTTCTGGAAAAAGAGGATCTCCTCGCCAGCGCCGCGCCCACCACTCCGCCCGCCGTCTTGGTAGCCCGGCCCCTCGAAGTGACCCCGGGTCCGGATGATACCGTCATCAATTGCGATGGCGGCGTCTATTTCGATGCCGACAAAGGACTGTTGGTCTATCTGAAAAATGTGACCGTTGCCGATCCTCGATTCACCTTGGATGGAGCCAACGAAATCAAGGTGTTTTTTGAGAAAAAGCCAGCCAGCCCGAAGGCTGCGCCCAAGCCCGGTGACAAACCGGTGCCTGGAGGACTCGACGTAAACCTTGGCGATGTGGAGCGTGTGGTGGCCACCGGAGCGGTCCATGTACTCCAGAAACCCGAGGTCAAAGCCGGTGTCAAAGCCGAGGCGATTGAGGCGGCCGGGGCGATTTTCACTTACAACGTGAAGACGGGCGAGATCATTTTGAGTGGAGGCAAGCCATGGGTCAGGAAGGGCGGCATGATCAACCGCGCCAAGCAGTCCAACCAGACATTGCGGGTTCAGGACGGCAAATTCACCTTCTCGGAGGGCGGCACCGAAACCATCCTGCCCGTTGACCAAGCCAAGCCACCCAAAAAATAGTCAGAAGACTGGAATCCGGGGCGTGTATGGCGCAAGCAGCAACTTCAACTTTAGCGAGGTGGAGGTTCAAACTAGGCGAGAGGTGAAGAGGACTTCGGCGTGAGCTCAGTCGAACGACTCCGGTTCTGGAAAACTTGATTCTTCATAAGGAATCTAGGGCACGGCAAGGGGGGGGATTGGCAAATAGCTGTTTTTTCAAATCTTTGAAAATGATTGTGTTCATTTAAGTGACTCGGAAGCCCGCAGCAAGAAGCGCCATGCGCGGTCCGTTGGATCTCTGTAGTCTTGTCTTGCAGCGCAGCGGTCTTCTGTCTTCTTGTCTTGCGTCTTGCAGTCTTGCGTCTTTCTTGCTGTCCTGTGTCTCCACTCCCATGCACGATCCCGGTTCGACCTGCTGCCACGCTGAATCCTCCGTCCTGTTTGCCTCCAACCTGCGCAAAACCTATAACGGCCGGGCGGTTGTCGATGGCGTCTCCATCACGGTGCAACCCAGAGAGATCGTCGGCCTTCTGGGCCCTAACGGCGCCGGCAAGACCACCTCGTTCTACATGATCGCCGGGCTTATTCCCGCCGATGCTGGCTCGGTCTGCTTCAACGGACACGATATCTCGCGCTTGCCAATGCACCGCCGCGCACGCCTCGGCATGGGCTACCTGCCTCAAGAGGAGTCCATTTTCCGCAAACTCTCGGTCATGGACAATCTCGTGGCCATCCTCGAAACCCGCCCAAATCTCAACCGCGCTGAGCGCCTGGAGCGGGCCCACAACCTGCTGCAGCGCTTCGGTATCGCCAAACTCGCCAAGCACCTGGCCATTACGCTCTCCGGCGGGGAAAAGCGCCGATTGGCCATTGCCCGTGCTCTGTGCTCGGAGCCCACGCTGCTGATGCTTGACGAGCCGTTTGCCGGCATCGATCCGATCGCCGTGGAAGACATTCAACGCATCGTCCGGGAACTGCGCGAACGCGATGGCCTCGCCATCCTTATCACCGACCATTCGGTGCGCGAAACCCTCACCATCACCGACCGCGCCTTCCTCATCCACGACGGCCGCGTCATCCTCGAGGGGGCTTCCCTCGAACTGGTGGACGATCCGATCGCCCGCAAACACTATCTGGGTGAGGACTTCCGCATGTAGCGAAAAAGCCGGTTTCCGAAAATCCGCGCACCCTTCCAGAGTCGGCGCGGAGCCTATGGCCATCATTTCGTGCATGATATTTTCTGTAACTGCCTGATTGCGTCATGTCCGCCGTCCCTCCTATCGCCCTTTTTCACCAATGGCTGCTCGCTGCCGCGCCCGATTCGTCGCCAGCCTGTTCCATTGTCTTGCACGGCACTCCGCCGCCGCTCAGCCCGCGGCTCTGCTCCGACATTGCCGCCTATCTGAACGAATATGACGATGCCGGCGACGGCCGCTGGCTGGCCCTCCAGCCCGATTTGGTGCCTCTCATTGCTGAGGATCCCCGCCACCGCCACCTGCTCGGGTTGAAGGAGGAAAGCGCCCCCAATCCCCACAGCCAGCCCTTTGGCGTCCAGCGGGCCCTGACGGCGCTGGCCATCCGCGGCCATCTGGTATTTGACTCGCCCTTGGCTGCGGCAGCCACCCGCGGACTGAAGAATATTTTTCATGTTGGCATTGGTCTTCCGCCCGACGGACTCACCGAGTGCCACATCATTCTCAACCCGGGTTTATTCCAAATCACCTGTCTGCCGCAGATCGTTGGGGACGTTTTCCTCGAGTGGCTCAACGCCCACGACCGGAAATTGGATCAGTTGCACGGATTGTAAGGAACTTTTTTTGACAAAACCCACGCCGATGCTTGCATTTCCCGCAGTCGTTTTTATGGTGCGCGCCGTGAACGTGCTGGCACTTACCATTTTTATTTCCGTCTGTCTGGCCGGAATATTTATCGTGTGTTTTGCAGCGGAAGTTCGCCGCAGTCGGCGTTCCAGCCCGGAGCGTGACTCACTCTTGCCGCTGGACCTTGCCCCCCCCAGCTCACCGGCACCCGCCACCACAACCGACTTTCCCAGCCTCCTCTGACGCCATCGTCCCGCCCCTCAGCCACTGCCCCAAGCCATGACCACCACCACCATCACTTACGACGACACGTCCGTCCGGCGCTTCATGATCGCCTCCATTTTTTGGGCAATCATCGGCATGACCCTCGGGGTGCTGGTGGGTAGCCAGCTCTCGTGGTGGCAAATGAACGGGCATATTCTGGAAGTGATGACCAAACCGCTGCATGATTGGCTGACCGCCAAATTCGGCTGGGACTGGTGGCCATTTATCCAGACCGACGGCATTTCCTATCTGACGTTTGGTCGGCTGAGGCCGCTGCACACCAACGCGGTGATTTTCGCCTTTGTCGGCAACATGATGTTTGCCGGGATTTACTACTCGACGCAGCGGCTTTGTAAGGTTCGCATCGCCTCGGACCGGCTCACGGCGATTCACTTCTGGGGTTGGCAGCTCATCATTGTTGCCGCCGCGCTGACGCTGCCCGCCGGCTTTACCCGCGGCAAGGAATACGCCGAACTCATTTGGCCCATCAACCTCGCCGTGGTCTTCATCTGGGTCGTGTTCGCTATCAATTTCTTCTGGACTGTGGCCAAGCGCAATGAACCGAGCCTCTATGTTTCGCTCTGGTTCTATATGGCCACCATCATCACCGTGGCCATGCTCTACGTGGTTAACCACTTGTCGCTGCCCACGTCCTTCACCCATTCCTATCCGATTTTCGGGGGCCTGCAGGACGGCTTGGTGCAATGGTGGTACGGGCACAACGCGGTGGCGTTCTTCCTAACCACCCCAATTTTGGGGATCATGTATTATTTCATGCCGAAGGCGGCGAACCGGCCGGTGTACTCGTACCGGCTCTCGATCGTGCATTTTTGGTCGTTGGTGTTCATCTACATTTGGGCGGGACCGCACCATCTGCTCAACACCGCGTTGCCGGTGTGGCTGCAAAACCTCGCCATGCTCTTCTCACTGATGCTGTGGGCACCGTCTTGGGGCGGCATGCTCAACGGCCTGCTCACCCTGCGCGGCGCTTGGGACAAATTGCGCAGCGACCCGGTTATCAAATTCTTCGTCGCCGGTGTCACCTTCTACGGTATGGCCACCTTCGAAGGGCCGCTGATGGCCATCCGCTCGGTCAATGCCTTGTCCCACTACACCGATTGGACGATCGGTCACGTCCATTCCGGCACTCTAGGTTGGAACGGGTTCATGGCTGCGGGCATGTTCTACTGGCTGGCCCCGCGCCTCTGGAAAACCCAGCTGTGGTCCAAGGCCATGGCCGACATGCACTTCTGGATCGGTTTGGTGGGTGTGTTGCTCTACATCGTGGCGATGTGGTTCTCGGGCATTTCCCAAGGCCTGATGCTCAGCCAATTCAAGCCCGACGGTGCCACGCTGGTTTACACGTTCCTCCAAACGCTCGAAAACATCCAGCTCTACTATATCTTCCGGGTCATCGGCGGGATCCTGTACCTCAGTGGCTTCGTGATGCTGGCTTTCAACATTTGGAAAACCGCGCGCTCCGGCAGTCCATCCAATGAATCCGTTGAAGTGGTTGTGCTAGAGCCCAAGCGCAAGGATGGCATGACTTGGTCGGAAGCCCTCATCAATGATCCGCTCGCCTATATCTTCCTCGGCATCTGCACCACCCTGCTGTGGTTCTTCCTGCCGCCCCACGCCGACAAGGCGGCCTTGGTGTTGACCGTGCTAATTGCGATCAAGGCGGTGCTCGCATTCAAGTCCTCGAATGACGGCTGGACCCAATGGCATGAGCGCATTGTTGAAAATTACCTGCCCTTTGCTGTGCTGGTGTTTGTGACTGCGGCCATCGGTGGGGCCGTTCAGATTATCCCGACCCTCATCGTCAATCGCGAAAAGAACGTCGAGGGCCGCCTCCAGGAAATCTATACCCCGTTAGAGCTCGCCGGACGAGACATCTATATCTCCGAAGGTTGCTATCTGTGTCACTCACAAATGATCCGCACCCTCTCCGCCGATATCCTCCGCTATGGCCGGGCCGGAGTCATCGATGATTACTCGCATCTGGGTGAGTCGCTCTATGACCATCCCTATCAGTGGGGCTCGAAACGCACCGGTCCCGATCTGGCCCGCGAAGGCGGCCCTCTGGAAAAGGATGCCCAGGGCAAGGAATACAAGTACATGCGCGCCGGCAAACGCGGTAACCAATGGCACTTCAGTCACTTCCTCAACCCTCGTGGAATTTCCGAAGGCTCCAACATGCCCGCCTTCCCCTGGCTCTTCGAGCAGGAAGCCGACGTGAAGTCCCTGCCTGCCAAGATCGCCGCCCAAGTGCGCATCGGAGTACCTTGGCCCGCCATGAACCAAAACGAAATCTTCGCACAAGTCGAAAAACAGTCCCAGGAAATTGCCGAATCGCTGGTAGCCGCCAAAGTCGATCTGCCATCCAAACCCCAACTCGCCGGCAGTGACCTCCGCAACTACCTCCATACCACGAAGGCCGTCGCCCTCATCGCTTACATCCAAAAACTCGGTGCCTATCACGTCGTGACCAAGGACGGCCCAACCATGCCCATCCCCCTCAACCCAGATAGCTACCGCAGCAATCCCCCGGTGACCCCAGCTGCCGCTGCTCCTGCCGCTGCTCCTGCCGCTGCTCCTGCCGCTGCTCCTGCCGCTGCTCCTGCCGCTGCTCCTGCCGCTGCTCCTGCCGCTGCTCCTGCCGCTGCTCCTGCCGCTGCTCC